>DATMHT010000434.1:0-5296 GCA_035554795.1 Gemmatimonadaceae bacterium | reverse complement strand
CCCGGCGCGTAGAAGCCCATCGGCTGCGCGTTGAGCATCGCGGCGAGGTACTCGGGGTGGTAGTAGTGGCGCAGGTACGCCGACGCGTACACGAGGAGCGCGAACGACGCCGCGTGCGACTCGGGGAAGCCGTAGTCGGCGAAGGCGTTGATCTGGTTGTAGACGCGGCGCGCCGTCTCCTCGGGGATGCCGTTGCGCGCCATGCCGGCGACGAGCTTCTCGCACAGCTCCGCCATGCGCTCGCGGCTCCGCTTGTGCCCCATCGCGCGGCGCAGGTTGTCGGCCTCGCCGGGCGAGAAGCCGGCGCAGGCGACGGCGACCTGCATCCCCTGCTCCTGGAACAGTGGGACCCCAAGCGTCCGCTTCAGGATCGGCTCGAGCGCCGGGTGCGGATACTCGACCGGCTCGAGGCCGGCGCGGCGGCGCAGGTACGGATGCACCATGTCGCCCTGGATCGGCCCGGGGCGGATGAGCGCGACCTCGACGACGAGGTCGTAGAAGGAGCGCGGCTTCAGCCGGGGCAGCGTGTTCTGCTGGGCGCGGCTCTCGACCTGGAAGACGCCGATCGTGTCGGCGCGGCACAGGTCGTCGTACACGGCCGGGTCGCGCATGTCGAGGCGGCCGAGGTCGAGCGCGAGGCCGCGCGTCGCGCGTACGTAGGCGAGGCAGTCCTGCAACACGGTGAGCATGCCGAGGCCGAGCAGATCGATCTTGACGAGGCCGACGGGATCGAGGTCGTCCTTCTCCCACTGGATGACCGTGCGCTCGGGCATGGACGCCGGCTCGATCGGCACGACGCGCGACAGCGGCTCGCGCGTGAGGACGAAGCCGCCGACGTGGATCGAGCGGTGGCGCGGGAGCTGGTGCAGCCCGTCCACGACCTCCGCGAGCGCGCGCACGCGCCGGTCGGCGGGATCGAGGCCGGCCCGCGCGAGCGGGGAGCTGCTCTCGGCGCGCAGGGCGGTCGTCGGGTTGCGGCGCTCGACGTGGTCGTCGGCGGCGTGAGGGTCGAGCCAGCCGGTGTCCGCGCGCCGCGCCGCCGCCTTCACCGCGTTCGCGCGCGTCGTCGCCTCGGTGCCGCCGACCATGCGCTGGCCGAGCGCGGCGGCGAGCGCCGCCTTGTCCGCGTCGCGGCGCGTGGCCGCGTGCGCCGCGACGCGGGCCGCGGGGGAGGGGTCGAGTGACTGCGGCGAGCCGTAGACGACGAACGCGCCCGGCTCGGTGGGAGCGGCGGAGTCGTCGCCGGCCGCGCCCGCCCGCAGCGCCGCCGCCGTCGCGCGCGCGCTGAACCGGTCGCTCGTCGTGCTCAGCGCGTCGGCCTGCGCGACCGAGAAGCCCAGCACGCGCGCCGCGTCGCGCACGGCGCTGCGGCCGCGGTAGGTGATCTGCTCGCACACCATCGCCGCGTGCTCGCGTCCGTAGCGCTGGTACACGTACTGGATGACGCGCTCGCGCTCGCGGTGCGCGAAGTCGAGATCGATGTCGGGCGCCTCCTGCCGCTGGTCGCTCAGGAAGCGCTCGAAGAGCAGTCCCATCGCCACCGGGTCCACGGCGGTGATGCCGAGGCAGTAGCAGACGGCGGAGTTGGCCGCCGAGCCGCGTCCCTGGCAGAGGATCCCCTCGCGGCGCGCGAAGCGGACGATGTCCCAGACGATGAGGAAGTAGCCGGCGAGCCCGAGCTGGCGGATGGTCGCGAGCTCGTGCTCGATCTGCCGCACGTGCGCGGACGTCATGCGGCCCTCCCAGCGCTCCTCCGTGCCCGCCCGCACGAGCGCCGCGAGGTACTCGTCCGCGGTCGTGTCCGGCGGCAGCGGGAACGCCGGCAGCGACGGCCGCAGCTGCTGCATCCGGAACGCGCACCGCTCGGCGATGGCGAGCGTCGCCTTCAGCCCCTCGGGCGCGTGCCGCCAGCGACGCCGCAGCTCGGCTGCGCTCTTGAGCCGCCACTCCCCGCTCGGCCGCAGCCGCGTCCCCATCTCGTCGAGCGCGCGCCCGTGGCGCAGGCAGCAGAGCACATCGTGCACGACGCGTCCCGCGCCGGTGGCGTAGTGGACGTCGTTCGTCACGACCCAGGGGAGGTCCACCGAGTGCGCCAGCCGGATCAGCTCGCGCACCAGCACGCGCTCCTCGGGCAGGTGATGGTCCCAGCATTCGACCGCGACGCGGCCACCGAACATGTCGGCGAGGCGGCCGAGCGCGGCACGGGCGCCCGCGACGTCGCCGCGCGCGACGAGCGACGGCACCAGGCCGCGCGGGCAGCCGGTGAGCGCGTACAATCCCGCCGCGTGCCGCGCGACGAGATCGAAGCTCACCGCCGGCGACCCGCGCGGCCGGTCCATGCGCGCACGCGTGATCAGCGTCGCGAGGTTCGCGTAGCCGTCGCGCGATTCGGCGAGAAGAACGAGATGATGGAGCCGGGTGCCGGGTGGGGGGTAGGGGGTGGCAACGGCCGCTCGGGACGTCTCACGGGTATGCTCACTCGCCACCCGCCACCCGCCACCCGGCTCTTCCACCGTCAGCTCCGCTCCAATGATCGCGGCAACGTCCGCGTCGTGCGCGGCCTGGGCGAAGCGCACGGCGCCACCCAGGTCGTCGTGATCGGTGAGCGCGAGCGCGCGCTGGCCGAGCGCGGCGGCGCGGGCGACGAGCGCTTCGGGCGCGGAGGCGCCGTCGAGCAGCGAGAAGGACGAGTGGCAGTGGAGCTCGACGTAGTCGGAGGGCCCTAGGCCCTCAGTCATACCACCCCTGCAAGCACCACCGCGCGGCCCCGCTCGGCGCGCCGGCATCGGCGGTGCCGGCGCGGCGCTCGAGGAAGAGGAGGAACTCGCTCCCCTCGCCCTCGCACCGCCAGTAGTCGCGACGGTACCCGTCGCGCCACCAGTCTCCCGACAGGCGCTCGGGGCCTTCCGCGCGGTCGAAGGGGACGCGCCGTCCACGCCAGCGCATCGCGACCGGCGTGTCGGGGGCTGGCGACGCGCACTCGACCTCGATGCTCTCCGGCCGGTCGAGCAACCGCAGCGCCGCCCACTCCGCGGGTGTCTCGTCGTCGGGCGTCCGCGGGCCGTCGGGTGATTTCGCGCCGACGAGCGTGGGTGTGGTGACGCCGGAGCCGTCGTTGTTTTGCAACTTCTCGTTGGGGGGGGGCCCCCCGGCGCGCGGCGACACCGACGTCGTCGTCGCCGCGCCCGGCTCCGCGCCGCTCCCCCCGCCCACTCCCACTTCCACCCATCCGCCCGCGCGCTCCGGGCGGTGCGCGTCCAGCGCCACGGGTCGGACCACGACGTTCGGTCCCAGCTCCGCGCGCAGCCGCTCGAGCGCCGCATCGGCGGCGGCCGGGTCGCGCCACGCCGCGTCGAGCAGGCTCCCCTGCTCGCCAGCCAGCGGCGCCGTCGCCGTCACCGCCACCATCACTCCACACACCGGCGCCGAGAGCGGCCAGCGGTCGAGAAGCGAGCGGCAGCGCTCGAACAGCGGGGCGACGCGCGCGAGCGCCCGCGCCGGCCGCACCTCGCGTGTCACCGTGTGGGCGACTCCGCCCGCGGGGAGCGCCGAGCCGCGCCCGTCGTCGAGCGTGAGCGTGATCGCGACCGCGGCCGCGGCGCGCCCGTCCGCGACGAGCTCCCGCACCAGCCGGTCGAGCGCCGCGCGCACGAGGAAGAGCACCGGCTCCATCGCCGCCGCCGGCATCGCCAGCTCGACGCTCACGCAGCGCGCCGCGTCGGCGCGCGTCAGCACCGGACGACGCGGGTCGTCGCCGCGCGACAGCCGCCACGCCGCGAGCCCCGCCGGTCCCCACCGCCGCTCGACGTCGCCCGCGTCGAGCGCGGCGAACGCGCCCACCGTCCGCACGCCTAACGCGACGAGCGATGCCCGCAGCTCGGCGTCCATCGGCACGAACGACAGCGGCGCCGGCGCGAGGTACGCCGCGCACCCACCGCGCGGCACGATCACGGCGTCGAAACAATCGTCGCTCCCCGAGCTCCTTCGCGCCTCGCTCGCCGCTCGGCCGTCGTCGCCCCAGGTGGCGGCCCGCGCCGCGACGCAGGAGCTGGCGACCGCCACCCGCGGGCGCGGGTGCCAGAGCCGGGCGACACGGCCCAGCGTCCGCGCGAGCGAGCGCTCGCCGCCGATCGCGTCGAAGCCGCTCGCGCCCACCCACCACGTGCCCGGCGCTCCCGCCACCGGCGTCACCTGCGGGCTCGCGACGAGGAACGCCGCCGTCGCCCGCGTGATCGCCGCGTCGAGCACGACCTCGTCCCACGCCAGCACCTCGAGACCGGCGCACGCCGCGCGCGCCTCCGTCGGCGTCATCCCCGCCCGCACGCGCGAGCGGCCCGCCGCCACCGTCACCGCGCGCAGCCGTCCGCCTTCGGCGAGGGCGATCGGGCGATCGTCCCAGTGCGAGGAGGGAAGGGGAGCGGGGGACGCGGGGCGGGACGGGTGCTCGTCAGGCAGTCGCCCGCCGGCTCCCGCCGGGAGTAGCTCGAGCTGCGCGTCCGCCACCGCCGCCGCTGCCGCTGCTGGTCGCCCGTCCCGCGTCCCGCGTCCCCCGTCCCCCGCTCGTGCGGCCTCCCACGCCGCGGCGATCGGGAACCTCGGGATGCGTACACAGGCGACGCGCCACGGCGATTGCACAGCTCACCTCCACGGTTTGATGAATGCCGCCCTTCTCGACCGCGACCACGAACCGGCGATGCGGCCGATGCCGCCGCTCTTCCTGGTGCTCGTCCTCCTGCTGCTGGAGCGAGTGCTGCTGGAGCGAGTGCTGCTGCGGCCAGTGCCGGTGCTGCCGGTGTCGGCGCCAGTGCGGAGGGTGCCGCTCGCCGTGCCGCGCCTCGACCCGCAGCCGCAGCGCACCGCCTAACGCCGACCCGCCGCCGCGCTCGTCGTCGCCCATCACCACCAGCGCCGCCTCGCTCTCGCGCGCCAGCCCGGTCAGCCGCACGGCCACCGCGCGTGAGAGTGGCGGCGCCCCATCGAGCACCACGAGCCCGAACGCTCCCGAGCGCAGCAGCACGTCGGCGCACCAGGCGCCGCGCGCCGGGTCGGCCGGCCGTACGACCCACACGCCCTCGTGCCGAGCCGCGATCTCCGCCCAGTCGCGCGGAGCGAGCGTGCGCGTCGCGTCCACGTACGCCACCCACAACCCGGCGGCCGCCGCCCGCTCCACCACGCGCCGCACGAGCGTCGTCCGCCCGCTTCCGCGCGCACCGACGACCTCCGTCAGCCGCCCGCGCGGAATCCCTCCCGACGCGAGCGCCCGGTCGAGCGCGTCGAGCCCCGTCGCCACGCCCGG
>DATMHT010000433.1:0-2130 GCA_035554795.1 Gemmatimonadaceae bacterium | reverse complement strand
GCTCGAGCGGATGGCGCCGCCGGACCCCGTGCTCGGCCCGCGCTGGTTTCCCGACGCACGGCTCAACTTCGCCGAGAACCTGCTGCGCTTCGACGACGACCGCGAAGCGCTGGTGCTCTGGACCGAGAGCGGCCGCCAGCGCGCGCTGACGTACAAGGGGCTGCGCCGCGAGGTGGCGCGCGTCGCGGCGGCGCTGCAAGCGAACGGTGTCGGCGTCGGCGACCGCGTCGCGGGGTGGGTGCCGAACATCCCCGAGTCGGTGATCGCCATGCTGGCCGCGACGAGCCTCGGCGCGGTCTGGTCTTCCTGCTCGCCCGATTTCGGCGTGAAGGGCGTGCTCGACCGGTTCGGGCAGATCGCGCCGCGCGTGCTGTTCGTCGCCGACGGCTACCGGTACGCGGGGAAGGAGGTGGACTGCCTCGCGCGAACGGCGGAGATCGCGGCGGCGATCCCGTCCATCGCGCGCGTCGTCGTCGTGCCGCACCTGCGCGACGCACCGGACCTCGCCGAGCTGCCGAACGCCGTGAGCTGGGCGAGCTTCGCGGGCGCGGGCGATGCACCGCTCGCCTTCACGCGCCTGCCGTTCGACCATCCGGTCTACGTCATGTACTCGTCCGGCACGACCGGGCTGCCGAAGTGCATGGTGCACGGCGCGGGCGGGACGCTCCTGCAGCACCTGAAGGAGCTCGCGCTCCACACCGACGTCGGCCGCGACAGCCGCGTGTTCTACTTCACGACCTGCGGCTGGATGATGTGGAACTGGCTGGTCTCGTCGCTCTCGCTCGGCGCGTCGGTCGTGCTCTACGACGGCGCGCCGATGCCGGCGGCGAAGCCGGCGGTGCTCTGGGACATGGCGTCCGCCGAGCGCGTGAGCGTCTTCGGCACGAGCGCGAAGTACCTCGCGCTCGCCGAGAAGGAAGGGCTCGCGCCTGCGCGCACCCACGACCTCGGTGCGCTCGAGGCGGTGCTGTCCACCGGCAGCCCGCTGGCGCCGCCGTCGTACGACTACGTGCGCGAGCACGTCGCGCGCCGTGCGCGGCTCTCTAGCATCAGCGGCGGCACCGACATCATCTCCTGCTTCGCGCTGGGCAACCCGATCGCGCCGGTCTGGCGCGGCGAGCTGCAGACGCGCGGGCTCGGCATGGCGGTCGAGGTGTGGAACGACGACGGCCGGCCGGTGCGTGGCGCCCCCGGTGAGCTCGTCTGCACGAAGCCGTTCCCGAGCATGCCGGTCGCCTTCTGGAACGATCCGGACGGCGCGAAGTACCGGGCCGCGTACTTCGAGCACTTCCCGGGCGTCTGGCGTCATGGCGACTGGGCGGAGCTGACCGCGCACGACGGCCTCGTGATCCTCGGGCGCAGCGACGCGACGCTCAATCCGGGCGGCGTGCGGATCGGAACGGCCGAGATCTACCGGCAGGTCGAGCAGATCGCGGACGTCGTCGAGAGCCTGGCGATCGAGCAGACGCTCGGCGCGGGCGACTCGCGCATCGTGCTCTTCGTGCGGCTCCGCCACGGCGCCGCGCTCGACGACGCGCTGCGCGACGCGATCCGCCGCCGCATCCGCGAGCACGCGAGCCCGCACCACGTGCCGAAGCGGATCGTCCAGGTCGCGGACATCCCGCGCACGATCAGCGGCAAGATCAGCGAGATCGCGGTGCGCGACGTCGTGCATGGTCGTCCAGTGAAGAACACGGACGCCCTCGCGAACCCGGCCGCGCTCGCGCTCTTCCGCGATCTCGCCGAGCTGCGGGAATGAGGGCGGCGCTCGGAGCTCGGCCGTTGTTCGACAGGATGAACAGGATGAACGGGATGAAGAGCACGCCCAATCCTGTTCATCCTGTTCATCCTGTCCGACGACAGTGAGCGGGCCATCAAGTCCGCTCTCTAATGGGCAATCACTTCCTTACCTCACGATGACCGCGACTTCGCGTCCTGTCAGTTTCGACCGCACGATCCTCGACCCCGCGGCCAGCGCCGCGATCGAGCCGGCGCTCGCGTCCAGCGCGAGCCCGAACGTCTGGGTCTACCGCTACACGCATCGCACCACACCCTGGGTGCTCAGCATCGCGACGCACGGCGCGCCCGGCTCCGACACGCTCTCGCTCGGCGGGTTCCGCATCGCGCCCG
>DATMHT010000432.1:0-1976 GCA_035554795.1 Gemmatimonadaceae bacterium | reverse complement strand
CGCCGACGCGATGCCGCAGCCGCGCCGGGACGCGCTCGATGAGCGCGGCCATCTCCTCGAACGTGGACCCGATCACCGTGCCCTGGCCGGCGGTCGTCTCCATCAGGAGCATCGTCCCCTCGGGAACCTGCTCGAGCGCCTCCGTGATGCCGTCGGCGTTCCGCGCGATGCCGCTCTCACGCTCGTCCATGAAGTTGCCGGGGTGGGACACGAGGTAGTCGAGCCCGAGCGCCGCGCACCGCCGCAGCTCGGCGACGAACGACGCGATCGAGCGCGCCCGCAGCGTCGGGTCGGGCGAGGCGAGGTTGATCAGGTAGCTGTCGTGCGCCGACGTCGCGCGGACGCCGGCGTCGGCGAGCCCGGAGGCGAACGCGGCGCACTCGTCGGCCTCGCACTCGCGCTCGGCCCACCGGTTCGCCTGCTTCGAGAAGATCTGCATCGCCGTCGCGCCGATCGCCTTCGCGCGCGGCGGCGCCGCCGCCGTGCCGCCAGCCGTGGAGACGTGGGCGCCGAGCAGAAGATGGTCTGTCGTCATGAAAGTATCGTTGGGCGGTCGGGTCTCGGCTCTAGGCGGTCGGACAGGATGAACAGGATGAACGGGATGAAGAGCACGCCCACCTCCGGTTCATCCTGTTCATCCTGTCGAGCAGTCGCCGAGAGCGGAGCGCTGTAGGCCGCGAGCCGCTCTCATTCGAACTCGCTCGCCCGCCCCCGCAGCCGCTTGCCGCACCTCGGGCAGTGGAGGTCGCCGTCCTCGGCGAGCGCGTAATCGTACGCGCGGCCGCAGCCGCACGTTGCCTCGAGCTCGTCGCTGCCGCAGAGGAGGCAGAATGCGTCGCCGTCCTCGTACCCGCGAAAGCGCCCGCAGGTCGCGCAGCGCTTGACGACGTGAGTCGGCGGCACGCTCACGCGACCACCAGGGGAGCGCACGGGCAGGCGATGGCGCTCACCGCCCACCGCCAACCGCTCACCGGTCTCACCTCGCCCCCCGCAGCCACTCGAGCGGGTCCACCGCCGTGCCGCGCCCGCGGCGGATCTCGAAGTGCAGGTGCGACTGCAGGTCGGGGTCCGACGAGCCGACCGCACCCACGGACTGACCCTTTCGCACCGTCTGCCCCTTCCGGACGTCGGCGCGACTGAGCGAGCCGTACACCGAATAGTCGCCGCCGCCGTGCTGCACGATCACCGTCAGTCCGTAGGTGCCGATCGCCTCGGCCACGACGACCTCACCCGGCGCGATCGCGCGCACCGGCGTGCCGATCGGCGCCGCGATGCCGATGCCGTTCCAGCGGGTGGTCGTGTTGTTCGGGTTCACCACGCGGCCGAAGCGGTAGAGAATCGTACCGCTCACGGGCCAGTCGAGGCGACCGAGGTCGCTGGTGGTGAGCGTGCTCGCCGTCGCGCGCGGGGCGTTGCGGCGCGACTCGGCGCGCCGGCGCGCCTCCTCGAAGCTCCCGATCACCGACGCCAGCCGTGTCTCCGTGCGCTCGATCTCGGCGAGCCGCGCCTGGAGACGTCGCGCCTGCGCCTGAGTCAGTCGCAGGCTGTGCTGCCGCTGCTCCTCGAGGGATCGCAGCCGCTCCTCCTCCTGCTGCTTCTCGACGCGATTGAGCGTGATGTCGTTCTGGAGGCGCACGAGCGTCGCCCGCTGGCGGGCGATCTGGTCGCGCAGCAGCTGGACGCGGTGGACGAGCGACCGGTCGCGCAGCGCGAGCAGGTGGAGGTACTTGTAGCGCGCGACGAGCCCGCCGAAGCTCTGCGCGGAGAGCAGCGCCTCGTAGCTGTAGAGCGGCCCGCGCTTGTAGATGTCCACGAGACGCTTCTGCAGCGTGCCGCGCTTGCTCGAGAGCTCGTCCTGCGCGCGCGTGAGCCCGACGCTCGTCTTCTCGACCTCCTCGTTGATCGCGCCGAGCTGGGTGTCGAGCGACCGGACCGCGCGCGCCGTCGCGTCGGCCTGACGGTCGAGGTTGGACACC
>DATMHT010000431.1:0-2294 GCA_035554795.1 Gemmatimonadaceae bacterium | reverse complement strand
GATAGATGTCGTAGAGCAGCTTCACGCGCGGCGAGCCGACGCCGCGGACCACCGCCGCGCCGAACGCGGTGTGGTCGCCCTGGTAGTCCGGGTGGTTCACCTTGCTGTTCAGCAGCTCGACGCACACGGTCACGCCGTGCTGCTCGGCGAGCGGCGCGATCTGCCGCAGTCCGGCGACGCAGTTGGCGATCCCTTCCGCATCGCTCCGCCCGCGCCGGTTCCCGAACATGGCGATGACGTTGGGCACGCCGGCCTGCGCGGCGCGCGGGATCGTCGCCTCCAGCTCGCGCAGCAGCATCGCGTGGTTCGCGCGGTCGTTGAAGCCGGTGGCGATGAAGTCGTCGCGCGCCGTCGGGTAGCCCATCGAGCAGACCAGCCCGCCGTCGCGCACGACGGGCCACTCGTCGGGCTGGAGCAGATCTATCCCGGCGAGGCCCATGGCCTTCGCGGCGCGGCAGAAGTCGGGGAGCGGGATGGAGCGGAAGGGCCAGCGGGAGACGGACTGCCGGAGGCGGCCGGCGGCTCGCGTGTCGCGCCCGGTGGCAGGCGGCGTCGCCGCCACGGACCGGCAACCGGTGCTCGTGACGAGCGCGCCGAGTCCGGCGTTGGCCGTCGCCGCGAGCATCGCGCGGCGCGTGAGCGCGTGCGGGGGCGCCGCGACGTCGGCCGCGTCGGCGCGGTGGGAGCTGGAATGGCGAGACGGCATGCGCTCGGCGACTGAGGCCCGGAAGCGGAGGGTGGCGCGAGCGAATGTGGCGCTGTGCCCGACGGAGAGGCAAGAAGCGCGGCGCGAGGCCGGGCGGGCTCCTCCATGAGGAGATCCCAAGGCTACGACGAAAAGATCGGCTTCGCGAAATCCATGGTTGCCGGATGCGTGGTTCCCGGGCTATCTCATGGTACGCGAGCTGAGCGTCTTCAGCTCCGCGACGCATCGACCAGGAGCCGAGCATCACGTGCCTGCAGACGCCACCACCTTCGACGCGATCGTGATCGGTTCGGGCATCTCCGGCGGCTGGGCCGCCAAGGAGCTGTGCGAGAAGGGGCTGAAGACGCTGGTCCTCGAGCGCGGCCGCGACGTCAAGCACATCAAGGACTACCCGACGGCGAACCTCGCCCCGTGGGAGCTCCCGCATCGCGGCGCGATGCCGCGCAAGCTGGCGGACGAGAACCCGCTCATCAGCAAGGCCGCCGGCTACGGCGAGGACACGGCGCACTTCTTCGTGAAGGACGCCGACCACCCGTACGTGCAGGAGAAGCCCTTCGACTGGGTCCGCGGCTACCAGGTGGGCGGCAAGTCGCTCATCTGGGGACGCGCGTGCCAGCGGTGGAGCCGCCACGAGTTCGAGGCGCCGGCGCGCGACGGCTACGGCATCGACTGGCCGATCCGCTACGACGACGTCGCGCCCTGGTACTCGCACGTCGAGAAGTTCATCGGCGTCTGCGGCAACAAGGACGGGCTGGAGGCGATGCCCGACGGCGAGTTCCTCCCGCCCTTCGACTTCAACTGCGCCGAGCGGCACCTGCGCGACAAGCTGCGCGCGCACTACGGCGACCGGCACGTCGTGCAGGGACGGTGGGCACACCTCTCGAAGCCCGAGCCCATCCACCTCGCGCAGGGGCGCGGCAGCTGCCAGGCGCGCAACCTCTGCATGCGCGGCTGTCCCTTCGGCGGCTACTTCTCCTCCAACTCGTCCACTCTGCCGTGGGCGGCGAAGACGGGGAATCTCACCGTGCGCCCGCACTCCGTCGCGCACTCGATCGTGTACGACGAGCGCACGGGCCGCGCGAGCGGCGTGCGCGTGATCGACGCGAACACGCACGCGATGCACGAGTTCCGCGCGCGCGTCGTGTTCGTCAACGCGTCGGCGCTCAACTCCGTCCTCGTCCTCCTCAACTCCACCTCGCGCCGCTTCCCGCACGGCCTCGGCAACGACCACGGGCTGCTCGGCCGCTACGTCTGCCACCACGACTACCGCGCGTCGGCGGGGGGCACGCTGCCCGGGTTCGAGGACCAGTACTTCTACGGCCGCAATCCGACCGAGTGCATCCTCGCGAACTTCCGCAACATCGGGAAGCACGAGATGGACTACGTGGGCGGCTACACGACGTTCACCGGCGGCTACCGCACGCGCGGCGACACCGCGGAGCACGTGGGCGGCGACTACAAGGACGCGCGATCGCGCCCCGGGCCGTGGGGGCTCTACATGTACATGCAGGGGGAGACGATCCCCAAGCACGAGAACCACGTGCGACTGCACGAGTCGAAGACCGATCAGTGGGGCATCCCGCTGCTC
>DATMHT010000430.1:0-9146 GCA_035554795.1 Gemmatimonadaceae bacterium | reverse complement strand
ACCCGCACTCCACCGTTCGTGGCCGCCATCCACACGGCACGTCGCGCGACTCGCGCGCTCGCCTTCGCCGCTCTCGCCGCCCTGCTCGCCGCGTGCGGCGACGACCCCGCCGGGCCGGCCGCGCCCGCGGTCCGCTTCGCCGATTGCGTCGCCGTCACGGCGTACTCGCCGACGAGCGGGTGGCGCGCCACCTGCCCGCCCGCCGCGCACGTGGACTCGGCGCTGCTGCGCGCCGCCTACGTCCAGGCGCCGCACGCGCTGCCGAGCGTCCTCTCGCTTCTGATCGTCAGGCACGGCTGGATCGTCGGCGAGAACTACTACAACGGCGCCCGCGCCACGAGCGCCTTCGAGATGCGCTCCGTCACCAAGAGCGTGACGTCCGCGCTCACCGGCGCCGCCATCCAGCAGGGAGTGCTCGACAGCGCCGGCCACAAGCTGAGCGATCTGCTTCCCGACTACTTCCCCGCCAGCACCGACCCGCGGAAGTTCGACATCACCCTCCGTCACCTCCTCAGCATGGAGGCCGGGTGGTCGCCCGACGCGCCGCTGCCTAACGTGAACCCGTACGTCGCCGCGCTCATCGGCCGCGACCTCGCCACGGCGCCCGGCACGGCGTGGAACTACGACGACGGCACGTATCACATCCTCGCCGCCGCCCTCGATCGCGCCACTGGCCGCAACCTGTTCGGCTTCGCGACCGACCATCTCTTCACGCCCCTCGGCGTCACGGTGGACGCCTGGAACTGGATCGTGGACGAGCAGGGGATCCCGGTCGGCAGTGGCGGGCTCGCGCTCACCGCGCGCGACATGGCGAAGCTCGGCGAGCTCTATCTGCGCGACGGCGTCTGGGACGGCCAGCGCATCCTCCCCGCCGGCTGGGTGGATTCCAGCTGGGTCGCGCGCGCCTCGGGCACCGAGACCGTGCCGACGACCTACGGCTACGGCTGGTGGGGACACACCGAAGGGTCGCACGCCTACCACTACGCCCTCGGCTTCGGCGGGCAGTTCATCGTCGTCGTCCCCGACCTCGACCTCGTCGTGGTGCTGACGGCGAACCCGTACACGCCCGACAGCGCCCCGGTGGACCACTTCCGCGCCCTGCTCCGCGACCAGATCCTGCCGGCGATCCTGCCGGAGTAGGAGGGTCGCTCTCGGCTCTCGGCTCTCGGCAAATCTTGGACAGGATGAACGGGATGAACGGGATGAAGAGCACACCACATCCGGTCCATCCTGTTCATCCTGTCGAACAGCCGAGAGCCGCTCTCACACGCGGTGCGTCTTCCAGCGGCCGCGGCGGAAGATGATCGCGCTCACGGCCGCGAGCGTCGAGAAGGCGATGGCGATCGCCACGAACACGCCGCGCGGGCCCATGCCGAGCGGGTACGCGAGCCAGTAGGCCAGCGGGATCTCCCACAGCCAGAAGACGACGACGTTGAGCAGCGTCGGCGTGTTCGTGTCGCCCGCGCCGTTGAACGCCGCCGTCAGCACCATGCCGTAGGCGTAGAAGAGGAAGCCCGACGTGACGACGCGTAGCGCGTCCACGCCGTAGCGCGTCACCGCCGGGTCGTGCGTGAACAAGGCGATGAGCGGCCGCGCGAGCAGCAGGAACGCGAGCCCGACCGCGCCGAGGAACACCGCGTTGTACGCGCCGGCGATCCACACCGCTCGCTCGGCCCGCTCCGGCTTTCGGGCGCCGAGCGCCTGGCCGACCATCGTCGCCGCCGCGTTGCTCATCCCCCACGACGGCAGCAGCGCGAAGACGATGATCCGGATCCCGATCGTATAGCCGGCGAGCGCCGCGCTGCCGAAGCCCGCGATGATCCGCACGAGCCCGATCCAGCTCGCCGTGCCGACGAACGCCTGCAGCGCTCCCGATGCCGACAGGCGCACGATCTGCCCCATCGCGACCGGGTCGAAGCGGAGGTTGCGGCGCTGCACCGGCACGCGCGATCCCGGGCGCGCCAGCCGCGACAGTGCGAACAGCGCCCCCACGCCGCGCCCGATCGTCGTCGCCACCGCGGCGCCGGTGACGCCGAGCCGCGGGAACGGCCCGAGCCCGAAGATGAGGCACGGCCCGAGCACGATGTTGATCGCGTTGGCGAGCCAGAGCACGCGCATCGCGATCGCCGCGTCGCCGGCGCCGCGGAAGATGGCGTTGACGACGAACAGGATGATGATCGTCGCCTCGCCGCCGAGCATGACGCGGGTGAAGCGCGAGCCGGTCGCGATCACCGCCGGCGACGCCCCCATCACGCCGAGGAGCCGCGGCGCGAGCGCGAAGCCGACGACGCCGAGCACCGCCGCAACGGCGAGGCCGATCGCCACCGCCTGTACGGCCGCGTGCGCCGCCCCCTCCGGATCGTGCTCGCCGATGCGCCGCGCGACGACCGCCGTCGCCCCGATGCCGAGCCCCATCGCCATCGCGTACACGACCGCGAGCATGGACTCGGTGAGCCCGACCGTCGCCACCGCGTCGGCGCCGAGCCGCGAGACGAAGAAGACGTCGGTGACCGCGAAGATGCTCTCCATCGCCATCTCGAGCACCATCGGCACGGCGAGGAGCATGATCGCCCGCCCGATCGGCCCTTCCGTGTAGTCCTGCCGCGACCCGCGCAGCGCCTCGCGGACCGACGGCCAGAAGGCGTGGTCCGGGTTGGCCGCCGGCGTCGGGCGCGGCGGCGACTCGTCGGCGGGCGGCAGGACTTCGATGGGCGAGGTCATGGAGCGGCGGCGTCAGGCGGTCGCGCCGTGGGAGCGGAAGACGAAGTAGACCGCGCCGAGGATGCAGAGCGCCGCCCAGAGATAGTCCAGCTTCAGCGGCTGCTTCATGTAGAAGACGGCGAAGGGGACGAAGACGGCCAGCGTCACCACCTCCTGGAGAATCTTGAGCTGGCCGAGCGAGTAGTCGGTGTAGCCGATCCGGTTCGCCGGTACCTGGATCAGGTACTCGAAGAGGGCGATCCCCCAGCTCACCATCGCCGCCACCCACCAGGGACGGTCGGAGAGGTTCTTGAGATGGGCGTACCAGGCAAACGTCATGAATACGTTGGAGAGGACGAGCAGACCGGCCGTGCGCAGGATGATGGGCATGCCCGGAATTGTAGTCTCCCCGATCGCGCCCGGTGAACCGCGTTCCCGGGCCCCGTCTGCGGCACCGGCTCCGCACCTGCGGCCCCGCCGCGGCGGTGGCGCGCGTCAGGCAAACGGATGCCTTTCGCGGCGCGGCACGGCGCTCGCATATTCCGTGAGCCGTACCACACTATTTTACTGACATCGTCGCCATGGACCGGGAGGTCCGATGCTCCAGAGTGGTCTGAAAGGCTGGTCGAGGCCCGAAGCGCGCCTTGCGCGTAGCGCGAGCTCGACGGTTGTGTTGCGAGGGTGGAGCACGGGCCAGGCTGGACGGACTCTCGGCCGACTGGCCGTCGCCCTCGCGTTCGGCGCCGCCATCGTGGCCGTCGCCAGCACCACCGCCGGAACCGCCGCCGCCCAGCAGCCGACGCCGCCGACGCCCCGCAGCACCAAGCTCCAGCAGCCCGATTCGGTCCTCTGCGACACGGCGCCGGTGAAGCTCGTGCGCCGCGTCCCGGTCAAGCCGAAGGCCGCCGCCGGCCACCGCCGCAAGGTGGTGCGCCCGAAGCCGGCCGTCCCGGTGGTGGTCGCCAAGCCGGTGGTGAAGAAGCCGCGGCCGGCCGTCGCCAGGGCCGCCGGCCACCGCGCCCGGCCGAAGGTCGTCGCGCCGCGCAAGCCGAACTGCGTCAAGGCCACCGCGGTCGCCGTCGCCCCGACGCCGGAGGCGAAGAAGGCGCTCGTCGCCGCGCTGCCGTGGACCGCTCCGGCGGAGGTGGCGATGCCCGAGATCTCCCCGTTCTCCCTGCCGGGGACGATCGGCTCGCGGTCGAACGCGTGGGCCCTCGGCCTCGCCGGCCTGAGCGCGTTCTACTTCGTCGGCCACGACCACACGCCGAGCAGCGTCATCGTCCCGCCGCCGCCGCCGCCGCCGAGCGTCGTCCCGGAGCCGGCGTCCCTCGTGCTGCTCGCCACCGGCCTCGCCGGGCTCGGCGCCGGCGCGGGGCTGCAGCGTCGCCGCCGCCGGTCGCGCGGCGAGGAGTAGCGCCGGGCCCACGGCGAAGGTTGGGGCCACGAGCTGGTGACGAGCGGGGAGCGATCGGTGAGATCGCTCCCCGCTCCGTTTCTGGGTGGCCGCCGCCGCGTCGGGCAGGTAGCATTGCGCCATGTCATCCCGCTCCCGCCCGCGGCCGGTCGCGGTGCTGTTCGACCTCGACGGTACCCTCGTGGACACGATCGAGCTGCTCCTCGCCTCCGTGCGGCACGCCTTCGCCGAGCGCGCCACGCGGCGACATGGCGGCCGCACCCCGACCGACGCCGAGTGGATCGCCGGCATCGGCACGCCGCTCACCGAGCAGCTGCGCCCCTTCGCCTTCGACGACGAGGACGTCGCCGCGCTCGTCGCCGGCTACCGCGGCTACCAGCGCGAGCACCACGACCAGCTCACCCGCTGCTACGACGGCGTGCTGGAGGCGGTGCGCGCGCTGAGGAAGCTCGGCCATCCGACGGCCGTCGTGACGAGCAAGTCCGACGACGTCGCCCAGCGCACCCTCGCCTGGGTCGGCCTCGCCCCGCTGATGGACCTCGTCGTCTCCGTCGGGTCCACGACGCGCCACAAGCCCGACCCCGAGCCGGTCCTCTTCGCCCTCGACCGCCTCGGCTACGCGCCCGCCGAGGCGATCTTCGTCGGCGACTCGCCGCACGACGTCCGCGCCGGCAACGCCGCCGGCGTCGCCACCGTCGCCGCGCTCTGGGGCCCTTTCTCGCGCGAGGTGCTCGAGGGCGTGAGCCCGACCTACGTCATCCCCCGCATCGCCGACCTGCTCCCGGTGGTCGAAGCGTTCCAGGCGCGAGTGGAGTAGAGCGGCTCTCGGCTCTCGGCGGTCGGACAGGATGAACAGGATGAACAGGATGTGGGTCTGCTCTTCATCCCGTTCATCCTGTTCATCCTGTCAAACAAAGGCCGAGAGCCGAGAGCCGAGAGCCGCCCCTTCAAACCATTTCCGGCCTCGCGTCATCTCATCCCGCGAGACCAACCGGAATCGAACCGCAGATGCCCGTGGCCCCACCCGAACCGCACCCGTTCACCGCGACCAGCGCGACGCCGGCGTCGAGCCCGAGCGCTCACCCGGCCGACGCGCTCGTCGCGAGGGCCGCGGCCGGTGACCGCGAGGCGTTCGAGGGACTGTACCGGGCCCACGTCGGACGCGTCTACGCGCTCTGCGCGCGGATGTCGGGCGACCGCGCGACGGCCGAAGAGCTGACGCAGGACGTCTTCGTCCGCGCGTGGGACAAGCTGGCGCTGTTTCGAGGGGAGAGCGCGTTCTCGACGTGGCTGCACCGGCTCGCCGTGAACGTGGTGCTGCACCGACGGAAGGCGGACGGGCTGCGGCGAACCCGCTTCACGTCGTCGGACGACGACGAGGGGACGGGCGGCGACGAGGCGGCGGCGGCGATGGCGTCCACCTCGCCGCACCGGAGCGGTGCCGCGGGGCCGGGCGACCGGATGGACCTGGAGGCGGCGATCGCGGGACTGCCGCCGGGCGCGAGGCGGGTGTTCGTGCTCCACGACGTCGAGGGCTACAAGCACGAGGAGATCGCCGGGATGCTCGGCATCACGGCTGGCGGGAGCAAGGCGCAGCTGCACCGCGCCCGGCTTCTCTTACGGGAGGCGCTGCAACGATGAGCGACGACACGAAGCTGAGCGCGAGCCCCTCGCCCGAGTGCGAGCTGGTCGAAGGGCGCCTCGCGGACTATCTGGACGACGCGCCCGACCCGGCGCTCGTGGCCGAGGTGGACGCGCACCTCGCGCGCTGCCGGCGCTGCGCGGCGCTCGTCGGCGACCTCGCCGGCATCACGACGGCGGCGCGCACGCTGCCACCGCTCGAGCCGTCGCGCGACCTGTGGACCGGCATCGCCGAGCGCATCGCCGCCGCGCCGACGGTCGTCCCGATCGAGACGGCGCGCCGCGGCCGCGGCTTCGCGCTCCCCGCCCGGTGGCGCTCGCTCGGCGCCGCCGCCGCCGCGCTGGTGCTCGTCACCGCCGGCGTCACCTACACGGTGACGCGGATCTCGCTGTACGGCGGCGACACGAAAGCGACCACCGTTGCCACGGCGTCACCGACGTCGCCGACGACGCGCGCGGCCGACTCGGGGCAGCCGGCGACGCCGACCGGCGAGCAGCTCGCCGTCAGCGGCGCGCCCACGACGCCAGGTACGACGACGGCCACGTCCACGGAGCGGGTCGCGCGAGGTGTGACTCGTTCCGGCGACACGAAGCTGGTCGCGGGCTCGAGCCGACCCGAGAAGCCCACGTACGACCACGAGATCGCCACGCTGCGCGGCATCGTCCGCGAGCGCCGCTCCCAGCTCGACCCGAAGACGCTCTCGGTGCTCGAGCACAACATCCAGATCATCGACGAAGCGATCGCGCAGAGCCGGGCCGCCCTCGCCCGCGACCCGCGCAGCCGCTTCCTCGGCGAACAGCTCGACGACGCGCTCGACAAGAAGCTCGAGCTGCTCCGGACGGCGGCGCTGCTGCCGGCCCGCACGTGACCACCCTTCCGCACGCGAACCTTGATTCTTCCCAGAGAACTCTCATGCCACGCACGTTGACATTCCAGATCGCCGCGCCGCTCGCCGCCGGCGTGCTGTTGTTCGCCGCGCCGCGCCCGGCCGCCGCGCAGGGTCGCGCGCCCATCACCTCGATCGACACCACCGTCGCGCTCGGCCGGGGCGGCGTGGTGGACCTCTCCCTCGTCTCCGGCGAGATCCGCGTCGTCGGCTGGACGCGCGGCGAGGTGCGGGTGCACGCCACCACCGAGGACGGCGAGCTGCGCTTCGAGAGCTCGGCGACGCGCGTCACGCTCGAGCAGGAGCTGCGCGGCCACCGCGGCCGCCACGACGAGAGCGACGCGCGCTATGAAGTGAGCGTCCCCGTCGGCGCGCGCGTGCTGATGCGCAGCACCTCGGGCGACCTTTCGGCGCGCGGCGTGAAGGGCGACGTCGAGGCGCGCACGGTGAGCGGCGGCGTCGAGGTCGACGACACGGGGGACCACACCACGATCGAGAGCGTCTCCGGCGACGTGAAGGGCACGCGGCTCGGCGGCGACGTGCGCGCCCGCTCGGTGAGCGGCGAGGTGCAGCTCACCGACGTCGCCGGCGACGCCGACGGTGAGAGCGTCAGTGGCGACGTCGCCATCCGCGGCGCCCACTCGAAGGTCGCGCGCGCCGAGACCGTG
The DNA here is from genome assembly GCA_035554795.1 of Gemmatimonadaceae bacterium. Taxonomy (GTDB): domain Bacteria; phylum Gemmatimonadota; class Gemmatimonadetes; order Gemmatimonadales; family Gemmatimonadaceae; genus DATMHT01. The sequence continues at coordinate 1,836 of DATMHT010000430.1, read as the reverse complement.
AGCGGCGACGTGACGTACGACGGCACCGTGGACCCCGCCGGCCGCTACGACTTCCACTCGCACTCGGGCGGCATCGAGCTCGTGCTGCCGCCGACCGTCAACGCCTCGGTGTCCATCCAGACCTTCAGTGGCGAGATCGAGAGCGACTTCCCGCTCACGCTCCGCCCCGACGCCCAGGCCGGGCGGCCGCGGCAGTCGCGCCGGCTCGACTTCACGCTCGGCAGCGGCGGTCCGCGCATCAACGCCGAGACGTTCAGCGGCGACGTCGTGATCCGCCGCGTGGGCGGCAAGGCCAAGGGCGCGCGCGGCACCGTGCGCGATCGCGACCAGGACCAGGACGACGACGACGAGCCGCGCGACTGACGCGGCCCGCCCCGGCGGCGGCGCGGCGCTCGACACCGAGCGCACCCGCCCGCCGTAGAGAACCACACCGACACGCTCTCACTCACTACCCCCGGACGGAGCCATCCGCATGCGTCTCTCTCGCGTGAACCTGCTCGCGGCGACCGCGCTCGCCGCCGCGGCCGCGCTCCCCATCGCCAGCCGCCCCGCGCTCGCGCAGGCGAGCCCCGACTTCACCTGGTCGGGACAGATCGCGCCGCAGGGCTGGCTGCGCATCAAGAACCTGAACGGCCCGATCCGCGTCGAGGAGAGCACGAGCGGAAAGGTCGAGGTCACCGCCACCAAGCGGTGGCGCCGCGGCGACCCGAAGGACGTGCGCTTCGAGGTGAAGAAGGTCGGGCCCGGGCAGAACGACGTGCTGATCTGCGCGCTCTGGTACGAGGAATCTTCCTGCGACGAGCGCGGCTACCACTCCGAGAGCCACGGCCACAACACCGGCGACGTCTCGGTGGACTTCGTGGTGCGGCTGCCGAAGGGAACGCCCGTGGACGTCTCGACCGTCAACGGCTCGCTCGGCGTCAGCGGCGCGACGGCGGAGGTGCGCGCCAGCACCGTGAACGGCGGGATCGAGGCGACGTCGTCGGGCGGCCCGGTGATCGCCTCGACGGTGAACGGCGACGTGACCGCGCGCATGGGCGCGCTCGGCAGCGAGGATCTGCGCTTCGAGACCGTCAACGGCTCGGTGACGGTGGAGATGCCCGCCGCGCTCGACGCCGATCTCGATCTCTCGACCGTGAACGGCCGCCTCACCTCCGACTACCCGATGACCGTCGAGGGCCGCATCAACCCGCGCCACCTGACGGCCACGATCGGCAAGGGCGGACGGCGGCTCAAGGTGTCCACCGTCAACGGAAGCGTCCGGCTGGTCAAGCGGGGGTAGATCCTCCCCCGCCAACGGCAGTCGTCAGTTCAACGGAAAGCTGTTGGTTGTTGGTAGGAAGTGGTCTGTACACAACGACGGCGCGCCGGAGTCAGCCTCCGCGCGCCGTCGTTGTGTACTGACCACTCTTCACGAACGACCAACGACTCTCAGTTGAACTGACGACTGCCGTTGGCAGTACCCGCCCCCGGCCGCGGCACCCTCCCTTCCCCCCGGTGTATCACCCGCGTAAGCTGAACGAGCGCCGCACACGGCGGCGCGACCTCTTCTTCGCCGGAGTGATCACCATGGGCGTCTCGTACGGGGGCACCCTGCAGGTCCGCACTGGGGCCGAGCGCGCGACGCTCGTGCGCCGCACCTACGCGCTCGTCTTCGCGGGCGTGCTCCTCACCATCCTCGGCGCGGCGTTCGCCTTCTCGCAGCCGGCGCTGATGGGCGCGGTCGTGGCCCACCCGTTCATCTCCTTCGCCTGCGTCTTCGCGCCGCTGCTCATCGCCGGTCGCGCCCGCACGGAGGACGGCGGCGCCATCCGCAGCCTCAGTCTGCTCTCGCTG
>DATMHT010000429.1:0-8477 GCA_035554795.1 Gemmatimonadaceae bacterium | reverse complement strand
GTCGGCGCGCGTCGCGCCGGTCGTTCGGGGCAGGGCGGTGTAGACGCGGGTGATGTAGCCGTGGAACTCGCTCATGTAGTTCGCGAGGAACTCGCGCGTCGAGTCCACGGTGACCTCGCCGGCGTCGGTGATGAGGCCGGGGGTGAACTCGATGTACGCCTCGATGGCGTTCATCAGCGGCGAGTTGCAGAAGGCGAGAATGCTCCGGAGGTGCTGCTGGGCGACCGCCGTGCCGATCTTGCCCGGGGACGCGCCGATGATGGCCGACGGCTTGCGCGCGAAGGAGTTGGTGCCCCACGGGCGGCTCGCCCAGTCGATCGCGTTCTTGAGCGCGCCGGGGATCGACCGATTGTACTCCGGCGTCACGAAGAGCACGGCGTCGACCGAGGCGATCGCGTCCTTCAGCGCCTTGCCGGCGGGCGGGTACGCCGCGTCGTAATCGTACGAGTACAGCGGCAGGTCGCCGATGGGGATCTCGCGGAAGTGCAGCGTCGGCGGCGCCAGACGCGTCAGGGCGACGGCGAGCTTCCGGTTGATCGACGCCTTGGCGAGGCTGCCGACGAAATAGCCAACCGTGAACGTGGTCACGTGCGGTCCTCCTGAGAGGGGAGTCGTCGGTGGAGACGACGCGGGCGGCGCTGCAAGGAGGAGGCCGAGTGGCCCCGCGTCAGCTCGATCGGCGAGCCCCTCGCTTCTCGCGTTGTCGGTCCGGGCCTAACGAGTCGTGCGCGCGCGTCGGCGCGTCCTTTCCCGCTGAGGCGGAGCGCGGGACCGGCTCGCGAACGCTCACCCGACCGAGACATTGGCGTTTCGGCGCGCCACGACGAGGCGGGGTCGTTCTGGCGGGGACCCGGACGGGACGTATCTTGGCGGCACGACCGGCCTCCGACCAACCCACATGCCCGACCTCCTCCGCGACCAGCTTCAAGCCGCCCTCGGCGGAGCCTACACGCTCGCGCGGGAGCTCGGCGGCGGCGGGATGAGCCGCGTCTTCCTGGCACGCGACGAGGGACTCTCGCGCGAGGTCGTCGTGAAGGTGCTCATGCCCGAGCTAGCGCTGGGCCTGATGGCCGAGCGCTTCGCGCGCGAGGTCCAGCTCACCGCACGACTCCAGGAGCCGCACATCGTGCCTGTGCTCGCGGCCGGGACGACGACGGGCGGACTGCCCTATTACTTGATGCCGTTCGTCGCCGGGGAGTCGTTGCGGGCACGCATGACCGGGGGACCGCCGACGTCGCAAGGCGAGGCCGTCTCGATCCTGCGCGACGTGGCGAAAGCGCTCGCGTACGCGCACCGCCACGGCGCCGTGCACCGTGACGTCAAACCCGAGAACGTGCTGCTCAGTGACGGCACCGCCGTCGTGACCGACTTCGGCATCGCCAAGGCCGTCGCCGCCTCCACGACGCAGACGGCCGCTCTCCTCACGGGCGACGATGGCCCCGTTTCCGGGAGCACGCTGACCCGTACCGGCACGTCCATCGGAACGCCGGCCTACATGGCGCCGGAGCAGGCGGCGGGCGACGCGGTCGACCACCGCACCGACATCTACGCCTGGGGTGTCATCGCGTACGAGCTGCTCGCCGGACGCCATCCGTTCGCCGGGAAGACGAGCGGCCAGCAGTTCCTGGCGGCGCACATCGCCGAGGAGCCGCTCTCGTTAGGCGTGGTGCGGCCCGACCTTCCGCCCGCGCTCGCCGACCTCGTGGCGCGGAGCATGGCGAAGGACCCCGCGGAGCGGCCGCAGAGCGCGGGCGAGGTCGTGCACGCGCTGGACGCCGTGACCGGGCGCGTGGCACGAGCGCCGGAGGACCGGGCCACGGTGGCGAAGTCGGTCGCGTCATCGGTCGCGCCATCCGATCGTGAGGCCGCCGCCCGCGTCCGGCGGCGGCGCCTGGTGGTCGGCGCCGCGACGGTGCTGGTGCTTGCTCTCGCCGTCGTCGGCGCGCTGGTCGTCCGCCGCGTGCCGGCGACGCGTACCGACGCCGGCATCGTCGCCGTGCTCCCGTTCCGCGTCGCGGCCGCCGATCCGTCGCTCGGCTATCTGCGTGAAGGGATGCTCGACCTGCTCGCCGCCAAGCTCGCCGACCGGCCGCGGGCGCTCGACCCGCGCGTCGTCCTCGCGGGGTGGCGACGCGCGGGCGGGGACGCGCGCGTCGACCCCGAGCCGGACCGCGTGCTGTCGATGGCCGCCACGTTAGGCGCAGGTCGCGTGCTCGACGGCGAGGTCGTCGGCGGTGCGTCGCGGATGGTCATCTCGGCGCGACTGCTCGAAGCGCCGAGCGGCCGCGAGCGGGCTCGCGCGTCCGTGACCGGGGCCGCATCGGATCTCGCGCTTCTCGCCGACAGCCTGACGGCGCGCCTGCTGGCGCTGGACGCGGGCGAGCGCGCGTCCACGGCTTCCACGCTGGGCGGGATCCCGCTACCGGCGCTGCAGGCGTATCTCGCCGGGCAGGTGGCGATGCGCGAGGGCGAGTACCAGCGCGCGATCGACGCCTACGCGAGAGCGCTCGATGCCGACTCGAGCTTCATCCTCGCCGCCGTACGTCTCTCGGTGGCTGGCACCTGGAGCGAGGATCCCCGGGCGGACGCGGCGCTCGCGCTGGCGATGCGCCACCGCGACCAGCTCGGCGCGCGCGACCAGTGGCTGCTCCCCGAAGCCGACCGCCGCCGCCGGCCGACGACGTACGCCGACTTCGTCGCGCGACAGGAAGCGGCGGTGACGGCGGTGCCGGACATGCCCGAGCTCTGGTTCCGGCTCGGCGACACGTATTTCCACGAGGGGCTGCTCATGGGCCAGGCCGACGCCGACCGCCGCGCCGCGCGCGCCTTCGAGCGGTCGCTCGCGCTCGACTCGACGTTCCGGCCGTCCTTCGAGCACCTCCCGCTGCTCTACGGCGCACTCGGCGACACGGCGGCGCGGCGGCGCAGTCTCGCGTTGCTCCTGCGCGACACGACGGGCGACTTCTGGCCGGTCTCGCGCTGGATGGTGGCGACCAGCACCGCCGAGCGCCGGCCGCTCGAGGAGCGGCTGCGCCGTGGTCCGCTGTCCATGCAGCTGGTCGCCGTCGGCCTCGCCCCGCAGTTCATGGACTGGACGTCGGAGCAGGCCGAGGTGCTCCGCTCCGCCGCCGAGCGCGCGGTCACGCCGGCGGAGCAGCAGGCGCTGGCGATCGCCCAGTACTTCGTCGCGATGAACCGCGGCCAGCCCGCGCTCGGCGCGCGCGTGTACGACCGCGGTGTCGCCGACGCGTTCCCGTGCACCGCGCTCGACGCCGTGTTCTGGGATGGCGACTCGGCGGCGGCCGCGCCGCGGCTGGCGGCGCTCGCCCGCCTCGCCGCGACGCCCGCGCCGACGCGCGCCGGGCGGGAGCGGCGGCAGTGGGCCGAGGCCACCTTCCTCGTCGCGCAGGACGCGATCGCGCGCGGCGACACCACGCACACACGTGACGCCATGCGCGGTCTGCTGTCGCTGCCGCCGATCGACACCCTGCCGCTGCAGACCGAGGCGCCGCGCCGCTACGCGCTGCTGCTCGACGCGCAGCTCGCCGCCCGCGCCCACCGCTCCGACGCCGCCGCCCGGCTCGCGTCGCTCGACTCGATGCTCCGCCTCGCGCCGATCGACATCACCGTGCGCGCGGTCGGCAACCTCGTCGCCGCGCGGCTGTGGGAGAACCAGGGCGACCAGGCGCGGGCGTACGCCGCGCTGAGGCGAACCGACCGCGGGCCGACCCTCACCCCGTTCTACTCGACGTACCTGCGCGAGCGCGCGCGCCTCGCGGCCGCACTCGGCGACCGCGAGGCCGCGATCGCGGACTACCGACGCTATCTGTCCGCGCGAAACGATGCCGAGCCCGCGCTCGCCTCCGACGTGGCGCGCGTCCGCGCCGAGCTGGCGCGGCTCGAGCGCGAGAGCGCCGGTCGCTGACGCACCAGCGCCGCAGCGCCGTCCATCCGGCTCGGATCTCGCCGCGTCGCCCGATGCGGCGGTGTCCCACCTCGCCGCGGTCTCGCAGAGCTGTCCGCTGCACCGCCGCACGCGGCAGGCGACCGACGGCTGCCGACGGACTGTCTGACGCGGTTGCACCGCGACCGGAGCGATGCGCGTCACGTCCGCCCGCTTCCGCGGCTGGACGCGGCGCCCGCCCGAAGGTACGATGGCGTATGCCGGGATTGTCCGGCGCCGGGCTGCTCGACCGCGACAGGGTGCCCTGATGCGACTCGCCGACTTCATCCGGGCCAACCGGGAGCCTATCCTGGTCGAGTGGGAGGCGTTCGCGCGGACGTGCGCGCCGGCCGCGGGCACGATGGACGTCGCCGCTCTGCGCGACCACGCGGACCAGATGCTCACGGCCATCGCCGCGGACCTCGCGACGCCTCAGGGCCGGCGCGCGCAGGCCGAGAAGTCCAGGGGACAGGCGCCCACCGAGGACCCCGCGGCGTCCACGGCGGCCGGGGCGCACGGGGCCGGGCGGGCCGAGAGCGGGTTCACTGTCGCGCAGATGGTGGCCGAGTACCGCGCGCTTCGCGCGAGCGTGATCCGGCTCTGGACGCAGGTCGAGGGGGCGCTCGGGGCCGACGAGGTGGAGGATCTCACCCGCTTCAACGAGGCCATCGACCAGGCGCTCGCCGAGTCGGTCGGCCGGTTCGAGCAGGGCGTGGAGCAGGCCAAGGAGACCTTCCTCGCCATCCTCGGCCACGACCTGCGCCTGCCGCTCGGGGCGATCTCCACGTCGGCGGCGTTCGTCCTCGAGACGGGCGCGCTCGAGGAGCCTCACCGGACCCTCGTCGCCCGCATCGCGGCCAGCGCCGGGCGCACGATCGAGATGGTGGGCGAGCTGCTCGACTTCACCCGCAGCCGCCTCGGGGGCGGGATCCCGGTCGTGCGGGCGGAGGTGAGCCTCGGCCGCATCGTCCGCGACGCCGTCGACGAGGTCCGGGCGGCCCACCCGGGGCACGAGATCCGGATCGAAGCCGACGGCGAGCACCGGGGCCGCTGGGACGCGGCGCGGCTCGCCCAGGCGCTCGGCAACCTGATTGGCAACGCCGTGCAGCACGGAGGCGCCGGCGAGCCGGTCCAGGTCGCGGTGTGGGGCGAGGGGGAGCAGGTCTGCGTCGCGGTGCGCAACGGCGGGGCGGCCATCCCGCCGGACCAGCTCGACGGGATCTTCAATCCGATGAAGGCGCGGCGGGCGCCGCGGGAGGCGGCGGACCGCGGGCCGACTGGCAGCCTCGGCCTCGGACTGTACATCGCCGAGCGGATCGTCGACGCGCACGGGGGCCACGTCGCGGTGGAGTCGTCAGAGGCGCGCGGCACGACCTTCACCGTCTACCTGCCGCGGCAGGAGCCGCCGAGGACGTCGCCGTAGGCCCGGGAACGGCATGGCGTCAGTAGTGCCTCGGAGTCTGGCGAGCCGGCGGGGCATTGGCCGTGTCCACGTTGAACGACGCGAGAGCCGCGTTGCGCTCGAGCCCCCGCAAGTAGCTGATGAGACCCTGCTTGGAGTGAGTCGTCGTCGGTTCGTTTCAGTCGGGAAGGTTGATCCGCGCGGTCCGGCCAGCACGGGAGCTCACCGGGTGGCGGTCCGGCCGGGCGTCTTCACCGCCATCCGGTCGAGCCCCGCGCGCAGCTCCTTCGCGAGCGTCGTGGCGTCGTCGTTCGCCCAGAAGTGCATGAAGAAGAGGCGCGGGCTCTCGGTGAGCATGTGACTGTGCAGCGCCGTGACCTGGATGCCGTGCTCGCGCAGCGGGCGGATGACCGAATTCACCTCGGCGGCCGTCATGACCGAAGTCGCCGGTGATCGCCGCCTGACGACGTGAGGGCTTGCGGCGCGGGAAGCCGACGCTCGGCCGCTACCCCGCGTGCTCGGCGCTGACGGTGCGGGCGAAGACCAGGGTTCCGAGGAGGCCGATGCTCCCCGCGACGTAGAAGGGCAGGGCGGGCGACACGCCCCAGAGGAGCCCGCCGACGAACGCCGCGGGCGCGATCGCCAGGCTTCGGCACAGGTAGTAGAGCCCCACCGTGCGCGCGCGCAGCGACGGCACGGCGAGGTCGACGATGAGCGCCTTGCGCGCCGGCTCGCCGATCTCGCGGAGCCCGCCGACGACGAACGCGAGGACGAGCGCGGCGAAGCTCCGCGCCCAGACGACCGTGAGCGGGAAGAGCGAGAACGCGACGAACGTCGCGACGACGAAGGGCTTCTTCCCCGTGCGCTGCGCGACCCGGGCCGCCGGGAGCTGCACGAGCATGGTCGTCGCGGCCTGCACGGCGACGAGCACGCCGAAGCGCGCCAGGGAGACCCCGAGGACGTTGGCCGCGTAGAGCACGATGAAGACGTCCACCATCCCCTCGCAGGTGCGGATGAAGACGTCGGACGTGAGCAGCCAGCGAAGCACGGGAGGGAAGGCGCGCCATACGTGGCCGATGTGCGTCGGCGTCTCGTCCGGGACGACCGGGATGCGCACCCGCGAGGCGACGGCGAGTGTCACGAGCGCGAGGAGGATCGACGCCGCGAGCCCGAGCCGTACCCCGGCGCGGAGCCCGAGGCGCGCGATGGCGATGCCGCCGAGCGTCGGCGCGACGACGATCGGGACGCGGCGCAGCAGCGACTGCACCGTGAATCCCATGGTGCGCTTCTCGCGCGGCAGGGCGTCGCCGACCACCGCGAACAGCGTGGGGCTCGCCATCGCGTCCCACGCCATGATGAGCGCGAGGGCCGCGAAGGCGGCGGGCCACGCGGTCATGCCCGCGAAGAGGGCGTAGCCGCCGGCGGCGAGGCAGACGAAGAGAAGCAGCGCGCGGCGGCGGCCGTACCGGTCGGCGATCCACCCGCCCGGGTACTGGTAGACGCCGTCGAGGAAGTCCTCGGCCGTTCCGAACAGGCCGATGGCCGTGATCGGAGCGCCGAACGACTCGAGATACTTCGGCAGGAAGCGGCGCCACAGATTCTCGCCGAGGCCCATGACGAACGTCGCCGCCGAGACCGCGACGATCTCCGGCGTCAGCCCCAGCCACTCGGCAGCTCGAGCGCGACTCCCGAGCGCCCGTTCCCGCGGGGCACGCGACGGTCTCGCCGGACGGACGCTGTTGCCCGGGCGCATGATGGATGATACGGTTGCTACATCCAGAACGGTACACCTGCGAGTGACCACGCCTGCCGACGCTGCCATGGCCGACTCCGTACTCCCGGCGCCGCCGGAGCGCTCGGCTCCGGCGCGTGCCGAGCCCTGGCTCCTCCTGATCCACCAGATCCCGCCGAAGCCCGACTACTTGCGGGTGAAGATCGGCCGCCGACTCCAGCGCGTCGGGGCGGTGGCAATCAAGAACTCGGTCTACGTGCTGCCGCGGCGCGCCGAGACGCAGGAGGACTTCCAGTGGGTGGTGCGCGAGATCCGCGAGGGAGGAGGCGACGCGCTGATCGCCGAGGCGGCGATCGTGGAAGGTCTGACTGACACCGAAGTGCGCGCGCTCTTCGACGCCGCGCGCGACGAGGACTACGCCGAGCTCCTCGCGGACGCTCGTGCGCTGCGCAAGGAGCTGGGCGCGAAGCGGTCGCCCGGCACGACGGCGCGCCGCCGGCAGCTCGAGCAGGAGGTCGCGAAGCTCCGGCGCCGGTTCGAGAACGCGGCGGCGATCGACTTCTTCGGCGCGCCCAAGCGCTCGAGCGTAGCGGCGCTCCTCGACGAGCTGCAGCGCTCCCTCGCCCCGCCACACTCCCACGTCAGGAGCACAGGCCCCGGGGCCGCCGGTCCACTTCGCGGCCGGATCTGGGTCACTCGACGCGGCGTGCACGTGGACCGCATCGCGAGCGCGTGGCTCATCCGCCGCTTCATCGACCCGGAGGCTCGCTTCCGGTTCGTGGACGCCGAGCGCTACGCGCACCGCGACCGGGAGCTCCGGTTCGACATGTTCGAGGCGGAGTTCACGCACGAGGGTGACGCGTGCACGTTCGAGACGCTCACGACGCGGTTCGTGCCGGACGACCCGGCGGTGCGCGAGATCGGCGAGATCGTGCACGACGTGGACTGCAAGGACGCGAAGTACGAGCGGGACGAGGCGCCGGGGCTCCGCCGGATGATCGACGGCATCGCCGCCGGGCACGCGGCCGACGAGGCGCGGCTGGAGCGTGGGGCAGCCCTCTTCGACGACTTGTACGCGGCGTTCTCGTCCCGGGGCGCGGAGTTCGAATGACCTCCGGCCGCGCGTGCGTCACCCTCTCCGCACTTTGCGCCGTCGTCGCGTGTAACGGTGCCGGCGCGGACGCGGACGACGGTGCTCGGCACAGGGTCGCAGGGCAGGAGGAGCGGTCGGCCGCCCAACAGCCATCCTGCCGCGCCACCCGCACCTCGCTCACGCCACCCGAGTGGCACGCGCCGATCCCGGCCTCTCCGACGGACGCGCCGCGCGGCGCGCTGCGGCTCGTCGCCGACGTGCCGCTCCCCGGTCCCGCGAACCGCTTCGACTACCAGAGCGTGGACCC
>DATMHT010000428.1:0-2544 GCA_035554795.1 Gemmatimonadaceae bacterium | reverse complement strand
ACACGGCACCCGTGGTGATCGGGCGTACCGCGCCGCCAGCTCGGCGTGGGTAGATGGCGGTGCGTCCGGCATCGACGACAGACGACGGTAGAAGCCTCGGGACGGCGCGATGGCGCGTTTCCCGAGGATTTTACTTTTCGGCCCCCGAGCCGTGCGACGCCCCGGCATCGCTGGCGAAGAGCTTGGCCAAGAGCGCCACTCCGCGATCGCGGAGTGGCGCTCTTCGCGTTGCGGCCGGTCAGGCAGCCGCCCCTTGATATAGGGGAGGGGGGTATATATCGTTCACTTCATACCCCAACCCGGTATCGAACATGGAAAAGATGACTATCGCCATCACCGGCATGAGCTGCGGCCACTGCGTCCGCGCCGTCAGCGACGCCCTACGCGACGTAGAGGGCATTCGCGTCGAGAACGTCGGGATCGGCTCGGCCACCATCGCCTACGACCCGGCCGCGACGCCGACCGACCGCGTCCGCGCCGCCGTCACCGACGCCATCGAGGACGCGGGCTACGAGGCCCGCGCCGCCTGAGCCGGAGCGATCCGACGATGCCCCGCGCCAGGGCGACGCTTCCAGTCGCGCCGAAATCGCCCGTCGCCAGCTGCGGCTGCGGTGTCGGCCACGCGCACGACGGCGGCACGGACGACGACGGCGGCCGCAAGGCGGTCGCCGTGGACGCCGACGCCAAGGAGCGCAACCGGAAGCGGCTGCGCCGCATCGAAGGGCAGGTCCGCGGCCTCCAGCGCATGGTGGACGAGGATCGCTACTGCGCCGACATCATGACGCAGATCGCCTCGGTCCACGAAGCGCTGCGCGCTGTCGGCCGCGAGCTGATGCGCAACCACCTCAAGCACTGCGCGAGCGCCGCCATTCGCGGCAGCGACGCGGACGCCGAAGCGATGTACGACGAGCTGCTCGAGCTCATGTACCGCAACGCCCGCTGATCGCCGCGCACGTCACGACCGACTGACGAGATCCCCATGACTTCCACCCTGCCCCCGACGAAGAGGGCCGCCGTGCCGCCCGAGCCGGTCGCGCCCGACGGCGACGCCATCCCCGAGCGTGTGGACCTTCCGATCACGGGGATGACGTGCGCCGCCTGCGCGCGCCGCGTCGAGAAGTCGCTGTCGAAGGCGCCCGGCGTGCGCGAGGCGGGCGTCAACTACGCCACGGGGCGTGCGTCCGTGGAATTCGATCCGACCACGACCGGTATCCGCGAGCTCATGGGCGTGGTCACGAGCGCCGGCTACGGCACCGCCGGCACCGCCCGCGCCGACTTCGTCGTGGACGACTCGGCGCGCCCGTCGGGATCGAGCCAGCCGCTGGAGCGCCACCTCGCCGCGGTGCGCGGCGTCGTGGACGCGACGTTCAACCTCGCGACGATGGAGGTGCGCGTCGAGTATCTCGTCGGCGCCGCCGACGTCGCGGCGATCCGTCGCGCGATCGAGGAGCTCGGCTACCGCGTCCGCACCGCGCCGGAGGGCGCGGCCGGCGAGGCCGACGTCGCCGCCGCCGAGCAGGAGGCGCGGACCGCCGAGTACCGCGAGCTGCGGCGCAAGTTCTGGATCGCCGCTGCGCTCTCACTGCCGGTGCTCGCGATCGCGATGTCGCATGGCCGCTTCGCCTGGCTCGACTTCCCGGGCGTGAACTGGGTGCAGCTCGCGCTCACCCTGCCCGTCGTCTTCTACAGCGGGCGCCAGTTCTACCGCGGTGCGTGGGCGGCCTTCCGCCACCGCGCGGCCGACATGAACACGCTCATCGCGCTGGGCACGGGCGCCGCGTTCGTCTATTCCGTCGTCGCGACGATCGCGCCGCGGCTCGTCACCGCCGGCGCCGCCGGCTCCGCGATGCCGGGGATGGCCGGCATGGGCGGCGCGCCCGTCTACTTCGAGGCGGCGAGCGTCATCATCGCGCTCATCCTCCTCGGCCGCATGCTCGAGGCTCGCGCGAAGGGCGAGACCGGCGACGCCATCCGCCGCCTGATCGGCCTGCAGCCGAAGACCGCCCGCGTCGTTCGCCGCGACGCCGCCACGGGCGCCGAGCGCGAGATGGACGTGCCGGTCGAGGAGGTCGTGCCGGGCGACGTCCTCCTCGTGCGGCCGGGCGAGAAGATCCCGGTGGACGGCACGGTGCTCGACGGCGCGTCGGCGGTGGACGAGTCCATGCTCACCGGCGAGAGCATGCCGGTCGAGAAACGCGCCGGCGCTCCCGTGTACGGCGCGACGATCAATGGGACCGGCGCCTTCCGCTTCACCGCGACCAAGGTCGGCAAGGACACGGCGCTGCGGCAGATCGTGCGTCTCGTGCAGGAAGCCCAGGGCTCCCGGGCTCCGATCGCGCGACTCGCCGACGTCGTCAGCGGCGTCTTCACGCCCGTCGTCCTCTGCATCGCGATCGCGACCTTCGTCGTCTGGTTCGTCGTCGCGCCCGAGCCGGTGCGGCTGACGACGGCGCTCGTCAACGCGGTCTCGGTGCTCATCATCGCCTGTCCGTGCGCGCTCGGCCTCGCGACGCCGACGGCGATCATGGTCGGCACGGGGAAGGG
>DATMHT010000427.1:0-25173 GCA_035554795.1 Gemmatimonadaceae bacterium | reverse complement strand
CGCCACCGCGGCGGCCGCGCTCGGGCCGTCGGAGCTGAGCGCGCGCCACGTCTTCCGCACGCTCCAGGAGAAGAAGATCGCAACGGCCGCGCAGCTCGCGGCGATGTCCCCCCGCGAGCGGCAGCTCCTCTTCGAGACCGTCGCGACGAAGGTGACGCCGCTCGCCGGCATGCCCGCCGTGCGCGCCGCCGACTCCGGCGCCGCGCGACCCGCCGCTCCGCCGCCGCGACCGGCCACCGCCGCCGTCGGCCCTCTGCACTGCCCCGCCTGCGGCGCCGTCCTGACGCTCGATGAAGACGCGCCGCGCTCGGTCACCCACTGCGACGGCTGCGGCCGACGCGTGGCGGCGCGGCGCGACGGCGGGCGGCTGACGGTGACGGTGGATGAGCGGTAGGCGGTCGGCGGTAGGCGGTAAGCGCGAGCCGTAAACAGCAAAGGGGCCGGCATCTCCCAAGAGAGCCAGCCCCTTTGACGTTCGCGCCTACCGCCAACCGCCGACCGCCTACCGATTCTCTCAGCTCCGGAGCTGGTTCGCGACGACCTCGGAGATGTCGTAGACCGGGACCGAGGACTCCTTCGCCGCGAGTCCGTCCGTCATCATCGTCATGCAGAAGGGACAGGCGACAGCGATCGCGTCGGCGCCGGTGGCCAGCAGCTCCTCGGTGCGCTCGACGTTGATGCGCTTCCCCTGCGACTCCTCCATGAACATCCGCCCGCCGCCGGCGCCGCAGCAGAGACCGCGGCTCTTCGTGCGCGGCGGCTCGACGAGGTTCACCACCGGCAGCGCGCGGCGGAGCGTCTCGCGCGGCGCGTCGTAGATGTCGTTGTAGCGGCCGAGGTAGCAGGAGTCGTGGTACGCCATCGTGAGCCGGCGACCGTCTTCCGTCTTCAGCGGCACGAGATCCTGCTGCAGCAGCCGCTCGATGTAGGTCGAGTGGTGGATCACCTCGTAGTTGCCGCCGAGCTGCGGAAACTCGTTGCCGATCTGGTGGAAGCAGTGCGGGCAGAAGGTGACGATCGTCTTCACCTCGTAGCGGTCGAGCGTCTCGATCGCCTGCTTCGCGAGCATCTGGTAGAGGTACTCGTTGCCCATGCGGCGCGCCGGGTCGCCGTTGCACGATTCCTCCTGGCCGAGGATCGCGAAGTTGATCCCGGCGGCCTTGAGGATGCGCGCGAAGGAGACGGTGATCTTCTTGGCGCGGTCGTCGAAGGACCCCATGCAGCCGACCCAGAAGAGGATGTCGGGCCGCTCGCCGCGCTCCATGAGCTCGGCCATCGTGTTGATCTCGAGGCCCTCGGCCCAGAGCGCGCGGTCGGCGGGGTTGAACGCCCAGGGCGAGCCGTTGCGCTCGAGGCTCTCGAACGCCGGCTGGATCTCGGCCGGAAAGCGCGACTCCATCAGCACGAGGTTGCGACGCAGCTCGTTGATGACGTCGAGCTGGTCGATGGCGACCGGGCACTCCTGCACGCAGGCCCGGCAGCTCGTGCACGACCAGAGCTCCTCCTCGGTGATGTAGTTGTCAAGGAGCCGGTTCTCGAGCACGGCGGTGGCGGTCTGGCTGCCGGCGTCGGCGCCCTCGCCGGCCTGGAGCGACGGCTTCCGCACCTCGTCGATGTCGCCGACGGCGAGCGGCGCGAGCTCCATGAGCCGCTGCCGCGTGTTGATCATGATCTTGCGCGGGCTCAGCACCTTGCCGGTCAGGTTCGCCGGGCAGGCGGCGGTGCAGCGACCGCATTCGGTGCACGAGTAGCCGTCGAGGAGGTTCTTCCACGACAGGTGCGTGACGTCGGCGGCGCCGAACTGCTCGGCGCCCTCGGCCTCGAGGTCCATCGCGCGCATCACGCCCACCTGCCCCGGCCCGCTCGTGTTCGAGAGGTAGACGTTGGGCAGCGACACGATGACGTGCAGGTGCTTGGAGTACGGGAGGTGGTTCAGGAAGTACAGGATGATCAGCGCGTGGGCCCAGAAGCTGACGCGCTCTCCCGTCGCGGCGGCCGCCGGCGACATCCCGAGCCCGGCGAAGAACCGCGAGAGCGCGAGCGAGACGGGGCGGAACGGACCGACCGCCGTCGGCTCCTGCACGCCCTCGAAGGCGCCGATGAGGAAGAGCGTGACCATGATCCCCGCGATCAGCGACAGGATCAGGATCGCGTCGCCCGAGTGCACCTTGTCGCCCTGCAGCCGGCGCGGCTTGACCACGAGCCGCCGGTAGAGGAGCACGCTGACCGCGATCAGGACGAAGACCGCGAACGCCTCCTGCGAGATCAGGTACAGCAGGTAGAGCGGCCGCGGCAGGATCAGCGCGTAGGAGAACGGCGACCACAGGCCACGGATCATGATCTCGATCGTGCCGGCGCCGAGGACGAGGAAGCCCCAGAAGACGAAGGCGTGCAGCGGACCGGCGGTGCGGTCGCGCAGGATCTTCGTCTGGAGGATGCCGATCGAGATGAGGTTGCGGAGCCGCGTGCCCGGGTGGTCGGTACGCTTCTCGGGATGCCCGACGGCCGTCATGTAGCGCACGAGGCGCTGCATGTTGTACGAGAAGAGCCCGACGGCGAGGCCGAGGACGGCGAGGAAGACGACGTTCTCGACGGTCATCGTGCGTCGCTCCCGGAGAGGCGCCAGTGGAGGCCGAGGCGGAAGGAGTAGTCGGTCGTGATGGACTTCGTGGTCTCGTCGGCGACGGGCGAATCGCTCGGCTTCGAGAAGTGCGCGGCGGCGACGGCGCGGAGGCCGGCGCGGCTCGCCGAGCCGATGCCGCTGTCCCAGCCTAACGCGACGGTGCCGCGCGGCTCGGTGGCGGCGCCGGTGCCGAACGGGCTCGGTACGCGCGAGGCGTGCAGCACGCCGGCGCCGGCGAAGAAGAAGACGGGGACGTTGGCCTTCAGGCGCGCGGCGACGCCGGCGTCGGCCGTCGTGACGACGGCGGTGCGGCCCGTGTAGGAGCCGAGGCCGGCGCCACTGGACGCTTCCTGCTTCGACGTCGGCAGCACCGACGCGTCCACCATCAGCGCCGTGCGCCGAGTGAGCGGGAAGTCGGCGGTGGCGCCGACCGTGAGGGCCGAGGCGTAGCCGTAGGTCGCGTTCGCGTCGTAGGTGCGGCTGCCGAACTTGGTCGTGCCGATCCAGGCGGTGAGCGCCGGCTCGAACGCTCGCCGGACGCGCAGCAGGGCGGTCGGCTGGGTCGTGTCGCTCTGGGCCGCCGCGGTGGCGGGCCTGAAGGCGAGGGCGGCCGCCAGCAGCGTGGCGGCGAGGACGGTACCGCGAACGACGCCGCACAAAGGGACACGCGCGGACGTGAGGCGGCGCGCGCGCGCCGGCGAGGTGGGTGGACGCATGCGACTAAGCTAGGAGCCGCTCCGGGCGGATACAAGAACGCCCCACCCCGACGGGGTGGGGCGCGCTCGGCTCTCGGCTCTCAGCGCTCGGCGGTCGGACAGGATGAACAGGATGAACCGGATGTGGAGTGCCATTCATCCCGTTCATCCTGTCCATCCTGTCGGACCGAGGGCCCGGAGCCGAGAGCCGCCTTTCTCAGAACCCGAAGTTCAGGCCGGCCGTGAAGGCGAGGTTGTTCGCGACGCGGGACTTGGTCGAGTTGTTCACGTCGTAGTACTTGTTGAAGTCGAAGGACGTGATGTAGTCCTTCGCCATCAGCCGGACGCCGAACAGCTTCGCGAACTGGAGGTCGGTCCCGAGGCCCACGTTGTACGTGAACTTGGTCTGGTTGCGGCTGCCGCCGGAGCCGATCTGGTCGTCGTAGGAGTACTTGATCTGGCCGACGCCGAGCTGCGCGAAGGGCGAGACCGTGTTCCCCATCGGGCTCGCGACCACGGGGAGGCGGAACTGCACGTTGCCGTCGTAGAGGAACGTGCCGAGGTCCGAGCTGACGTTCACGTTCGACGACGTGCCGTTGACGTCCTTGGCGACGAACTTCGACCGCGTGTAGCCGAGGTTGGCGACGACGCTGACGTTCGGGCTGAAGCTGTAGCCCGCCTGTCCGCCGTAGAAGAAGCCGTTCTCGAGCGACAGCTTGGCGCCGTTCGACAGGTCGTCGAGCTTGCCGAAGCGGATGTAGCCGGCGTACGGGCCGACGTAGAAGGAGCCGTGTCCCTTCGTGACGACGGCGCCGGTCTGCGGCGTGCCGGGCGTGGTGACCTGCGCGCGCGCGGTGGCGGGGAGCGCGGCGGCGACGGCGAGAACGGCAGTGCTGACGAAGAATCGATTCATGATACTACCTCACATCTCGGGGTTGGTGATTCGCTTGCTCCCCCGACATAGGCAGACGCCGTGCCTAACGCGCTCACGGCACGAAGCGATTCGACATGGAACATTCGACATCGCACGAGTGTAGCCGCCGCTCTTTCGTGCACGCCCGGCGCGCGTCCCGCGCGCGAAAAGAAGACGGCGCGGAGCACCCGTGAAGGATGCCCCGCGCCGTTCCGTTCGTGCGACTACGCGCTGCGACGCGCGCGGCGCGTGCGTCAGCCGGCCTTCTTCGCCTCGCGCACCGCCGCGGTCAGCGCCGGCACGACGTCGAACACGTCGCCGACGATCCCGTAGTCCGCGACCTTGAAGATCGGCGCGTCCTTGTCCTTGTTGATCGCGACGATCGTCTTCGACGTGCGCATCCCGGCGATGTGCTGGATCGCGCCCGAGATGCCGACGGCGACGTACAGGTTCGGGCTCACGACGCGTCCCGTCTGGCCGATCTGGTCGCTGTGCGGACGCCAGCCGTCGTCCGTCACCGCGCGCGTCGCGCCGACGGCGGCGTTGCCGAACGCGTCGGCGAGATCCTCGACGAGCTTGAAGTTCTCCTTCGCCTTGAGGCCGCGTCCGCCGCTGACGATCACCGGCGCCTCGGCGAGATCGAGCTTCCCGGTGCTGCCCTGCCGCACCTCCTTCACGACCACGCGCGACGCGGCCGGGTCGGCCGCCGGTGCCACGCTCTCGACGCGGCCGGCCTTCGCCGCCTGAACCGGCGCGATCGCGCCGGGCCGAACCGAGATCACCGCCGGCGTACCGGTCACCTTCACCGTCGCGACCACCT
This sequence comes from Gemmatimonadaceae bacterium, assembly GCA_035554795.1. GTDB lineage: Bacteria > Gemmatimonadota > Gemmatimonadetes > Gemmatimonadales > Gemmatimonadaceae > DATMHT01. The sequence goes on along the minus strand of DATMHT010000427.1, from coordinate 20,122 downwards.
TGCCCGTGTTCACCGGGTGGCGGACGACGACGGCGTCGCCCTGGACCTCGACCGCCGTCACGTCGCTCGCCAGGCCGACGCCCAGCTTCGCCGCGACGCGCGGCGCGAGGTCGCTTCCCTGCGCCGATGCCGAGAAGACGGCGGCGCGGTAGCCGCCCTCCTTGATGCGCGCCGCGGCGGTGGCCGCGGTGGCCTCGGGGTTGTACTGCGCGAAGCCCGCCCCCTCGACGACGAGGACGACGTCGGCGCCGTGCGCGCCGAGCGTCTCGGCGAACTTCGCCACGCCGGGCGCGCCCACGAGCATCGCGTGCACCTCGCCGCCGCCGCTCGCGTCGGCGAGCTTGCGGGCCACGGTCACCGCCTCGAGGCCAGTCTTGCGCAGCTCGCCGCCGCGCGTCTCCGCGAATGCAAGAACGTTCGCCATGTCAGAGCACCTTTGCTTCGTTCTGGAGGAGACGCACGAGCTCCGGCACGGCGGCCGAGCCCTCACCGACGATGCGGCCGGCGGCACGCTCGGCGGGCAGCTCCATCTTCGAGACCGCCACCTGCACGGCGCCGAGCTGCGCCGGCTTCACCTCGAGCGGCTTCTTCTTCGCCGCCATGATCCCCTTGAGCGCGGGGTAGCGCGCCTGCGCCACGAGGCCCTGGTCCACTGTCAGCACTGCCGGCAGCGGGAACTCCACCACCTCGACCGCGCCCTCGAGCGCGCGCTCGGCGGTGCCGCGGCCGTTCGCGATCTCGAGCTTCGAGACGCTCGTGACCACGGGGAGCCCGAGCAGCTCGGCGACCATGACGCCGGTGACGCCGTTCGACGAGTCCACCGCGACCTTGCCGAAGAGGATCAGGTCATAGCCGCCGCCCTGCAGCTCGGCGGCGAGGGCGCGCGCGATCGCGAGCCCGTCGAAGGGGATCTTGTCGGCCTTGAGCTGGACGCCGCGGTCGGCGCCCATCGCGAGCGCCTTGCGGATCGTCTCCTGGACCGTGTCGGGGCCGAGCGATATGACGACGACCTCGCCGCTGCCCTGCTTCTCCTTCACCTGCAGCGCGTACTCGACGGCCCACTCGTCGAAGTCGCTGATCGTGAACTTGAGCCCCGTCTCGTCCACCGACGCGCCGTCTCCGGCGATTCTGAAGCGCGCTTCCATGTCGGGGACGCGCTTGATGCACACGGCGATCTTCACCGCGGAGTCTCCATGTGAAAAAGTTCACGTGCAAGATAGCGGCTGCGCCCGCGTTTTGTAGCTCGACCTTCCCCGACAGCGACCGGGAGGAAAGAAGACGGCGGCGGTGGGATGCCGCCCCACCGCCGCCGTCTCGGGTTCTCCGACCGACGAGCACCGGTCGGTCGCGTCGGTCAGACGCCGATGTTCGGGTTGTTCTGCTTCTCGATGTCGGGCAGCGGCATGCACATCCTGCCTTCGAGGTCGCCGTACTTTCCACCCTTCGGGTACGCGGCGCCGGACGGCGGCACGAGCGGCACGAGCGCCGGGTCCACCTTCATGAAGCGCTGGATGTCGTAGAGGCGCGTCCCCTCGAGGAAGAGACGCTGCTGGCGTGCGTCCACGAGCGCCTGGCCCGTGAGGCTGCCGTTCGCCTCGGCGAGGATCAGTTGCGCCTCCGCGCCGCTGGCGACGACGTACGGGTCGTCGAGACCGGTGTACTTGGTCTGGATCCAGAGGGGATTCCCGCGGCTGTCGGTCCGGGTGGTCGCGGCAACCGGGAACGTGCCCGGGTCGCGATAGGCGGCACCGATGGTCACCGACGCGCTCTGCACGTTCTCCGAGAAGACGCGATTCACGAGGCGGCCGGCGTTGGCGAACGTGTCGAGCGTGTAGACGAATCCGGCGGGGACCAGCGCGGCGTCGGCCGCCGCGTCCGCGTTCTTCCCCTGGTCGAGCCGGGCCCGGGCGCGGCCGACGTAGGCGAGGTTGAGCAGGTCGGTCGCGCCCGCCCCGGCCGCCTGCGCCGCGGCGATGGCGGTCGTGAAGTGCTCCTCGGCCTTGGCGAAGAGTCCCGCCTGGTCGAGCGCCGGTCCGAGCGTCTCGGCGGGCGCCTGGCAGAAGCCCTCGCCGAGGAGGAGAAGCGTGTAGCCCGCGTAGGCGGCCGTCTGCGCCATCAGCTTCTGGCGGTCCGGCACCTGCGCGTCGGTCCAGCCCTGCAGCTTCGTGAGCGTGCTCGCGTTGGTGTAGCGCGCCGTCTGCAGCGGGGTGTAGACGCCGAGCGCGGCGCAACTGCTCTGCGAGTACTGCGATTCGCCCGCGTCGATGACGCGCCGGTCGTACGACCAACGCGACGCGGTCTGCGTCGCGTCGGCCAGCTCGCCGCTGATCAAGCCGCTGACGACGACGTAGTCGCCGTAGGCGCACTGGAAGTCCGCCTTGGCGCCGTCCACGAGTGCCTGCGCGCTGGCGGGGTTGTCGAGCGCCGACGCCTGGAGGCGGCTCGGCGTGGTGACGTCGAGGTTGCAGGCGGCCAGCACCGGCGCGGTGAGGAGGAGCGCGCCGGCCCACCCCCACGCCTGGCGCGCGAGGGCGCGGGCCGGTCCATGAATTCGCGATGCCATCATGATCCCTGATGTGTTCGGGTAAGGCGCCACGAAGCGCTCAGAAGCCGATGTTGAACGTGGTCACGAACGAGGCGAGCGGCGGGATGACGTTCTGCTCCCACTCGGCGAAGTTCCCGCGCGAGCCGCCGTTGAAGGAGGCCTCGGGGTCGATGCCCGGCCACTTCGTCCAGGTGTGCAGGTTGCGGCCGGCCACCGTCACCGAGGCGCGCGAGCCGCCGACGCGCTGCGCCACCCGCGGCGGCAGCGTGTACGTGAGCGACACCTCGCGCAGCCGCGTAAAGCTGGCGTCCCGGATCAGGTCGTCGATATACGTGCCACCACTCTGCACCTTGGCGACGTAGAGCGGATCGAACTCCTGCGGGTAGAAGTTGACGCGGCACTCGCCGAAGAGGTGGCAGCGCACGCGGTGCAGGCCGTCCATCTTCTTGTAACCGCTCTTGAAGTCCACCAGCGTCGCCAACCGGAAGTTCTGGAAGAAGGTGAGCGCTCCGGTGAAGGCGCCCTCGGACTTCGGCGTGCCGTTCCCGAGGTAGACGCGCGGGGCCGAGCCACAGCCGACCGAGCCGCCCTTCCCGTCGTCGCACATGAAGACCGTCTTGCCGGTGACCGGGTCGGCGTTGGCGCTCACGAGCCGCTTGCGGAACCACGCGCCGACTGGATAGCCGACCACGTTCTCGTTGTACGCGTCGATGGCGATCACGGAGACTGGCGTCCCGTCGGGATTGCGGCCGAGGTCGTCGATCTTGTTGCTGTTCGTTCCCATGTTGAACGTCAGGTCGAGATCGACGTTCTTCGAGTGCACCGGCTGGCCGCGCAGCAGGACCTCGAGACCGTGGCGCGAGACGCGGCCGGCGTTGAAGTACTGGATGCCGACGCCCGTGTTGGGGTCGGGGATGCCGCCGGAGCCGGTGGACGGCGCGACGCCGCGCGAGAGGATCGCGTCCTTCGTCACGCCGGTGAAGTACGTCAGCTCGACGCCCGCCCGGTCGTTGAGGAATCCGGCGTCGAAGCCGAGCTCCGTCTCGTAGCTGCGCTCGGGCCCGAGGTCCGGGTTGCCGAGCGCGCCGGGCGTGATCGTGCCGTTGCCGCCGGCGAGATACGTGGGCACGGCGGCGAACGCCACCGGCTGCTGGCCGCTCTGCCCGTAGGCCGCGCGCAGCTTGAGCGTGCTCACCGCGGGCACGTGGAAGAACGGCTCCTCGCTCGCGATCCACGAGGCGCTGAACTTCGGGTAGTACGCGCTGCCGAAGTTCTTGCCGAAGGCGCTGTTGCGGTCGGCGCGCAAGGCGCCGGTGAGGAAGAGCCGGTCCTGCCACCCCAGCATTTCCTGGCCGAAGTAGCCGAGGGTCTTGTTGGGGATGATGTCGTCGTCGTCCTCGCTGATCAGCGCGAGCGACGAGAGCGACTTGAATCCCGGCGCCGGGAACCCGGAGCCGCTGATCGCGCGGCGGCGGGTCTCCTTCGTGTAGTACTGCGACCCGAACGACGTCGTCGAGACGAGGCCCTGGGTGAGGTCGAACTTGGCGTTGGCGACGTAGTCGAGGGTGTAGTTGCGGACGTCGCGCGTGGACACGTCCATGTAGCCGTTCGTGCCGTCCGGGCCGCCGCCGAGCTCCTCGAAGAAGACCGCGAGCGCGTCGTTGCGCTGGCCGATCTCCTGGTTGTCTTCGTTGAGCTGATCGAGGCCGCCGATGAGCCGGTGGCTGAACCAGCTCAGGGGCCGATGGTTGAACGTGATGCTGCCGGTGAAGCGGTTGATGTCCTGGAAGATGTCGAAGCCCTGCGTGTACGCCTCCGGCGGCCCGCTGTAGAATCCGCGCTTCGGCGTGTTCAGGTTCTCCGGCGTGGCGAAGTAGGTCGTCCACGTCACGCCGCCGCCGCCGGACTCGAAGCCGATGTCCGTCTTGCCGGTCGTGTAGCCGGCGTTGGCGCCGATGTCCCACTTCGGGCTCGGCGTCAGCGAGAGGTTGACGCGCCCGTTGTAGCGATTGAGCAGGTTGCTCGTCTCGACGCCCTCGTCGCGATTCATCGCGCCGCCGATGTAGTAGCGGAAGAGGGGCGAGCCGCCGCTGACGCTCAGGTTGTACTCCTGCGTCTGACCGGTGCGGAAGATCGGGTGGCCGCGCTGGTTCTCGAGGTCCACGATGTCGAGGGACACGGTGTCCAGGCCACCCGATCCGTTGTCCACCACGCCGTAGTTCGGCGCGATGCGACCCTCGGGGTTCTGGAACCACTGCGCGCCCTCGCGCACGGTCAGGTCGAAGCGCGCCGCCCCCGCCGTGCCCTTCTTCGTGATGATCTGGATGACGCCGTTCGACGCCTCGGTGCCGTAGAGCGTCGCCGCGGCGGGCCCCTTGATCACCTCGATGGACTCGATGTCCTCGGGATTGAAGTCGTTCCAGCGCGAGATCGGCCGCGAGCCGAAGGACTGGCTCGTCGGACCGCTCGCCTGCGTGTTGTCCACGCGGACGCCGTCCACGTAGATCAGCGGCTCGTTGGAGAGCGACAGGCTCGACGCGCCGCGGATGCGGATGCGCGAGCCGGCGCCGGCCTGCCCGGAGCTCTGGATGATGTTCACGCCCGGCGCGCGGGCGTTGAGCAGCTCCTGGACGTTGCTGACCGGCGCGGTCGCGACGACCTCGCTCGCCTTGATCTGCGAGACCGCATTCCCGATCTCGCGCCGCGTCGTCGCGCCGGCGGTGCCGGTGACGACGACGGTGTTGAGCTCGACCGCGCGCTCGACGAGCGCGATGCGGACGTTCAGGTCGCCGACGCGCGCGCCGACGGTGAGCGGCCGGTAGCCGATGCGGCGCACGACGAGCCGGACGCTGTCGCCCGAGAGCCCGGCGATGCGGAAGCGGCCAGCGGCGTCGGACGCCGCGCCGCGCTGCGTTCCCTCGGCCAGCACCTGCACGTCCGGGATCGGCGCGCCGGTACGCTCCGCCACTACCGTCCCGGCGACCACGCCCTCCTGCGCGGTCAGCGCGGGCAGCGGGGCGAGCAACCCGGCCAGCGAGAGTAGAACCGTTCGAACGGTACGTCCTGCCGCCGCGCGACGCGTGCGTGACGCGTCGGCGCCGTCGGCGCCCACAGAGCTGCGCATCATGGACCTCCAGCCGCCAGGGGGAAAGAAGAGGGCGCGCGGGCGTCGTCGAGCGAGAGCCGTGCGCCAGCCGGCCAGCGAAGTCGTCGCCAACGGATGCCCGCGCGCGAGGAGGGAGGCGGCGTGGCGTCCACGTGGTGACGTCGCGCGGCTACCATATCGCCGGCGCTATGGCACGGCAAGGGTACGGGCGACTCTCGGCTGTCAGCTTTCGGCTCCAGGCGCCCGGCGGTCGGCGAATGCGACGAGGGCCGGACTCCCACGGTGGGAGTCCGGCCCTTCATGCGCCTCCACTCGGCCGAGACCCGAGAGCCCACCGCCGAGAGCCGCTATTTGAACGCGTTCATCCCCGTGATCGCCTGACCGAGGATCAGGGTGTGGATGTCGTGCGTCCCCTCGTACGTGTAGACGCTCTCGAGGTTCGCCATGTGCCGCATCGAGGCGTACTCGGCGAGGATGCCGTTGCCGCCGAGGAGGCGCCGCGCCTCGCGGGCGATGTCGGTGGCGATGCTGACGTTGTTGCGCTTCGCGAGCGACACCTGCGTCGGCGTGAAGGTGCCGGCGTCCTTCATCCGCCCGAGGTGCAGCGAGAGGAGCTGCCCCTTCACGATCTCGGTGAGCATGTCGGCGAGGCGCGCCTGCTGGATCTGGAACCCGCCGATGGGCTTGTCGAACATGACGCGGTTCTTCGCGTAGGAGACCGCCTCGTCGAAGCAGGCGATCGCCGCGCCGAGCGCGCCCCACGAGATGCCGTAGCGCGCCTGCGTCAGGCACATGAGCGGGCTCTTGAGGCCGCCCGACTTCGGCAGCAGCGCCGTCGCCGGCAGCCGCACGTCGTCGAGCACGAGCTCGCTCGTGTCGGACGCGCGGAGGGAGAGCTTCCCCTTCTGGTCCTTCGCCGTGAACCCCTTCGTGCTCGTCGGCACGATGAAGCCGCGGATGGACTTGTCGCTCCGGTCCTCGGGCTGCCCGTGCATCTGCGTCTTCGCCCAGACGATCGCGACGTGCGCCTGCGAGCCGTTGGTGATCCACATCTTCGCGCCGTTGAGCACAAAGGTGCCGTCGGCCTGCTGCCGCGCGGTGGTGATCATCCCGCTCGGGTTCGAGCCGTAGTCCGGCTCCGTCAGGCCGAAGCAGCCGATCTCCTCGCCGCGGGCCATCTTCGGCAGGTGCTCGCGCTTCTGCTCCTCGCTGCCGAAGGCGAAGATCGGGTACATCACGAGCGCGCCCTGCACCGACGCGAACGAGCGGATGCCGGAGTCGCCGCGCTCGAGCTCCTGCATGATCAGGCCGTACTGCACGTTGGTGAGCCCCGCGCAGCCGTACTCTTCCGGCAGGTTGGCGCCGAGGACGCCCAGCTCGGCCAGCTCGGGGATCAGCTCCTTCGGGAAGCGCCCCTCGACGTAGCACTTGCCGATGATCGGCAGGACGCGCTCGTCCACGAAGCGGCGGACGCTGTCGCGGACGGCGCGCTCCTCCTCGGTCAGCGCGCTGTCGATGTTGAACAGGTCGGTGTCGCGGGGCGCGAGGTGCGCGGACGGCAGCGCGGGGATCGTCTCGGCGCCGCCGGGTGCGATTTCGGTGGCCATACGACGGAGTGGTTCGGGCTGGCGGAGCCAGCGTTGGGGCCACGCTCGCGCGGGCCGGGCAGCCCGCGACGGGCCGCCTGGGAGAAAGATGCCCCCGCGCCGGCGCGCGGGACAGGGGCACGGCGCGGTAAGCGGTGGCGGTTGGCGGTGAGCGCGAGCCAGGCACGACGTCGGGGCCGACATCGCACCTCGGGAGCCGGCCCCTCGTCGGTTCGCGCTGACCGCTTACCGCCGACCGCTCACCAGCTCCGCCTACCGCTTACCGGCTCCGCGCACCGCTCCTCGCACCGTTTCCGCGAGGTCGTCGAGCTCGAACGGCTTGGCGAGGAACACCGTGCCGGGCGCGAAGCCGCCGTGCTGACGCACCGCGTCGTCGGCGTAGCCGGACATGTACACGACGCTCGCTTCGGGATGCAGCCGCGCGACCTCGGCGGCGAGCTGCGGCCCGCTCATCCCCGGCATGACGACGTCAGTGAGCAGCACGTGCAGCGCCTCCACCCGATGCCGCGCGAGGAGCACCAGCGCCTCGACACCGTCCGCCGCGGCGAGCACGCGGTAGCCTTCGCGCTCCAGCACCGCGCGCGCGAGCTGGCGGACGCTCGGCTCGTCCTCGACCACGAGGACCGTCGCGCGCTCACCCGGCGCCGAGTCGTCGCGCCCGGACGCGTTCGACCCGGCCACCACGCTGCGCTCCGCGTCGGACTCGGCGACGGCGGGACCATCGGCCGCGGGGAGGAAGACCGTGACTGCGGTGCCGCGCCCTGGCGCGCTCTCCAGCCGCACGTCGCCGCCCGACTGCTTGACGATGCCGTAGACGGTGGAGAGGCCGAGCCCCGTTCCCTTCCCGACCTCCTTCGTCGTGAAGAACGGCTCGAAGACGCGCGTCATCGTCGCCTCGTCCATGCCGACGCCCGTGTCGCGCACGACGAGCGCCACGTAGTCGCCCGCCGACGCCGGGTCGGGGGATTCGTCGGCCGTGCCGATCGTGAGACGTCCGCCGCCGGGCATCGCGTCGCGCGCGTTGAGCACGAGGTTGAGCAGCACCTGCTCGACCTGCGACGGGTCGGCGCGCACGTGTCCGGGATGCGCGCGCAGGTCGAGTCGCACGTCGATGTGCTCGCCGATGAGGCGCCGGACCATCCCTTCCATCGCCGTGGCGCGCGCATTGAGGTCGAGCGTCACCGGCTGCAGCACCTGGCGGCGGCTGAAGGCGAGGAGCTGCGCCGTGAGCGACGCGGCCCGGTCGGCTGCGGCGGCAATCTCGCGCAGGTCCGAGCGGACGCTCGCCACCGCCGCCGCGCCCTCGCCCGAGCCGGGCTCGGCGCTCGCCTCGTCGAGCCCGAGGAGGCCGACGTGGGCGTAGCCCTTGATCGCGGTGAGCAGGTTGTTGAAGTCGTGCGCGATGCCGCCGGCGAGCTGGCCCACCGCCTCCATCTTCTGCGCCTGACGCAGCTGCGCCTCGAGGGCGCGCATCCCCTCCTCGGCGCGGCGGCGCTCGGTGATGTCGTCCACGATCACGATGCGCGCGCGGCAGCTGCCGAAGGGTACGGGACGCGACATCAGGAACACGTCGCGGATCTGCCCGTCGCGGGTCCGGTGACGCCACCCGCTCGTGACCGACGTATGATCGGCGACCTCGGCGACGCGGCGCGTGACGGCGTCCTGATCGGAATCGGGGCGGATGTCGAGAATCGTCATCGCGAGGAACTCCTCGCGCGTCCAGCCGTACGCGCGCGTCGCCGCCTCGTTGACGGCGAGGAAGCGGAGCGTGTCCACGTCGTACACCCACGCCGGCTGCGGATTCGCCTCGAAGAGCAGACGGTAGCGCTCCTCGCTCTCGCCCATCGCGCCGACCGCCGAGGCGCGGTCGCGCTCCGCCGCGGCGGCCGTCGAGCGCGCGACGTGGATCTCGACGTCGGCGAGCACGGTCGCGGCGAGGTCCTCGAGCAGCGCGCGGTCGTCGTCGGTCCAGTGGCGTGGCTCGTGAGCGAACACGCTGAGCATGCCTACAGTCCGCCCCGTCGCCTCGCGCAGCGGCACGCCGCAATACGCGCCGATGCCGAGCGCGGCCAGTCCGGCCTGGTCGCGACCGAGCACATGGCCGGCGACGTCCTCCACGACGAGCGGCTCGCCGGTGAGGAAGACGTGCCGGCTGAGCGGACAGCCGAACGGCGAGCCGCGCTCCGGCCCGTGCTCGCCCGGGAAGCCTCGGCAGCTCGCCACGTACAGCATCGCGCCCTCGGCGACCGCGACCGACGCCATCGGCGCGTCGAGTGCCGCCGTTGCGAGCCGCGTCACCCGATCGCAGACCGCGCTCGGCAGCGCGATGGCCTCGGTGGCGTCATCGCCCAGCGGATGATGCGACGTCTCGAATGACGAACCAGTCATGGCGGCTAACCTACGACGGACACTGGGTTCGCGACAGACGGCCACACCGACGCGCCATGTTGTGCACGCTAGCGCGCACAGCGTCGCATCGGTGGTGCGCCGTTCAACCCGCGCGGCGGTGCTCGGACGCCGCCGCGGCGGCGCGCTGCCGTCCGACCGCGCGGCGCGCCGCGGCCGCGATGCCGACCTCGCGCGCCTTGCGTCGAAAGGTGCGGCCGTGATCGAGCGCGTGTCCGCTCTCGTCCTGCCACTGGTGCACCATCTCGTGCAGCAGCGTGTGAAGGGCTTCTTCCCAGCCGTGTCGGCGGATGTGGGAGCGGCCGATGACGATTTCCGCCGGCAGCCCGTCGCTGGTGCGGGCCGTGTAGTGGCCGAGCCGCGTCTTGAGGCGGCGCGAGACCCGGATCGGGATCGCGCGCAGCGCGCCGCCGAAGTGCATCGCGTTGTAGCGCTGGTGCCACTCGGTGAGGACGCGCACCATCGGCTCGTCCTCGGGGAGCGTGCGCTCGCGGGCGCGGGGGCGGCGGGCAGCGGCGCTTCCCGCGGCGGTCGCGTCGCCGTCACCGTCCGCGCGCAGGGTCGGATGGGCGAGGATGACGCGCTGCGCCGCCGCGCGCTGGCGCCGCGTGCGCGCCTGCACGAACGCGACGACGGCGGCGAGCACCGGTTCCGGTGCGTCGAGGTAGCCGCGGTGCACGCGCAGCTCGCCGCGCCGGAAGCTGACCATCACCGTGCGGTTGCGCGTCAGACGCAGCCGCTCGATGCCGCCGTCGCCGGCGCGGAGCCCGAGCGCGCGCAGGCGACGCAGCAGCGCTTCGGCACGGGCGCGGTCGTCGGGGGCGCGCGTGGCGGCGGGGCGCGTCCCTAGGTCGTCGGCGGCGGGCTGCCGGGGGTCCCCCCCCACCGGGAAGTTGCGCGACTCCGGCGGCACCGGTGTCACCGTTTCGACGCCCGTCGGACCGGGGGAGCCCGGACCGGCGCCGAAGTCGAGCGCGAGCTGCGCCGCGTCGCTCACCGCGCGCGCCCCCGTCCCGCCGCGCCCGAGAAAGCGCGTCAGCGCGCCGCGCAGGAGCGAGCCGGCGCTCACCGGTCGAAGTGCTTCGTCGGTCCCGGCGCGAAGGTGCGCGCGGAGCGATCCCACACGTGCGTGACGACGTCGATCGAGTGGGGCGAGATGTCGATCACGTTGTACGACGACGGCCGTCCACCGCGCGACCGGTTGGAGACCGTACCGGCCGTCGAGACGATCGTCCCCTTGCGGGTGTGCTCGACGTAGTGGATCGCTTCCTGGTGGTCGTGGCCGCAGAGCACGAGGTCCACGCCCATCTCCGCGAAGGCGCCGAGGATCTTCGGCGTGTTCTTCAGGCCGTGGCGCTGGGAGAGCTCGCCCTTCACCGGGTTGTGATGCATGACGATGATGCGCGCGTCGCCGTCCCCTGCCTCCGAGAAGCGGTGCCGCGCGCGCTCGAGCTGGTCGCGCGTGAGGTCGCCGATGATCGAGATGTCGCGCAGGTTCCAGGTCAGCGTCCGCAGCGTGACGCCGTGCGACGTGTTGAGCCCGACGAAGGTCGCGCCGTCCACGTGCAGCACCGGCTCGAGCTCGGCGTCCACGTAGGTGCGGTAGTTCTCGTAGACCGCGGCCTCGTCGCCGACGCCGAGCGGCGCCTTCCACCAGAGCACGTCGTGATTCCCCGGCACGACGATCGTCCGGCTGTGCCGCTGCGCGTCGCGGAGGAAGACGCGGGCCCGCTGGAACTCGCCGGCGCGCGCGCGCTGCGACAGGTCGCCCGAGATCGCGACGACGTCGAAGCGCTCGCGCTCGACCGCGGCCTCGATCGCCTCGATCTGCTCGGGCACCGCCGGTCGGCCGAAGTGGAGGTCGGAGACGTGGAGGACGCGGAGGGTCATGGACTGGTAGGTCGGTGGTTCGCGTCGCGCGTAGCGGGTAGCGCGTAGGACGTAGCGCGTGGCCGACGACGGGGAGCGCTGCGCTCCATGCGTTCGCTACGCGTTACGCGCTACCCGCTACCCGCTACGCGCTACGCGCTACGCGCTACGCACTCTTCAGCCGCGCGATGATCGCGTCCGTGAACTGGTCGGTCGAGGCCGTGCCGCCCAGGTCGCGGGTCAGCACCTTGCCCTCGGCGACGAGCCCCTCGAACGCCTTGCGAATCCGTTCGGCGCGCTGCTGCTCGCCGACGTGGTCGAGCATCATGCAGGCCGCGAGGATCAGCGCGCCGGGGTTCGCGACGTTCTTGCCGGCGATGTCTGGCGCCGTGCCGTGGACCGCCTCGAAGATCGCGCCCGTGCGGCCGATGTTGGCGCCCGGCGCGAGCCCAAGCCCGCCGACGAGACCGGAGACGAGATCCGAGAGGATGTCGCCGAACAGGTTCGTCGTCACGATGACGTCGAAGCGCTCGGGGTGGAGCACGAGCTTCATCGCCAGCGCGTCGATGATCTGCTCCTCGAACTCGATCTTGCCCTGGTACTCCCGGGCGATCTCGCGCGCGACGTCCAGGAAGAGCCCCTGCGAGAACTTGAGGATGTTCGCCTTGTGCGCGACCGTGACCTTCTTGCGGCCGTGCGCGAGCGCGTACTCGAAGGCGTAGCGGATGACACGCTCCGACCCGAAGCGGGTGATGACCGCCAGCGACTCGGCGGCCGCCTTGGGGTCGTCGCCGATGCGCACGTAGTGCTCGATGCCGATGTAGAGCCCCTCGGTGTTCTCGCGCACGAGCACGATGTCCACCTTCTCGAAGCGCCCGTTGCGCATGATGACGTGCGCCGGCCGGACGTTCGCGTACAGGTCGAAGGTCTTGCGCAGCGCGACGTTCACCGACCGGTAGCCCTCGCCGACCGGCGTCTCGAGCGGCCCCTTGAGGGCGAGCCCGGTGCGCCGGATCGAGTCGAGCGTCACGTCCGGCATCGGGTCGTGCCAGCGCGCGACCGCCGACATGCCGGCGAGCTGGCGGTCCCACGCGATGTCGGCGCCGGCGGCCTCGAGGACGCGCACGGTGGCGTCGGTGATGCTCGGGCCGATCCCGTCGCCGGGGATGAGAGTGGCGAGAATGGTCATGGGTTCAGTGGTGCGTGATTCGCGCGCCCGCGCTCACCGCGGTGCGGCGGCGAGGGTGGCGACGCGGTCGGCGAGGCTCGCCGCGACCGCGGGAGAGAGCGACGACGCATCGTCGCTCGCGACGTCGCCCGTCCAGCGCACCTGCGCCAGCCGCGTGTCCACGAGGGCGAGGTGCAGCACGGCGCGGCCCGCCGCGGGGTCCGCCGGCGCGCGCTCGAAGCGCAGCTCGACCGGCACCAGCACGAAGCGCGCGTCCTCGCTCAGCGCCGTGATCGCGCGCAGCTGCGAGCGGAGCGGATCGGCAATCTCCGATGCCGCGCCGCCCGAGCGAGCGCGGGGCAGCAGCGGCTCGACGCTCAGCGCGTGGGGATCGCTGGCGAACGTCGGGTTGCGCCGCGCCGAGCGAACCACCTGCTCGGGCAGCACCCAGTGTCCGACGACACCGCGGTCGCGAAGCGCGGCGACGATCTCGTCGTCGAGCGCGGCGAGATAACCGCGCGCACCCGCCGGCTGCGGCGCCCACGCCGGGGCACCGTTGGCGAGCTGCAGTCGCTGCGTCGGGACGATCACCAGCGGCTGGCCGACGAACGTCGCCAGCACGCCGGGCCGTGGCACGATCGCGCGGCCGGCGGTGGTGTCGGCGGCGGCGGCGCTCCCCGGCGCCGCGCCGCCCGACGGCGCGCTGGCGCACGCGGCGCAGAGGAGTGCGGAGACGAGAGTGGCGACCGAACGCGTGATAGGCATGGGCGACGGAAGGTAATGGCGGCGACGGCCTGGGGCCTAGGGCTCAGGGCCTGGATCGCACACAGGGCACCCCGGCCGCCGTTCCGAACCAGACGCCTCGAACCGTAGGCTAGGCCCTAGGCCCTAGGCCCTAGCCCCTCGCCCGTTGCCCCCTCCGATCCCCGCCCCCACATTCGTCGCCGCCTTCCCTCACCCCACCGATGCCGAAGCCGATCTCCGCCCTCCTCTGGGTGCTCGTCGCCGTCGCCGGCGCGGGCTCGTTCGCCTGGCTCGCGATCTCGCGCGGCGAGACCATCAGCGCCGCCTGGCTCCTCACCGCCGCGGTCTGCAGCTACCTCGTCGGGTACCGCTTCTACAGTCGCTTCATCGCGTCGAAGGTCTTCGCGCTCGACGCCGCCCGGCCGACGCCCGCCGCGCGACTCGCCGACGGCCGCGACTACGTGCCGACGAACCGCTGGATCGTCTTCGGCCACCACTTCGCCGCCATCGCCGGCCCGGGGCCGCTGGTCGGTCCGACGCTCGCCGCGCAGTTCGGCTTCCTTCCCGGCGCGCTCTGGATCGTCGTCGGCGTGGTGCTCGGCGGCGCGGTGCAGGACTTCGTCGTCCTCGCCGCCTCCGTCCGGCGCGACGGCAAGTCGCTCGGCCAGATGGCGAAGGAGGAGATCGGACCCGTCGCCGGCTACACCGCGCTCGTCGCCGTGCTCGGCATCATGATCGTGCTCATCTCGGTGCTCGCGCTCGTCATCGTCAACGCCCTCAAGGCGAGCCCGTGGGGCACCGTGACCATCGGGCTGACGATCCCGATCGCGTTGCTCATGGGCGCCTACCTCCGCTGGCTCCGCCCGCACCGCGTGCTCGAGGCGAGCGCGATCGGCATCGTGCTGCTGATCGTCGCGCTCTACGCCGGCCGCTGGGTGGCGGAGAATCCCGCGCTCGCGCCCGCGTTCACGCTGAGCGGGACGACGCTCGCCTGGCTCCTCATGGGCTACGGCTTCGCCGCGTCGGTGCTGCCGGTGTGGCTGCTGCTCGCCCCGCGCGATTACCTGTCGGCGTTCGTCAAGCTCGGCGTCGTCGTCGCGCTCGCGGTCGGGATCGTCGTCGTGCTGCCGCCGCTCGAGATGCCCGCGCTCACGCGCTTCACCGACGGCACCGGGCCGGTGTTCGCCGGCAAGGTGTTCCCTTTCGCCTTCATCACCATCGCCTGCGGCGCGATCTCCGGCTTCCACGCGCTCATCGCCTCGGGCACGACGCCGAAGCTCCTCGCCCGCGAGACCGACGCCCGCTTCATCGGCTACGGCGCGATGCTCGCCGAGTCGCTCGTCGCGATCATGGCGCTGATCGCCGCGTGCGTGCTGACGCCCGGCGTCTACTTCGCGATCAACGCGCCGGCCGCCGCGTTGGGCACGACCGTCGAGAGCGCCGCGCGCGCCGTGCAGGCGTGGGGCTTCAGCGTCTCGCCGGCCGAGCTGACGACGCTCGCGCGGCAGGTCGGCGAGAGCTCGCTCCTCTCGCGCACCGGCGGCGCGCCGAGTCTGGCGGTCGGCATGGCGCACATCTTCTCGCGCGCCCTCGGCGGCGGCTCGCTCGCGCTGTGGTACCACTTCGCGATCATGTTCGAGGCCCTGTTCATCCTGACGACGCTCGACGCCGGCACGCGCGTCGGCCGCTTCATGCTGCAGGACCTCGGCAAGCACGTCTGGGAGCCCTTCGGGCGCGTGTCGTGGTACCCGGCGGTGCTGCTCTCGAGCGCGATCTTCGTCGCGATGTGGGGCGTCTTCCTCTACCAGGGCGTCACCGATCCGCTCGGCGGCATCAACTCGCTGTGGCCCCTGTTCGGCATCGCGAACCAGCTCCTCGCGACCGTCGCGCTGTGCGTCGGGACGACGGTGATCGTGAAGATGGGCCGGGCGCGCTACGCCTGGACGACGCTCCTGCCGCTCGCCTGGCTGACGGCGGTGACGATGACGGGCGGCTGGGTGAAGATCTTCTCCGCCGACCCGAAGCTCGGCTTCCTCGCCGCCGCGAGCGCGCTCGGGCGCGCGGCCGCCGCCGGCACGCTGCCGTCCGGCGTGAAGGACGCGGCGACCGCGGCGCGCATGGCGTTCAACGCCCGTCTCGACGCCGCCGTCGCCGCCTTCTTCATGCTCGCCGTCGTCGTCATCCTCGCCGACTCCATCCGCGAGTGGCTGCAGGTGATTCGCGGCGGCAAACCGGCCCGCTCGACCGAGGTCCCGTTCGAGCCCGCGCCGCGCGGCGGCGCGGCCGTGGCGGCGTCGGTGGCGGCGGGCGCCGTCGGGGGCGACTGATGGCGCGGGCCGCCTTCGACTCGCGCGTCGAGGCCGCAGCGACGCTCGGCGCGCGGCTGGCGCGTCGCCTCGGGCGCGTCGCCGCCGCCGTGCGCGCCGTGGTCGGCGCGCCCGACTACGACGCCTACGTCGCCCACCTCCGCGAGCGGCATCCGGGCGCCCGCCCGCTCACGCGCGCCGAGTTCGTGGACGCGCGCCTGCGCGCCCGCTACGAGCGACCCGGCTCGCGCTGCTGCTAACGACCGGACGTCGTCAGGCTTCGGACGCGCTCGTCGCGCGACGACCGGGCGGCGCCACGATCGCGATGCCGACGGTGGACATCAGCGCGAGCGCCGCGCCGAAGCTGAACGCCGCCGCCGGACCGCGCCGGTCCCAGATCGCGCCGAAGATCAGCGACGCCGGCAGGGCGCCGAGCCCGATCGCGAGGTTGTACCATCCGAACGCCGTACCGCGCCGCTCGACCGGCACGAGGTCGGCGACGAGCGCCTTCTCGGTGCCCTCGGTGAGACCGAAGAAGAGTCCGTACACCGCGAACAGCGCCCACGCTTGCCATGCCGCGGTCGCGCGCCCGAACGCGAAGTACACGGTCGCGAACAGCAGCCACCCGGCGACGATCAGCGGCTTGCGCCCGATCGCGTCCGACAGCGTGCCCCCCGGCACGCTCGACGCGGACTTCACGACGTGCAGCATCGCCCAGAGGATCGGGATCAGCGCCACGGGGACGCCGAGGTCGTTCGCGCGCAGGATGAGGAACGCGTCGGTCGAGTTGCCGAGGGTGAAGAGGAGCACCACGGCGAGAAAGCCCCAGAAGCGGCCGCCGAGCGGCGTCGGTCCCGCCGCGGCGGTCGCCGCCTCGCGCGGCGCGCCTGCTCCACGCGTCCCCGACGTGCTGACGTCGTCCGCCGGCGCACCGCCGGCGCGCGCGACCGGTGTCGTCGCGGCGATGCGCGCGCCGCGCGCGGCGGCGGTACGGCTTGCGGCCGAAGACTTGTGCTCGTTCGGCGGCGCCGGCGTATCGTGAAGCCGGGGGAGGGCCCCCCGACCCGGCGCGGATCCTTCGCGCACGAACGCGAGGAGCACCACCACACCGATGATCCCGGGAATCGCGGCCAGCCAGAACACCGGCCGCAGCAGCGACGCGCCGCCCCACCGCAGCACCGCGAAGGCGATCAGCGGGCCGACCACGGCGCCGGCATGGTCCGCGGCGCGGTGGAACCCGAACGCCCGCCCGCGCACCGACGGATCCACCGAATCGGCGATCAGCGCGTCGCGCGGTGACGTGCGGATCCCCTTCCCCACGCGATCGGTGAGCCGGATGCCCAGCACCTGCCACGCGCTCGTGGCCGCGGCGACGAGCGGCCGGGCGATGGCCGCGATGGTGTACCCGGCGACGACCAGCGGCTTGCGCCGCGTCACGCGATCCGACCACCAGCCGCTGGCAAGCTTGAGCAGCGCCGCCGTGGACTCGGCCGCCCCCTCGATGCCGCCGATGAAGCTCGCGCTTCCGCCGAGCACAGTGCTCAGGAAGACCGGGAGGAGCGGATAGATCATCTCGCTCGAGACGTCGGTGAAGAAGCTCACCGCCGCGATCGCGATGACGTTGCGCCCCAGCCGCGGCCGCGCGCCGCCCTCACGCGTCGGCGCCGCCTCCGGTGCCGGTCGGTCTGTTGCTGTCATGGAGCTCCGGTGTGAGGCGCGGCCAGCTCTCCGCGCGAGCGCGCGAATCTAGCGGGAGAACGTGCGGTAAGCGGTAGGCGGTTGGCGGTGAGCGCGAACCGATGCGGTGAGCGGGAAGCGGGAAGCGGGAAGCGCGAACCGATGCGGCCGGCGGCGATCCGATGACGTGAGGTTCCGCGCGCGCCATAGACTCTGACGTGGGGGGGGCCCCGGCGCGAGGAAGCCAGGGTCCAGGGCTCGCGCTTACCGCCTACCGCTCACCGCCCACCCGCCCTCTCTTGCGCACGCCCCGCGCCGCGGCGATTGATAGGCATGCCGCAGCCCGACCACTCCCGCCACGCCGGCCCGGCGGCGCTCGACGTCGAGCGCATTCACGAGTCGCTGGCCGACGCCCGACGTCGCCTCGCCGCGCGCGACGCCGAGGTCGTGCGCGATCAGGTGACGGTCACCGAGATCGCCGCGCCCACCGGCGACGAGTCGCGCCGCGCCGCGTGGGTCGCGCGCCGCTTCGTCGCCCTCGGCCTCGCCGACGTCCGCACGGACGACGCCGGCAACGTCATCGGACGGCGGCCCGGCGCGGCGACGCGCGAGCGCGGTCGCGAGCAGGCACCGGTCGTCGTCTGCGCGCACCTCGACACCGTGTTCCCGGCCGACACGGCGCTCGCCATCCGCCGCGACGGCGCGCGCCTCGTCGGGCCGGGCATCGGCGACAACGGGCGCGGGCTGACGGCGATGCTCGCGCTCGCCGCCGAGATCGACGGGACGCGCGTCCGGACGCGCCGCCCCGTGGACTTCGTCGCGACCACGGGCGAGGAAGGGCGCGGCGACCTGCGCGGAGCGAAGCACTTCTTCGCGACCGGCGAGCCCGCGGCCGCCGCCCTGATCGTGGACGGCCCCGGGGACGAGCGCATCGTGCATCGCGCGCTCGGCTCGCGCCGCTTCCGCGTCACGGTGCGCGGGCCGGGCGGCCACAGCTGGGCCGCGTTCGGCGTCGCGAACGCGGTGCACGCGATCGCCGGGCTCGCCGCGCGCCTGGCCGCGCTCGCGCTTCCCGCCGAGCCGCGGACGACGCTCTCCGTCGGCCGCATCGGCGGCGGCATCTCGGTGAACGCGATCCCCGACGAGGCGTGGCTCGAGGTGGATCTGCGCTCGACCGCGCCGGCGATGATCGACCGCTTCGAGGCCGAGCTGCGGCTCGCGGCGCGCGTGGCGCTCGCCGAGGAGAACGCGCGGCGCGCGCGCGGCACGCCGCCGCTGACGCAGGAGATCGTCAGCATCGGCGATCGCCCCTGCGGTGAGCTCCCCGCCGACGAGCCGCTCGTCGCCGCCGCCGCGGCCGCCACCCGCCTCGTCGGTCGCGTCCCCGAGCTCTCGACCGCCTCGACCGACGCCAACGTCCCGATCAGTCTCGGCGTCCCCGCCGTCGCGATCGGCGCCGGCGGTCGCGGCGGCGACGCGCACACGACCGCCGAGTGGTTCGACAACACCGACGGCACGCTCGGCATCGGCCGCGCGCTGACGATTCTCGTCGCGGCAGCGGGGCTGGAGCAGAACGAGTAAGAGGGTGAGCGGTGAGCGGTAGGCGCGAACGTACGAGGGGCCGGCATCGCAGCGGGGATGCCGGCCCCTTCGCAATCTCTAGCTCACGCCTACCGCATCGGCTCGCGCCTACCGCCTACCGCTCACCGCTCACCCGTATCTCCGAATGATCCCCCACCGTCACCTCGCCGCGGACGCCCTCGAGCACGACCGAGTCGCCGACGAGGGAGTTGGCGAGCGCCGAGTCGGCGATCGTCGTCTTCTCGCCGACGACCGCGTCGCGCAGCGTCGAGCCGTCGATCCGCGAGCCGGTGCCGATGGAGACGTTCGGGCCGACGGTGGAGTTCGTGATCGTCACGTCGTCCTCGATGTAGACCGGATCGACGATCTTCGCCCCGGCGCCTAACGACGACGGCCGGCGGGCGTGGCCGCGCTCGAGCATCGCCCGGTTCGTCTCGATCAGCGTGTCGAGCTTGCCGGCGTCGTACCACCCCTGCACGTCGAGGACGCGGATCTTGGCGCCGTGGTCGATCATGTACTGGAAGGCGTCGGTCAGGTAGTACTCGCCCTTGTTCGGCGGCTGCTTGAGCACGTGCTCGATGCCTTCGTAGAGCAGCTTCCAGTTCCGGATGTAGTACAGGCCGATGTTCGCGCGCTTCGAGATCGGCGTGGACGGCTTCTCGATGATGCGCGTCATGTTGCCGTCGGCGTCGGTGACGACGACGCCGAAGCGCTGGTAGTCCTCGACCTCCTTCGTCCAGATGATGCCGTCGGCGTCGATCTGGTGGACCGCCTCGAGGTCGGCGTCGAAGATCGTGTCCACGAAGATGATGAGCACCGGCTGGTCCACGTACGGCCGCGCCAGCGCCACCGCGCCGGCGGTGCCGTCCTGCACCACCTGCTCGACGAACACCGAGGGAATGTCGTACGTCGCCTTCGCGAACTCCTCGACCTTCTCCTTCAGGTGCCCGGTGATGTAGACGACCTGCTCGACGTCGCCGAGCTTGCGCACGTCGTCGAGCACGTACGCCATCACCGGCTTGCCCGCGACCTTGAGCATCGGCTTCGGCGTCACGTGCGTGTGCGGCCGGAGCCGCGTGCCCTTCCCCGCGAGCGGAATGATGACTTTCATGG
>DATMHT010000426.1:0-9450 GCA_035554795.1 Gemmatimonadaceae bacterium | reverse complement strand
CGCATCGTCGTCACCGGCGTCGCCGGCGACACCGTGCGCGTGCTTCGCGGGCCGGCGAGCGCGGGCATCAACCGCGTCTACTGGGATCTCCGCCGCAACCCGAAGCCGCTCGGTCCGAAGGCGCTGCAGGACAGCGTCATCGCCGCGCGGAAGCGGCAGCAGCGCGAGGACTCGACGAAGGCGGCGGCCGCCGCCGCGAAGGGCGACACGGCGAAGGCAGCCGCCGCGGCGAAGGGCGACACGGCGCAGGCGGTCGCCGGCCGCGGCCGCGCCGTGCCGGGCGACACTTCGGCCCGCGCCCAGCGTCCCGCCGAAGCGCCGCTCGGCGCCCCGGCCGACTTCGGCTCCATCTACCAGCGCCGCCGCGTCGGCGGCTACGTCCCGCCCGGCGACTATCTCGTCACCGTCACCGGTCCCGGCGGCCAGACGGTGCGCGGCGTCGTGCACGTCGAGCGGGTGGGAGACGTCGCCGAGGAAGAGGACAATCCGGAGGACGACGAGTAGCCCGGAGAACAGCCAACTTCAGTTCTCGGTTCAACAGAGAGCTGTTGGTTCTTGGTGAGGAGTGTTCAGTAGAGAACGACGGCGCGCTGGAGCAAGGCTCCGCGCGCCGTCGTTGTCTACCAACCACTCACCACCAACAGCCAACGACTCTCAGTTGAACCGAGAACTGAAGTTGGCAGTTCTCAGTCAGCGCGTCGCGTCCCGCCGCATCCCGCGCAGCGTCACCTCCCGCGACCGATTCAGGTCGCGCAGGAACATCGCCTCCGCTTCGGCGCCGAGCGCGGCGTCCTCGATCACCGCGTCGAGCTCGAAGTTGATCGCGATGCCGAGCGGGTTGAAGTCGGTCGAGCCGACACGCACCCAGCGGCCGTCCACGACGCTCGTCTTGGCGTGCATCATCTCGCCCCCCCACTCCCAGATGCGCACGCCGTTCATGAGCAGGCGCCGGTAGTAGCGGCGGGTGAGCAGCCGGATCCACGGGTGGTCGTAGCGGTGCGGCACGAGGACGCGGACGTCCACGCCGTCGCGCGCCGCGCCGTTGAGCGCCTCGACCTCCGCCAGCGACGGGACGAAGTAGGCGCTCGCGATCCAGATCGAGCGCTCGGCCGACACCGCCTGGATCTGGAGCGCGCGGGCGACCCGCCGGCGGCCCGGCTCCCCCTCGACGATGCCGACGAGCGCGCCCTCGTGGGTGGCCGGGTCGAGGTGCGCGCCGCGGGCGCGGCGGGTCATGAGACGCTCGCGGCCGCGCCGCTCGACGCCCAGCGAGCGGCGCCACATGTGCTCGAACGCCGCCGCCATGTCGCGCGCCGCCGGCCCCTCCACCAGCACCGCCGTGTCGCGCCACGGCGCGGCGCGGCGCTTGAGCACTCCCGTGCGCCACTCGTTGCCGATACCGATGCCGCCGGTGACGCCGAGCGTGCCGTCGACGACGAGCAGCTTACGGTGGTCGCGCGGCACGAGGCCGAGCCAGGCGCGGCGGAGCGACGGCGGATTGAAGATGCGCACGTCCACGCCGTCGGCGCGCATGCGCTGGAAGAAGGCGCGCGACGTTCCCATGCGTCCGACCCAGTCCACGAGCACGCGCACCTGCACGCCGCGCTTCGCCGCGTCGCGGAGCGCGAGCGCGAACCGCTGGCCGACCTCGTCGGAGCGGAAGATGTAGCCCTCGAGCGCGACCGTCTCCTTCGCGCCCTCGATGCGCGCCGCCATCGCGTCGAACGTCTCGGCGCCGTCGTGCAGCAGCCGCACCTTGTTGCCGCTCGTGACGTCGGCCGCGGCGATGCGCCAGAGACCGCGCGCGAACGCCGGTCCGGCCGCGATGATCGCCGCCGCCTCGCGCTGCAGCGCGGCGTCGGCCGCCGCGTCCACCGACGGGTACGCGACGCCCTCCGCGTCGCGTGTGTCGGAGGGCGGCGGTGGCGGCGGCGCGTTGGACAGCGGTGTTTCCTGCCGCGGCTGTGGCGGCAGCGACGGAGCGGTCACGGTACGATGGAGAGGGGCAAGAGCGCGGCCATGGTGAACGGACGCACGACGCCCTCCCGCTCCAGCGTCGGAACGGAAGGGCGCCCCGGCCCATCGAGAAATTTACGTCGCGCCCGGGCCGGTGGGCGCTCGTCAGTCTGCCGTCGGCTACTTCGTGTGGATCACGATGCTGCCGCCACCGAGCACGGTCGTCGGCGTCCCGGTGTCGTCCATGCCCATCTGGTTGTCGTAGATGACCGCGCTCGTCGTCTTGTTCCACACCTTGATGCGGAACTTGTCCGTGCCGCCACCACCGCTCACGTCACCGTCGATCCCGGTGAGGAGGAAGCCGTAGTCGCCGCTGCCGTTGATCGTGCCCGAGCCCTTGTACTGGGCGCGGGAGCCGGAGATCGTCAGCCACTCGTACGACGTGCTCTTGAAGTTGAAGCCCGCCGCCTGGAACTGGAACTCGGTGTTCCCGCTCGGGATCGTCGCTCCCTTCTGATACTTCGAGACGAACCCGAACGTCGCCTTGCCGGCCAGCGCCGGGTCGGCGGCGTACGCGCCGGCCGGCGAGTTGATCCAGCCGCCGCCCGTCACGAAGCCGCCGTTCGGATCGTAGATCACCGCGTACTGATACGTGGCCTTCATCGTCCCGGTCGCCGAGGTGTTGACCTTGTCGGTCACCGACACGTTGACCGTGTACACCCCGGCGGCGGCGTAGACGTACGACTTCGTCAGCGCCCCGGTCGCCGTCGTCTGGAAGGTCTGCGCCGGCTTTCCGTCGCCCCAGTCGATGGTGACCGCGTACGGCGTGCTCGCCGCCGGGTCGACGTCGCTCAGCACCATGTTCAGCGTGAAGCTCGAGCCCACCTGGACCGGGTCGGGCGACGCCGTCGCCGTGATGGACGGCGGCTGGTTCACCGTCACGGTGAGCGTCCCGCCCGGGTTGGTGATCGTGTAGTTCCCGAGCTTGCTCCCCGGGTCGGCCAGCGTCGCCGTGATCAGGTAGCTGCCCGGCGGCGACATGTCGGTCGCGGTGGTGGTGTAGCTCGCCGTGATCGCGTCGCCGTTCTTGATGCCCGTGACCGACCCGGTGAACGTCGGCAGCGGCGCGCCCTGGATCTTGGTCTGCGGATCCACCGTGACCGTCAGCGGCGCCGCCGTGACCGTCAGCGTGTTGCCGGCGTTCGTGACCGTGTAGTTGCCGAGCTTGTGGTCGGGGTCGACGAGCGTCGCCGTGATCGGATAGGGGCCGACCGCGCTCGCCACCGTCGCCGTCGTGGCGTAGGTGGCCGTGATGTTGTCGGAGTTCTTGATGCCGCCGATCGAGCCGGTCAGCGTCGGGTTGGCGTCGCCGTAGACCTTCGTCTTCGCGGCGGTCGTCACCGTGAGCGGTGCCGCGGTGACCGTCAGCTTCCCGTTCACCGGGGCCACGGTGTAGTTGCCGATCGTCGTCCCCGTCGCGGCCGGGACGATCGCGTAGTCGCCGACCGGGCTCGTGGCCACTGCCGGCGTCGTGCCGGTGACGGTGAACGTCTCCGAGTTCTTCGCCCCGCTGAACGTGCCATCGAGGTTTGGATTCGCTTCGCCGTACTCGCGGCTCAGCGTCGGGCCCGTGATCGTGAGCGTCGCCTTCGTGATCTGGTAATCCTTGCTGTCCGTGCTGCCGTCGTGGTTCGCGTCGCCGCCGAAGCTGGCGCTCGCCGTGTAGAAGCCGGCGTTCGTCGGCGCGGTCGTGCTCGGCCCGTAGGTGGTGCCGTTGCGGCCACTGTAGCTGACCGTGAGCGACTGGCTCAGCCCACCGACGCCGGTGACCGTCGCCGAGCCACCCTGCGGCAGCCCGCTGTACTCGATGTCGATCACCGTGACCGTCGTCGCCGACGGCGCCTTGACGATGGTGAAGCTCCCGGTGCCGGTGCTGCCGTCGTGGTTGGCGTCGCCGGCGAAGGTCGCACTCGCCGACGCCGTGCCGACGTTGACGTTGTCCGTGTGCGTCACCGGCGTGACCGCGACGTCGAGGCCACCCGCGCCGGTCGCCCGCGCCGTGCACGGCGTCTGCGCCGCGCCGGTGTAGGTCTGCGGCGTGCTCGGGCACGTGACCGTGACGGCCGACGCGGCCTTCGCGATCGTCAGCGCGGCCGCGCTGCTCGAGCCCGGATTGTAGTTCGCGCTGCCGGCAAAGCTGGCGGTGACCGAGTAGCTGCCCGCGTCCGTCGGCGGCGTCGCGGTCGGACCGTACGTGGTCGTCCCCGTGCCGCTGTAGCTCAGCGTCACCGCGCCGAGGTCCTCGCTCAGGACGCCCGTCGCCGTGCCGCTGCCCGCCTGGGGCGAGCCCGTGTAGGTGAAGCTGCCACCAGCGGCGGCCACGACCGGGTTCGCCTTCGAGATCTCGAAGCTGCCCGTGTTGCTGCTGCCCGTGTGGTTCGCGTCACCGGCGAAGGTCGCGCTGACCGACGCCGTGCCGACGTTCGTGTTGTTCGTGTAGCTCGGCGTCAGCGTCACGCTCAGACCGCCGGCGCCCGTCGCCGTCGCCGTGCACGGCGTCTGGGCGGCGCCCGTGTACGTCACGGGCGTCGACGGGCACGACACGAGCACCGTCGACGACGCCTTGCCGATGCTGAACGTCTGCGGGACGCTCGTGGCGGCGTCGTAGTTCCCGTCGCCGGCCTGGCTCGCCGTGATCGTGCAGCTACCCGCGCCGGTCAGGTGGACGGTGCTGCCGCCGACCGTGCAATCACCGGTGGCGGCGAAGCTCACCGCGAGTCCCGACGTCGCCGTCGCGCTCACACTGAAGTCTGCGTCGCCGAAGGTCTTCGCGCCGAGCGCGCCGAAGGAGATCGTCTGGCCGGCCTTGTCGACGACGAGCGAGAGCGAGTTGTCGCTCGCGGCCTCGAAGTTCGACGTCTGGGCGTAGCTGAGGGTGATGGCGTAGCCCGCCGCGTTCGCGGGAAGCCCGCTCGGGTTGACCGTCGCGGCGAAGTTGCCCGACGCGTCGAGGACCGACGAGGCGGACAGCGACCCGCCCGTGCCGGCGACGGTGATGCTGACCGAGCCGGTGGCGGGGATGGAGCCCGCCTTCAGGGCACCGGTGATCGTCGCGGTCGTGGCGCCGTAGGTGACGTGCGGCGCGCTCAGGTTGCTGAAGGTCGGCGTCGCCCGCGTGATCGCGAACGTGACCGGCGTGGCGGAGAGGCTCAGCGAGTAGTTCGTACCGGCGGACAGCGAGCCGATGTTGATGGCGTAGGCGCCGACGTTCTCGCCGGCCGTGCGGCCGAGCGCGCCGGTGAAGTCACCGACGGCGAGGCCGCCGTCGTTCGTGAACGTCAGCGCCGGGTCGGCCGTGCCGTACGTCTTCGACTGACCGCTCGACGGCGTGACCACGACCGGCTTCGCGGCGATCGCGAAGGTCTGCGTGACCGGAGTCGCCGCCGCGTAGTTGGTGTTGCCGGCCTGCGACGCCGTCACCGAGCAGCTCCCCGCGGCGACGACGTGGAGCAGGTTGCCGCTCACGATCGTGCACACGCCCGTCGTCGAGCTGGCGTAGCCGACGGTGAGACCGGAGCTGGCCGTCGCGCCGAGGACGATGTCGGCGTCTCCGAACTTGACGCCACTCGGTGCCACGAAGGTGATCGTCTGGCTCGCCTGGAGGACGTTGAGCGCGACGGTCTTCGTCGCGGTGTTGTAGTTCGTTCCGTCGGTGGGCGTGAACGTGGTGCCGAGCGTCTGGCCGGCGCCGGCGTTGAGCACCGCGCCCGCCGCCGGCGTGTAGACGAACGCGCCCGGCACCGACGCCGTGGCGTTGAGCTGCGTCGCCGAGAGCGCCGTCCCGTAGGTGATGTCGGCCGGGTTCGCCCACGTGATCGTCGGCGTCGCCTTGTCGACCGTCTGCGAGAGGCTGCCGCTGCTGCCGCTGAAGCCGGTCGCTCCGGAGTACGTCGCCGTGATCGAGTGCGGCGACCCCGCCACGGTCAGCGTGCTCGTCGTGCAGGTAGCCGTGTTGCCGCTCAGCGCGACCGCCGCGCATCCACCGATCGCGGTCGCGCCGTCGCTGAAGGCGACGGTTCCGACATTGCTCGGGTTGCCGCCCGAGGCGGTCACGGTGGCCGTGAAGGTCACGGCGGTACCGAACGTACTCGGGTTCGCGCTGCTCGCTACGATCGTACTCGTCGCGACGACCGACGGCGTGAGCGAGAAGTTCCTGTTGACGTTCTGGCCGTTCGAGACCGACACCGTCGTGGTCCCGGTACCGAAGTTCGTGGCCGACGCCGAGAGCGTGACCGAGCCCGAGTTGCCGGAGAATTGAACCGCCAGCGAGTAGGAGCCGTCAGCCGCCGTCGTCGTCGATGCGGAGCCGTTGCAGCCAGTCGTGCACTGTACGGTCGCGCCGGCGATGGCCGGGTTGCCCGCCGCGCTGCTCCTGACGAAGCCGCTCACGGTGGCGTTGCCGTCCGTGAACGACGTCTGAGCGATCAGCCCCGACGTGCCGCCCTTCGCCGTCACGTAGTACGTCACGCCGACGTCGTGGGCCTCGGGCGCGTACTGGTCGTTCATGATCGCGCCGGTCGAGTCCGCGACCGCCGTCAGCGTCACGTCCGCGTGCTCGGTGGGGTTCTCGTGCAGCGTGATCGAGACGGTCTCGCCCGGCGTCCAGCCCGAGCCGGTAAAGGTTACCGTCATGCCGGGCAGGTAATCGGTTCTGTCCGTCTTGATCGTCGCCGCGCCGGTGTTCCCCGCGCCCGCCGACGTCACGAGCAGGTTGCTCGTCACGGTGGCGCCGGCGCTGTCGGTCGCGGTGCCCGTGGCTCCGACGACGCCGATCGAGCTGCTCGGCAGCAGAAGCCCGAACGACGCCATGTTCGCGTAGGCGAGTGGCGTCGTGGACGTCGAGCTGCTGCGCAGGATCTCCTTGCCCGTGCCGTTGATCGGCGTCGCCGCGTCGAAGCCGTAGAGCTCCGGATCGGCACTGAGCGCGAGGCGCGAGACACCGGCGAGCCAGTCGTAGCGCCGCGCCGCGTCGGCCGAGAGGTCGGCGAGGACGACGAGCCCCGTCGTGCCGGCCACCGCCCAGTCGGTCGCGCCCCACGAGGCGAGGTTGCGCAGCAGCTGGTCCTTCGCCGGCCGCGTTGTCGCGTCGCTGCCGAGGTCGGGCGTGCCGCCCCAGACCGCGATGCGACCGGTGACGCCCGCCTTGAGGTGCGACTGCACCACCGCGCTGCGCAGCACCGCGTAAGGCGAGTGCGTCGAGTCGTCGGCGAGCGACGGGATGACGAGCACCGCGTACTGGCTCAGCGTCACGTAGGCGAGATCCACCGTGCCCGACGTGCCATCGTAGGCGCGGTCCACGCCGCCGGGGAAGGCGGCGGTGCCGGTGAGCGTCTGGACGATCTGGTCGCAGCCGGCGACGTCCACGCCGACCGGGCAGTAGACGAGCGCCTTGGCGCCGGACGTCGTCGTCTGGGCGCGCGCGGTGGCGGGAGCGCCGACCACGAGGAGGGCGGCGGCCGTGAGGAGCGCGCCGACTCTGGTGGCGGCGCGGGTGAACGTGGCGGGCATCAGCGGATCCGGCGGGGCGTCGCCGGCGACGTGGGGGCGTCGGGTCGGCGTCGCGTTGAGTGCGGCGCGACGTGCGCGGGATGCGCGCGTCGGTCGTCAACAGCGGTTAGGGCGGCAGTCGTAGCAGCAGCGTCAGCGGCAGGCGTCGGTCATCATCGCTTCGTACCTGTCCACCTTGCGCTTCCACTCGTTGCGCGCCTTCGCCTCGTCGGCGCTCTCGGTCAGCTTCTTCGCGGCGAGGGCCTTGGCGTGCGTGGCGGCCTTGTCGTAGCGCACCTTGGCGTCGGCGCGGCGGCTCATGTAGGCGAGGCAGACGGTCGAGCCGTTGGCGGCCTTCAGCGGCGCCGCGACGACGACGACGGCGGCGGCGGGCTGGGCGGCGGCCTTGGGCGCCGTGGGCTGCGCGACCTTGTCGGTGCACGCGGCGCCGGCGACAGCCAGGGCGACAGCGCCGGCCGCCCTCGCGAGGGACGTGGGGAGAGACATGCGGAACTCCTGTGGCAGGGACAGCGGAACGAGCCGGGCCCTCGCGCTCCTCGACTGCGGGGGAGAGGAGCGCGAGGCGGGTGCGGCGGGATCTCGAGAGCGGGAGTCGCTGCGGTGGGACGTGCGGAGGCGGGATGGCGGGAGCGCGCCCTGCGGACCGTCGCCGACTTCGGCGTGCGGGAAGCGCGCTGACCCATGGTGCCCGTAGCGAGCGCTGATCGGCCGCCTCCTCGGCAAGCGCCGGGCCGCTCGTTGGATTCCTCTAACGTGTGACACCACGCACACTTAGCCGGGAACACTCGTCGCCGAAGCGGACTGGTGTGGCAACGCCACCACATCAATGCGTGGGGTCCGGGCGTCGCTCGACCATATGGCGCGAGCCGTCTGTCAGGCGGTTGCCGACGGGCGCGGGCCCTCTTCCGCGCCGGCTTGGGGCGCTACATTGCGGGCCATGCTCAACATCGATCTGACCGGCCGCCGCGCGCTCGTCGCCGGCGTCGCCGACGACGGCGGGTTCGGGTTCGCGATCGCCAAGTCGCTGGCCGAGGCGGGGGCGAGCGTCATCGTGGGCACCTGGCCCCCGGCGCTCAACATCTTCCTCAACCTCATCGAGCGCGGGAAGATGGACGAGTCGCTCACCCTCTCGAACGGCAAGAAGATGGCGTTCGAGCGGATCTATCCGCTCGACGCCGCCTTCGACACGCTCGAGGACGCGCCCGAGGAGCTGCGCACGAGCAAGCGCTACAAGGATACCGGCGACTTCTCGATCCTCGGCCTGGCGCAGCGCCTCGTCGAGGACTTCGGCGAGCGGCCGCTCGACATCCTCGTCCACTCGCTCGCCAACGGTCCCGAGGTCAAGAAGCCGCTGCTCGAGACGAGCCGCAACGGCTACCTCGCCGCGGTGAGCGTCAGCGCCTACTCGCTCGTCGGCATGCTGCAGCGACTCGGTCCGCTCATGCGCGACGGCGGCTCGGTGTGCTCGCTGACCTACATGGCGAGCGAGCGCGTCATCCCCGGCTACGGCGGCGGGATGTCGTCGGCGAAGGCGGCGCTCGAGAGCGACACGCGTACACTCGCCTTCGAGGCCGGCCGCAAGTACGGCCTCCGCGTCAACACGATCTCGGCCGGCCCCTACGCGTCGCGCGCGGCGAGCGCGATCGGCATCATCGACAAGATGGTCCAGTACTGCGCGCAGCACACGCCGCTCGCCGAGGCGCTCCAGGCGACCGAGGTCGGCAACGTCGCCGCCTTCCTCGCCAGCCCCCTCGCCAGCGGCATCACCGGCGCGACCGTCTACGTGGACAAGGGCTACCACTCGATGGGGATGGCGGTCGAGGGCGTCCAGTAAGCGGGACCGCAACGATCAACGACAGTTTTCAGTTCGACTGAGAGTCGTTGGTCGTTGGTCTCTGGTTCCTGGTGATCAACGACGGCGCGCGG
>DATMHT010000425.1:0-2706 GCA_035554795.1 Gemmatimonadaceae bacterium | reverse complement strand
GCGTCTCCCCGCTCGCCGGCTGTGCCGCTGGCGCGCGCTGGCGGCAGCCGTCGTGCTTGGAGTCGCTGCCGCCGCCTGCTCCGCCTCCGGCGATCGCCAGGACAGCACCGGCCTGGCCATGGCGCAGGTCCCCGGCGGCGTCGCCGCCCAGGCGCACGTCGCCAGCCCGGCGAGCGTGAGCGCCACCCGCCGCACCGCCATCACCGAGGCCGTCGCCCGCGTCGCGCCAGCGGTGGTCACCGTGCAGACGCAGGTCGTCGAGCGCGTCGCCGCGGACCCGTTCGAGCAGCTGCTCGGCGGCCGTTCGGCCGAGCGCACGGGTGCCGGACTCGGCTCCGGCTTCATCACCCGCGCCGACGGCGTCATCGTCACCAATGCCCACGTCGTAAGCGGCGCCACGCGGGTCTCGGTCGCCACGCGCGACGGGACGACGTATCCGGCGCGCGTTCTCGGGGTGGACGAGTCGAACGACCTCGCCGTGCTCAAGATCGAGGCGAAGAACCTCCCCGTCGCGACGCTGGGCAGCTCCGACAGTCTCCTCATCGGCGAGTGGGCGATCGCGATCGGCAACCCGTACGGCTTCCTCCTCGGCAACACCGAGCCGAGCGTGACGGCGGGCGTCATCAGCGGCACCGGGCGCAATCTCGTCGGCCGCGGCGAAGGGAACGGCGTCTACGTGGACATGATCCAGACCGACGCCTCCATCAACCCGGGCAACTCGGGCGGACCGCTCGTGAACGCTGCCGGCGAGGTGATCGGCGTGAACAGCTCGATCTACTCGCCCAGCGGCGGCTCGATCGGGCTCGGCTTCGCGATCCCGATCAACCGCGCGAAGCGGGTCACCGAGGACCTGCTGGCGCACGGCGCGGTGCGCACGCCGTGGATCGGCGTCAAGCTCCAGGCGCCGCAGACGGCCGACCAGCGGGCGCTGCTCACCGCAGGCGCCGTCGTGCGCTCGGTCGCGCAGGGATCGCCGGCCGACAAGGCGGGCATTCGCCCCGGCGACCAGCTCGTGCGCTCGCGCAGTCGCGTGCTGCGCAACGCGTACGACTGGGAGGCGGAGCTGCTCGACCTGCGAGTCGGCGAGCAGGTGCCGCTCATCGTGCGGCGCAACGGGCGCGACATGCCGGTGACCGTCACCGTCGCCGACCTGCCGGAGGTCACCGCGCCGAAGGTACAGGTGCTGCGCGAGCTCGAGCTCGTGACGCTGACGCCGGCCATCCGCACCGAGCGGTCGGTGCGCAGCTCGCGCGGCGCGGTGATCTACCGGGCGAGCGAGCGCGTGCAGGAAGAGCTCGGGCTGCAGGCGGGCGACGTGATCGTCCAGATCAATCGCACGCCGATCGACGACGCCGCCGAGGCGGCGCGTGCGCTCGACTACTATGGTGGGCGCGGCCCGATCCGGGTCTTCTTCGAGCGTGAAGGGCAGATTTACTCGACCGATTTCGTGATTCAATGACGGTTTCTTCGCTGTCTTCCGAGGCGGACGCGCACGCGCGCTACTCCTCTCCGCTCGCCGAGCGCTACGCGTCGCGGCAGATGCTCGAGCTGTGGTCGGCGCGGGAGCGCTACGGGCTCTGGCGGCGGCTCTGGCTCGCCCTGGCCGAATCCGAGCGCGAGCTCGGCGTGGACATCCCCGACGACGCGCTCGCCGAGATGCGCGCGCACCTCGACGACATCGACTTCGCCGCCGTCGCGGGCTACGAGAAGAAGCTGCGGCACGACGTGATGGCGCACGTCTATGCGTTCGGCGACGTCGCGCCCGCCGCGCGCCGGGTGATCCACCTCGGCGCGACGAGCGCGTTCGTCACCGACAACGCCGACCTGCTCCTGATGCGGCGCGGGCTCGAGCTGCTGCGCGCCAAGATCCTGACGGTGCTCGCGGACCTGGCCACCTTCGCCCGGCAGTGGCGAAGCGAGCCGGCGCTCGGCTACACGCACCTGCAGCCGGCGCAGCTCACGACCGTCGGCAAGCGGGCGACGCTCTGGATGCAGGACCTCGTCCTCGACCTCGACGACATCGATTATCGCATCGCCACCCTGCCCTTTCGCGGCGTGAAGGGGACGACGGGCACGCAGGCGAGCTTCCTCGACCTGCTCGGCGGCGACCACGCGAAGGTGCGCCGGCTCGACGAGCTCGTCACCGGGAAGATGGGCTTCGCCGGGTCGCTGCCCGTGACCGGGCAGACCTACACGCGCAAGCTCGACGCGCAGGTGCTCGGCGTCGTGGCGGGAGTCGCGGCGAGCGCGGCCAAGTTCAGCGGCGACGTGCGCATGCTGCAGGCGTTCGGCGAGATCGAGGAGCCGTTCGAGAAGGAGCAGATCGGATCGTCGGCGATGGCGTACAAGCGCAACCCGATGCGCTCCGAGCGCATCGCGGCGCTCGCGCGGTTCGTGCTCTCGCTCGAGCCGAATGCGAACCAGACGCACAGCGTGCAGTACTTCGAGCGCACGCTAGACGACTCGGCGAACCGGCGCCTCGCCATCCCCGAGTCGTTCCTCGCCACCGACGCGATCCTGGTGCTCATGACGAACGTCGCGAGCGGCCTGGAGGTGCATCCGGCCCGCATCCGCCGCCGCGTCGCCGACGAGCTGCCGTTCATGGCGACCGAGCAGCTCATCGTCCGCGCGGTTCGCGCCGGCGGCGACCGGCAGGAGGCGCACGAGGTGATCCGTCGGCACAGCATCGCCGCCGCGCGCGCGCTC
>DATMHT010000424.1:0-4091 GCA_035554795.1 Gemmatimonadaceae bacterium | reverse complement strand
TCGTCATGCGCTCCATCTGGCGCCACCGGGCCGGCGCCTTCACCCGCACGCCGGCACCGGCGGGCGCCCGTTCTTTCGCACGCTGATGCGCCTCCTTTGCACGAACGACGACGGCATTCTCGCGTACGGTCTCGAGTGTCTGGTCCGCGCCGCCGAAGCGCTCGGCGAGGTCACCGTCGTCGCGCCGGACCGTGAGCAGAGCGCGACGAGCCATTCGCTCACGCTTCACCACCCCGTGCGGCCGGTGAAGCGCGGCGAGCGCCGCTACCAGATCGACGGCACCCCCACCGACTGCGTCGTGATCGCGGTCGAAGGGCTGATGCCCGAGCGCCCCGACTTCGTCCTGAGCGGCGTGAATCACGGGCAGAACATGGGCGAGGACGTGCTGTACTCGGGCACCGTCGCCGCGGCGATGGAGGGCCTGATGCTGGGCATTCCGTCCATCGCCATCTCCTTCGCCGGCGGCGACCTCCGCGCCGATACGTCGCTGCTCGGCGAGCAGGTCGAGCCGCTCCAGCGACTGCTCCGCCACCTCACGTCATTGCCGTCGTTCCCGAAGGACACCCTGTTCAACGTCAACCTGCCGCCGCTCTCGGCCGGCGGGATCAGGGGCGCCCGGCTCACCCGGCTCGGGCGCCGGGTGTACTCCAACTCGCTCAAGCCGATGACCGACCCGTGGGCGCGCGAGATCTACTGGATCGGCGGCGGCTCCATCGAGTGGACCGGGGAGCCGGACTCCGATTTCCAGGCGATCCACGACGGCTACATCTCGGTGACGCCGCTGCGTCTCGACCTGACGCACTTCGACGTTCTCGCATCCGCGGAGTCCTGGTGGAAAGAGTTGTAGAGCCCGACTTCCGCGGCCCGCGGCGCCGTCTGATCGAGGCGCTTCAGGCGAACGGCATCACCGATCTGGCGGTTCTGCGCGCCTTCGACGCGGTGCCGCGCCATCTCTTCGTGCCGACCGGCGTGCGGCACCGCGCCTACGAGGACTCGTCGCTGCCGATCGGGAACGGCCAGACGATCTCGCAGCCGTCCATCCACGCGCGGTATCTCCAGGAGCTCAAGCTGACCGGCCGCGAGCGCGTGCTCGAGATCGGCACCGGGTCGGCCTATCAGACCGTGCTACTGAGCCAGCTCGTCGAACAGGTCTTCTCGATCGAGCGCGTCGGCGCGCTTCTCGACCGGTCGCGGGAGATCATTCAGCGCCTGAGCGCTCGGAACGTCTCGCTCCTCCTCGGCGACGGCACGCTCGGCTGGAGCGGTTACGCGCCCTATGACGCGATTCTCGTCAGCGCCGCGGCGCCGCAGATCCCGCAGCCGCTCGCCGACCAGCTCTCCGAGGGCGGCCGACTGCTCATCCCGCTCGGCGGCCGCGAGGAGCAGACCCTCGCCATCGTCACGAGGCGAGGCGCGGAGCTCGAGCGTCGTGACATCGGTCCGGTGCGGTTCGTCCCGCTGGTGGGAAAGTACGGCTGGCCCAGCTGACCCCGGCGCGCGCCAGGCGCGCAGAGTTTGCGTGAGGGGACGCGGGAAGCCGAAAGTCGAACAACGAGTTGCGCGCGTGGCTTCAGACTCCTCGTGAGGCGCGCGCCGGGTCGTCGGGCATCGGCCGAGCCCTCGGCGCCGCGACGCAAACGAACCGCCTGTCAGCATGCCGAGTCTTCACGTTCGCGTCACGGGCAAGGTGCAGGGTGTCGGCTTCCGTTGGTTCGTGCGAGAGAATGCACGCCGCGGAGAGCTGTCCGGCTGGGTCGCGAACCGTCCCGACGGCAGCGTCGAGGTGCTCGCGAGCGGCCACCCGGACTGCGTGGACCGCCTGCGCCGCGCGCTCCGGGTCGGTCCCGACGGCGCCCGGGTCGAGGCGATCGTCGATCTGTCCGAGGGCAGCGCCGAGCCGGAAGGGCTACCGTTCCCGTTCGCCGTCCTGCGCTAGCTTGCGGCCGAGGCTCGGCCCTCTCCTTCTGAACGACGGCTCGGGTCGCTAACTTGGCGGACGCCGATGCGCATTCCGCGCATGCGGAATCCTCCCGCCGCGATCGCCGACCGATGCTCACGCGCGATTCCGACCCGGCCCTCGCCACGGACGTCCGTCGTGCCGTGCACGACGTCCCGGACTTCCCGAGTCCCGGGATCGTCTTCAAGGACATCACGCCCATCTTCCTCGATCCGGCGCTGATGCGCCGCGTCGTCCGGGCGATGGGCGACGCGTTCGAGGACAGCGCGCCGACGCACGTCGCCGCGATCGAGAGCCGTGGCTTCATCCTCGGCGCACCGCTCGCGCTCGAGTTCGGCTTGCCGTTCGTGCCAATCCGAAAGGAGGGCAAGCTGCCGCGCGCCGTCGAGCGCATCGCCTACGCGCTCGAGTACGGCAGCGGCGTGCTGGAGATCCATCGGGACGCCCTGCCGCCGGGGAGCCGGGTGCTGATCGTGGACGACGTGCTCGCGACCGGTGGGACGGCTCGCGCCGCCGGCGACCTCGTGACCGCGATGGGAAGCCGGGTCGCCGGCTTCTCCTTTCTCCTCACCCTGAGCTTTCTCACGGGACCCGAGCGGCTCCGCGGCGAGCGGGTGTTCTCGATCGTGACGTACTGAACGGGTGATACGGCCGCCGCGTCTGGTCGAGCGCTGATGCGCATCCTCGTCGCGACCCACAACTACCCGCGCTTCGCCGGTGACCGCGCCGGCGCCTTCGTCGCGCGTCTGGCCGCCGCGGCCGCCGGTGCCGGGCACGTCGTCCGCGTGGTCGCGCCGCACGCGCCCGGAGCGCCGGAGCGCGAGCGCATGGACGGCGTGGACGTGGTCCGGTTTCGCTACGCGCCGGAGCGGTGGGAGCGTGTCGGTTATCGCGGCGACCTGCATCGCCAGCGCGCGACGACGCTGCTCGGCGCGCTCGGCGTGCCCGCGTTCCTGCTCGGATTCCGGCGGACGCTTCGGCGCGAGCTGCGAAACTTCTCGCCGGACGTCGTGCACGCTCACTGGTGGTTCCCGGCGGGCTGGCTCGCGACGTCCCTGGCGACGGTGCCCGTCGTCGTCACGATCCACGGTAGCGACGCGCGGCTGATCGACCGCGGCGGAGCGATGCGGCGGCTGGCGGGTCGAGTCCTCGGCCGGGCCGCTGCGGTGACGACGGTATCCAAGTTTCTCGCCGATGACGTGCTCGGCCAGCTTCCCGACCTTGCGACACCGGTGCTCGTGGCGCCGATGGCCGTGGACGTCGACCACTTCGCGACGGGCCGTGGCGTGCCGAAAGCGGTTCCACCGCGCGTGCTGTACGCCGGCAACCTGGTCCCGAGCAAGGGCGTGGACGTCCTCCTGCGCGCCATCGCCGGGCTGAGGGAGGCGGGTGTCGCGTGCCGGCTCAAGGTTCTCGGCGAGGGGCCGCTGATGGCCGAGCTGCGCACACTCGCGGCGACACTCGGCATTGCGGACAGCGTGGACTGGGCGCCGTTCGTCCAGCAGGACGCCATGCCTGCCGAGTATGGCGCGAGCACCGTGACGGTGCTGCCGTCGCGGGGGAGGGCGGAGGGGCTGGGTCTGACCCTGGTCGAGGCGCTCCTCGCCGGCTCAGCCGTCGTGGGGACGCCAGCCGGCGGTATTCCTGAGGTCGTACGGCCATCGGAGACGGGTCTTCTGGCGAGCGATGGCGATGCGGGCGACCTGGCCGCGCAGATCCGGACGCTCCTCGAAGACGAGGCACTGCGCGAGCGACTGACCGCGGCCGGCGACGCGATGGCGCGCTCAACGTTTGCTCCGCGCGCCGCCGCCCAGCGCTTCCTGGATCTTTACACCAGCGTGGCCACCTCGCGCCCGCCGCGACGGTAGGAGCGGCGGGGCCGCGGGGCCCAACTTTACGCGCGCCGCCGCCGACCGCTATCTTTGGACTGACTCGTGGCCCGACTCCGTCGCCAGCCGTGCGTCCAACCCGGCGGAGCGACCGTGTTCCTCCGGATCGTCGAAGGCGCCCCTGTAGCTCAGGTGGATAGAGCAGCGGTTTCCTAAACCGTTGGCCGGGTGTTCGAGTCACCCCAGGGGCATCCGCGCCATCGGGCGACCGCCCGCAGTCCGGACATTCCGCATAACCTGTAAAC
>DATMHT010000423.1:0-16844 GCA_035554795.1 Gemmatimonadaceae bacterium | reverse complement strand
CCGTCGCTTCTTGACAGCCCCCGGTGCCGTCCGTAGCGTGGGGCGATTCCAGACCTCCGTTCATGGGCGAGCCATCGGCCGCCCACGGGGAGGACGTGCGTCTCACCGGCGCGTCGTCGTCGGTGACGGCACGCTCGCGCGACCCGCGCGCGCCGGCCGCCGCCCGGGCCTCCTCTCCACATGCAGTTCCCTGTCCGCGCTCATTCGCGCAAGGAGGAATACGCATGACCGAGTCGAAGTGTTGGCGATCCCCGTTGGTTGGCAGTGCACCTCGGTGGTTGAATCGGGAGGACAGATGATCCAGACCGTCAGACGGATGACAGTGTACGCCACGGCGCTCGCCGCTGTCGCGGCGCTGCCCGCGACCGTACGCGCACAGCAGGCCGCGACGATCAGCGGCCGTGTCACCAGTGAGGCCGGCACGCCGCTCGTCGGCGCGAGCGTCTTCCTGGAAGGCATGCAGATCGGCTCGCAGACGAACGAGGCGGGCCGCTACTCGATCACCGTGCCCGGCGCGCGGGCGACCGGCCAGCAGGCGACGCTCACGGCGCGCCTGATCGGCTACCGCGCGTCCAACTTCGCCGTCACGCTCGCCTCGGGCGCGACGATCACGCACGACTTCACGCTGCCGGTCAACCCGCTCCGCCTCGGCGAGGTGGTCGTCACCGGCGCCGGCACGCTGTCGGCGGCCGAGAAGCTCGGCACCGCGCGGTCGAACGTGGACTCCACGACCATCACCCGCTCGAACGAGAACAACATCGTCAACGCCCTCGCCGCCAAGGCGCCGGGCGTGATGGTCTCCTCGAGCTCCGGCGAGCCCGGCGCGTCGTCGTACATCCGCCTCCGCGGCCTGACGACGCTCACCGGCTCGACGGGTGAGCCGCTCATCGTCGTCGACGGCGTGCCGATCGACAACTCGACGACGTTCACGCCGCTCTCCGGCTCGACGACGCCGGGCGCCGGCAGCAACGGCGGCACGTTCTCGTCGAACCGCGCGCTCGACATCAACCCGGCCGACATCGAGAACGTCGAGATCCTCAAGGGTGCCGCGTCGGGCGCGATCTACGGGTCGCGCGCCGGTCAGGGCGTCATCCTCATCACGACGAAGCGCGGCCGCCCGGGGCGCACCAAGTACTCGCTCCGCAGCTCGGCCTCGTTCGACAACGTCGGCAACCTGCCCGAGCTCCAGCGGGAGTACACGCTCGGCAGCGGCGGCCACGCGATCACGTGCAAGCCGAACGTCGGCGCGCGGGACTGCGCCGTCGGCGCCGGCGCGCGCCAGAGCTACGGCCCGCGGCTGACGCGCACCGACTACATCCAGTCGCTGATGGATACCTTCGGGATCACCAACGACTCGGCGACGAAGCTGTTCATCAAGACGTACGGCGACGTCCAGAAGATCCCGACGTACGACCACGCGGGCGAGATGTTCCGCACCGGTCACCAGTTCGACAACACGCTCAGCATCTCGGGCGGCAGCGAGAAGACGACGTTCTACCTGTCCGGCGGCTACCTCGACCAGCAGGGCATCATCGTCGGCGACAACAACGCGCTGAAGCGCTACAGCACGCGCTTCAACGGGACGCTGCAGGCGAACAGCAAGCTCAGTCTCGGCAGCAACGTCTCGTTCGCGAGCACCACCGGCGACTTCGTGCAGAGCCGCAACAACGTCTCCGGCCTCCTGCTCGGCGCCTGGCGCACGCCGCCCGACTTCAACAACCAGCCGTACCTCGATCCGGTCACGCACCTGCACCGGGCCTACCGCTACCCGAACCCGGGTCCGAACTCGGCCGAGATCACCCGCGGCTACGACAACCCGTTCTTCGTCGCGAATCAGACGTTGGCGACGTCGGACGTCGGCCGCGTGTACGGTGACGTGAACGCCGCGTACCAGTTCTTCCCCTGGCTGCGCGCCAACTACACGCTCGGCGCCGACTACAACAACGACGAGCGCATGGAAGGCCTGCCCTGGGCGTCGGCGTCGTCGCAGGTCACCGACCTCGCGAACGGCTCCGTCATCCGCGGCTACGTCCGGA
Source organism: Gemmatimonadaceae bacterium (assembly GCA_035554795.1). Lineage (GTDB taxonomy): Bacteria > Gemmatimonadota > Gemmatimonadetes > Gemmatimonadales > Gemmatimonadaceae > DATMHT01. Next base: position 14,808 of record DATMHT010000423.1, on the reverse strand, counting down.
ACTTCAGCGTCGACCACAACCTGACGGCGACGGCGAACTACAACGTGAGCCCGGAGTGGGCGGGCACGGTGACGGTCGGGCAGAACGTCAGCTCGCGCACGCAGCGCCTCGCCTCGGTGACCGGCCTCGGACTGATCGCGCCGCAGCCGTTCAACATCACGAACACGTCGAGCCAGCTGCCGGCGACGGACTTCCAGACGACCATCCACCAGACGGGCTTCTTCGTTCAGGGGACGGCCGACCTGCTCAACCAGCTCTACCTGACGGCCGCCATCCGCAACGACGCCGCGTCCACGTTCGGCGCCGCCAACCGGAGCGCGTGGTACCCGAAGGCGAGCCTCGCCTGGAACTTCATCCGACCCGGCGAGACGGAGAATCCGTGGGTCGGCTCGGGCAAGTTCCGCGTCGCCTACGGACAGTCGGGCACGCAGCCGCAGCCGTACCTGACGGGCATCAAGTACGCGTCGACGTCGTTCGGCGACGGCTATATCTCCGGCATCAGCACGATCCAGAACGGCCAGGGTGGTCTGAACAACCTCGGCCGCAAGCCGAACCCGAACCTCAAGTCGGAGCGCGTCGGTGAGTTCGAGACCGGTCTCGACCTCGGCGTCCTCCACGATCGGGCCGACCTCAGCCTCACCTACTACCGGCAGAACTCGACCGACGTCGTCTTCGACGTGCCGGTCCCGCCGTCCACGGGCTTCCAGATCCAGGCGCAGAACGCCGGCGCCCTCTGGAACCGCGGCTTCGAGGCGCAGGTCAACATCCGTCCGATCCAGGCCAAGGACTACGGCTGGGACGTGGGCTTCAACTACGCCCGCAACCGGAGCCAGGTCACCGACCTGAAGGGGGCCACGTTCGTGGACCTCGGCGGCACGGGTGGGCTCGGCGGTATCACCGGCGCCGCGGTCAAGGGGCAGCCGGTCGGCATCTTCTACGGCTCGGACTTCATCCGCTGCGGCCGTGGTCTCGTTCTCGCCGACGGCACCGACGTCGACGCGACCTGCGGCAGCGCCAAGAAGGGCACGCTCTGGATCGGCCCCGACGGCTACCCGGTGCTCGACCAGATCAACCAGTACGTGATCGGCAACCCGAACCCGGACTGGACCGGCTCGATCCGCTCGGGGATCCGCTTCCGGAAGCTGCAGCTCTCGGCGCTCGTGGACTTCGTCCGCGGCACCGAGAACTCCAACGGGACGAAGCTGGCGCTCAACCACTTCGGCAAGTCGATGGAGAGCGTGAAGTACCGGAACGGGGACTACGTGTTCGGCAAGACGTACCTCTCGAACGTGCAGGTCGCCGGCCCGGGTGTGGGCATGGCGGTGCCGATCGGCGAGACCTGGTTCGAGGGCGCGGGTGGCGTGTTCAACGGCCCCGGCTCGTTCGCGATCGAGGACGGCAGCTACACGAAGCTCCGCGAGCTGTCGGCGAGCTACACGTTCGACCAGGCCTGGGTGCCGCGCTACGTCGGCTTCAGCAGCTTCGAGCTGCGGCTCGCCGGGCGCAACCTGAAGACCTGGACGAACTACACCGGCGTGGACCCCGAGACGACGATCCTCGGCGCTGCCTCCTCGGTGCGTGGCATCGACTACTTCAACAACCCGCAGAGCAAGTCGTTCGTGATCTCGATTACCGCGAACCGCTAACTCACCGACCGAGCATCCGAGAGGATTTTCCTACATGAGACGAACGACTTCCACGTGGCTGGCGAGCGGTGCGCTCGCGCTCGTGGCGGCGGGGTGCGGCAACTTCCTCACCGGTCCCGGTGTGGACAAGACCCCGAACGCCGCGACGTCGCTCACCGAGGCCGGCCCACTCTACGTGTCGCTGCAGGCCGGCGCCGCGGTGATCTTCGAGGGGCCGATCCCGCGCACGACGGCGATGTACGTGCAGCAGGTGTCGGGCTTCAACCGGCAGCAGCAGGGGTTCGACTTCTACAACATCGGCGCGGGTGACATCGACCCGGCGTGGATCCAGGTCTACTCGGCCGGCGGCGCCTCCGACGCCCGACAGATCCAGGAGATCGCGCGCGCCCAGAACGACTCGCTCTACGTCGGCATCGCCAAGGTCTGGGAAGCGATGATCATCGGCGAGGCCGCGTCGGTGTTCGGCGACGTCCCGTACAGCGAGGCGTTCCAGCCGAATCAGTTTCCGTCGCCGAAGTTCGACCCGCAGCTGCAGGTGTACGACGAGGTCCAGGCGCAGCTCGACTCGGCGATCAACACCTTCCTCGCCGCGAAGCCGGCGACGGGGGTGGCGAGCACCAACCAGGGACCGACCGGCTTCCTGCCGCGTGGCAACCGACGCAACTTCGAGCTCGGCTACCAGGGCGTCTCGCCGACCGTGCTGCGCAATCACTACCTGCAGGTCGCGCACACGCTGAAGGCGCGGTTCTACCTGCACACGGCCGAGGCGAACCCGGCCGCCTACGCGCTGGCCCTGGCCCAGACGGCGGACGGCATCGACGATCCGTCGGGCGACCTGCTGATCTATCACGACGCCAACAACGGCGGGTCGAACAACGTCTGGAACCAGTTCTACAACACGCGCTTCGACCAGGGGCCGGGCGCGGCGATCGTGAACCTGATGAAGAAGCGCATCAACGACGGCATGGATACCCCGGATCGCTTCGACTTCTACTTCATCGACGCGAGCTCCGGTGACCCGTGCCGTCCGCTCACCGGCTCGGCCTGCGAAGGCTACCGTCCGGGCGCGAACATCGCGCTCCCGGGCGGCGGCGGGACCCTCGACTTCGGCTTCGTCGGCGCCGACGCCGGCTTCAAGCAGCCGATCGTGACCTTCGCCGAGAACGAGCTGATCGCCGCCGAGGCGGCCTACCAGACGGGCGGCATCGGCGCGGCGCAGCCGCACCTGAACGCCGTGCGTGCCAACCAGAACTACGGCGAGCAGACGTTCCCGTCGCAGGCGGTGATCCCGGCGACGCTGCAGAACATCATGGAAGAGAAGTACATCGATCTCTTCCTGAACATCGAGTCGTTCAACGACTACAAGCGCACCTGCTTCCCGTACCTCGCGCCGGCGCCGGCGAACACGACGTCGGACCAGACGCGCGACGCGATCCCGGGCCGCCTGCCGTACGGGCTGTCCGAGGTCAACACGAACCCGAACACGCCGAAGATCAGCGCGAACGGGCGCAACGCGAACGACCCGAACGCCTGCCCGACGCTGACGTACACGTCGACGCCAGCCGCCTACTGACGCAGCACCGGTAGCGCAGCCGCAGGCCGCAGGAAAGACCCCGCCGCCGGCACTACTGCCGGCGGCGGGGTCGTCGCATAAGCTTAGGTAGGAGCCGCCGCGCCGCGCGGCGCGGCGGCCACCGCCGATCGGTTTCCCACTCTCGGATCACGAGGTCTCATCATGCTCAAGGCGACCGTGCGCACCGTGCTGATCCTGGGTGCGCTCGCCGGGTGCTACGTCTACACGCCGGCACCGACGGGCCGCCTCCCCGACGCGGGCGAGGAGCTCCGCGCCGTGCTCACCGACGCCGGCACGGCCGCGATGGCGCCCCTGCTCGGCGACGGGGTCGGCTACGTGGACGGCCGGCTCCAGGCCGCATCCGACACGACGGTCACCATCGCCGTCAGCTCCACGACGTCGCGCGCCGGGCTCACCGCGGGGTGGACGGGGGAGAAGGTCACCCTCCGCCGCGACCAGGTGGCGACCTTCCAGCAGAAGACGCTCTCGCGCTCGCGCTCGCTCGGCTTCGGCGCGGCGGCGCTCGCCGCGGCGGTCGGCGGCTTCGCCGCGATGCGCGGAGCGGTCGGCAGCTCCGGCTCGGGCAGCAGCGGCAGCGGCAGCGGCCACCAGTAACCGGGTCGGGCCGGGCCGCGCGGTGGTCGCGCGGCCGGCCGCCGGCGGTCGTCAGTCGGGGATCGCGCCCGGGATCACGTAGGTCAGCGGGTCCACGACGCGCCCGTTGACGTGGATCTCGTAGTGGAGGTGCGGTCCGGTCGAGAGGCCGGTGTTGCCCACGGCCGCCACCGTCTGTCCGCGCGTCACCCGGTCGCCCGTGCGCACGCCGATGCGCGAGAGGTGGGCGAACTTGGTGACGATGCCGTTGCCGTGGTCGATCTGGAGCACGTTGCCGTAGCCGCGCTCCACGCCGGCGAAGATGACCTGTCCCGAGGCCGGCGCGACGACGGGCGCGCCCATCGGTGCGGCGACGTCGATGCCCTCGTGCGGCCGCGACAGGTGCAGGATCGGGTGGAAGCGGCTGCGCGAGAACTGGCTCGTGAGCCACCCGGCCGTCGGCATGATGGACGGCGTGGACGCGAGCTTCGCCGCGTTGCGGTTGATCGCCGACGTCACCGTGTCGAATCCGGCGGCGAGGAGGTTCGCGCTGCGGATCAGGCTGTCCACGTCGGCGCGCGTGCCGCCGAAGTCGGGCCCGCCGAGCGAGGAACCCTCGCCGCGCGCGAGGCGCGGCGGCTCGCCGAGGGCGCTCGAGTCACCTGACGGGAGGCCGGCGGCGAGGCGGAGCTGCCGGTCGCGGCGGCCGAGCGCGGCGAGCGTGTCGCGGAGCGCGTCGAGGCTCTGCCGGAGCGCCGCCGCTTCGCGCGTCTGTCCCCAGGCCGCCATGCTGGCGATGCGGACGTCGCTGACCGACGCGAACGCCCGCCCGACCACGAGACCGCCGCCGAGGACGACGAAGAGCAGCGCCGTGACGGTGCCGGCCGCGGCGCGGCGCATGCCGCGCTCGGAGACGCGCACGGAGCGCGGTGCGTCGCACCCTTCGGGCACGATGAGGATGGTCCAGCGGCGGTTCGCCATCGTCGCTCCGTCGTGAAGAATGCTCGGCCCGCAGCGGGCCCGTGAATCGCTGCAGGAGCCGGTCCGCGGCGTGCGCGGACGTCCGCCTTGAAGACTCGCGAAAGGGGCTCCGGGCAACCGTGCGCGGGGTCACGCCGGCGGCGTGCGCGATTACGCCGACGACGGCGGCCGGCGACGCCGCCGGGCCGCGCGGCGCGCGTGCACCTCGGCCGCGCGCCCCGACCATCGCCTCGGCATCGCCTTGGCGACGACTCGTGCGGTCGCCGGCCGGGCCCGCGGCGACCGCCGCACCAGCGGCCGAGGCGACGACGAATCGGCACGCGCGCGCCCAATGCTTGGACGCCAAAGTAAAATCTGCGCGGCCCGACCCAATCCGCCGCGCGCGTGGCACGTCACGCGTCTGATTTTTGCGGCGCCGGCGCGCCGCCGCGACGTCCGGTTTCTCGCGCCCATTCCGAACGCACTCATCGGTGCGGCGGACGCCGATGCCGAGCACCACCGACGTCACGCGCGCGGCGACGTGCAGTCCGTGCTCATCGCGAAGCCGACGCGCACGCGTCACGGCTCTGCGCCGGTGTCGTCGTGCGCGCACGCGCGGACGCGCGCCTCGGCAGTCGCCAACCGGAGGCCGGCGTTCCGACGAGCTCGCTCGCACTGTCATGCTCGTCAGCGTTTGCCAGACTCTGTAAGAAATGCGCGGCGAGTGTTGACGGCACGGGTGCGCTACGCAAGTAGTGAGGATCATCGTGCCCGCATCGAATCGCGTTTCGACGCGGGGTGCTCACGTCGGACGTCCGATCGCGATCGGCGCGCCGTCGTGCACAACGCCGACGTCCGTCATTCGCCTAACGACAGGAGGTGCGACATCGAGATGACCGGTTGAAAACGCGCGGAGCCGCACTCGGCGGCAGCGCCAGAAATGTTCATCGCTCAGACGAATCACGGAGGGTAAATGCAGTTCACCATTCGGCGCCTTCTCGCGGTCGCCGGAGCTCTCGTGCTTCCGGTCGCCGCGCAGGCGCAAGTGACCATCGCTGGCCGCGTCACCGCGGAAGGTGGCGTGCCGATCCCGGCAGCCAGCGTCTTTCTCGAAGGCATGCAGATCGGTGCGCAGACCAACGACGACGGACGCTACACGTTCGTCGTGGCCGCGGCTCGCGCGACCGGCCAGACGGCGACGCTCTCGGTCCGCGTCATCGGTTACCGACCCGCGTCGCAGCCGGTCACCCTGACGTCCGGCACGCCGATCACGCGCGACTTCACGCTCGCGACGAATCCGCTGCGCCTCGGCGAGGTCGTCGTCACCGGCGCCGGCACCACGTCGACGCGCGAGCGCCTCGGGTCGGTCATCAACTCGGTCGACAGCTCGCTCCTCAAGCGCTCGGCGGAGCCGCAGAACGTCGTCAGCGCGCTGGCGGGCAAGGCGCCTAACGTGGAGGTGCGCACCCAGTCGGGTGAGCCCGGCGCCGGCGCGTCGATCAAGATCCGCGGCGCCACGTCGGTGGCGCTCGGCTCGACGAACCAGCCGCTCTTCGTCGTGGACGGCCAGCCGATCGACAACACGACGGTGTCCACCGATCAGGGGCCGACCGACTTCCCGGGTACGGGCGGGACGGTCGCCGGCAACCGCGCGATGGACATCAACCCGAACGACATCGAGTCCGTGGACATCCTGAAGGGCGCGGCGGCGGCGGCCATCTACGGCGCCCGCGCCGCCAACGGCGTCGTGCTCATCACCACGAAGCGCGGCCGCGCCGGCCAGACCCGCTACTCGCTGCAGTCCACGACGACGTTCGACCAGGTCACCAAGTACATGCCGCTCCAGCGCAAGTACGCGCTCGGCGGAGTGGATCTGGCGTCCGACGCCTTCTACGCGGCGGGTACGCCCGACGCGTGCGCGACGGGCCAGCGGGGCGACAACTGCCGCGCCACGTACCCGATCTCCTTCGGGCCGCTCATCCCGGCGGGCACACCGACCTACAACCACGCGAAGGACATCTTCGACACCGGCATCACGGCCGACAACAACCTGACCGCGTCGGGCGGCAACGACCGCACGACCTTCTACCTGTCGGGCGGCCTGATGCACCAGAAGGGCACGATCGTCGGCCCGAACAACTGGTACAATCGCGCGAGCGTCCGCCTGAAGGGCACGCACCAGCTCTTCTCGAAGTTCAACCTCGGCGGCAACTTCTCGTACACGGACGCCCGCGGCTCCTACGTCCAGAAGGGCTCGAACCTGTCGGGGCTTCTGCTCGGCTCGTTCCGCACGCCCCCGGAGTTCAACAACAAGGAGTACCTGCTGAACGGCGTTCAGCGGTCGTACCGCTTCCCGTTCCCGACGGCCAACACGCTGACGCGGAGCCGCGGCTACGACAACCCGTTCTTCACGCTGAACAATCCGGCGAACACGAGCGAGCTGGGGCGGTTCATCGGGAACGTCAACTTCGACTACAACCCGCTCGACTGGCTGAACGTCCGCTACACGCTGGGCAGCGACTACTACGCCGACCAGCGCATCGAGGCGCTGCCGTTCACGGCGTCGGCGAACCCGGTCGGCCAGGTGACGCGTCTCGACCTGAACAACCTCGAGATCGACCACAACCTGGTCGCGACGGCGAAGCACCAGTTCGCCGAGAACATCGACGCGTCGTTCACGCTCGGGCAGAACCTGAACTCGCGTCGCTACCGCCAGACGTGGGCGCAGGGTCAGAACCTGAACGCGCCGGAGCCGTTCGCGCTCCAGAACACGCTCAACCAGCAGACGCCGCAGGAGTTCAAGAGCCTCCGCCACGTCGAGGCGTACTTCGCGCAGGCCGAGCTCGATCTGTATCAGCAGCTCTTCCTGAACGTCGGCGTGCGCAACGACGGCTTCTCGTCCTTCCCGAAGAACAAGAAGCGCGCGACCTACCCGAAGGCGCAGCTCGCCTGGGCGTTCACGAACGCCCTCGGCAACACCGATCAGAAGGGGCTTCTCAGCTTCGGCAAGCTGCGCGCGTCGTACGGCGAGACGGGCCGCGAGCCGCCCATCTACTCGAACGTCGCCGCCTTCAGCCTGGCGGGGGTGTTCGGGAGCGGCTACGGCGACTTCATCGGCGCGTCGCAGAGCGGTAACGGCGGCGTCACGACGCCGACCCAGCTCTACAACCCGAACCTGGGTCCGGAGCGCAACCGCGAGACCGAGCTGGGGCTCGACCTCGGCTTCCTCGACCAGCGGGCCGACCTCGGCTTCACGTGGTACAACAAGCGCTCGACCGACGTCATTCTCGCCGTGCCGGTGAGCGCGGCGCAGAAGGGCGCGATCTTCCAGTTCGAGAACGGCGCCGACATCACGAACAAGGGTGTCGAGCTCACGTTCAACGCGCGCCCGATCACGACGCCCAACTTCGCGTGGGACTTCGGCGTGGAGTTCGGCCGCAATCGCGGCCGCGTGAACAGCCTGCTCGGCGCCAACTTCATCACCTACAACAACGAAGGGTTCACGGGCGCAATCGGCTCGGCCACCGTCGGCTACGCCCCCGGCGTCATCCGCGGCAGCGACTTCGTGCGCTGCGGCTGGGTCGCGCAGGCGGACCTCAACGGCGACGGCACGCTCGACGACGTGAACGCCGCGTGCGCCGGCGCGCCGAAGGGCGCGATCTACCTCGATGCCAACGGCTTCCCGGTGGTGGACCCGACCGACCGCGTCATCGCCGACCCGAACCCGAAGTGGACGGCGGGCATCAACACGTCGATCAAGCTGTTCGGCAACCTGCGGCTGGGCGGGCTCCTGGACATCCGCCACGGCAGCGAGGTGTGGAACGGCACGCGCGGCATCCTCTACCGCTTCGGCACGCACAAGGACACCGAGATCCGCGACCGGGCCGGGAAGTTCCTCGACATCCCGGGGATGCGCGACCGCTACAAGACGGCCGCGGGACCGGGCGTGGACGTCGTGCCCTTCCAGACGCCGACCGACTGGGAGGCGTGGTTCGACAACGAGGGTGGCGGCTTCGGCGACGTGAGCGCCCAGTTCGTCGAGCCGGGCGGCTTCGTCAAGCTGCGCGAGCTCTCGCTCACCTATACGCTGAATCAGCGCTGGCTGCAGGACCGCCTCGGCTTCAGCAGCGCGGACATCCGCGTCGCCGGGCGCAACCTGCACACCTGGACCAAGTACAAGGGGCTCGATCCCGAGGTCAACCTCGGCGGCTCGGAGTGGCTGACGCAGGGTGTCGATTACTTCAACACGCCGCTGACCCGCTCCTTCGTCATCTCGGTCGGGCTCAACCGCTGATCATCAGGAGAGATTCGCGTGAATAGAGTGCGAAGAATCGCACCGCTCGTGGCACTGGCACTGGCCGGCGCCACGACTGTGGGGTGCACCGACTTTCTCAGCAGCGGCAGTCTGACGGAAGATCCCAATCGCCCGACGCCGAGCAACGTATCGGCCCTCCAGCTGTTCGAGGGCACGCAGGCCAACCTGTGGTCGGAGCTGAACAGCGACCCGGCGCGGCTGGCGACGATGTGGACGCAGCAGATGCGAGGCACCAACGCGCAGTACACCAGCATCTACAACTACGGCATCAGCGAGGCGACGACCAACGGGTTCCACCAGGCGCTGTACGCCGGTGGCGGCCTGGTGGACATTCGGGAGCTCGAGAAGAAGAGCCAGGCGGCGGGCGATTCGCTCTTCTACGGCATCGCTCAGGTGACCGAGGCGGCGCTGATCGGCACCGGCGCCGACCTGTTCGGCGACATCGTGTACTCGAATGCCCTGGCGGGCCCGAACCCGGCGCCGGACCACCAGCTCGCCGTCTACGACGCCGTCCAGGTCAAGCTCGACTCGGCGATCGCCATGATGGCGCCGTCGGTGGCGGGTACGGCCGGGGCGACGAACGCCGGTCCCGGCGCAGCCGACCTCTCGTACGGCGGCGACCCGGAGCTGTGGACGAAGCTCGCCTACACGCTGAAGGCGCGCTTCTATCTGCACACGGCGGAGGTGCGGGGCACGGAGGCCTACGCGTCGGCCCTCGCCGCCGCCGAGAAGGGGTTGACGTCGGCGTCGGAGAACTACAACGCCGTCTTCGCGGGCATCCCGAACCAGCAGAACCACTGGTATCAGTTCGTGGTGGTGCAGCGCCCGGGATACATCGCGCCGAACTCGAGCTTCATCTCACTGCTGGCGTCGCGGAACGATCCGCGGATCGACCTGTACTTCAATGCGGCTCGCGACAACCTCAGCGACCAGCTGCTGGCGCCGAACTACACCCAGCCGCTCGTCACGGCGTACGAGAACCTGTTGATCTGGGCCGAGGCGGCGTACCGCACCGGTGACCAGGTGACGGCGCTCCAGAAGCTGAACGCGGAGCGTGCGCTCTGGTCCGCTCAGGGCATCTCCCTGCCACCGATCGCGGCGGCCGGCACGGCGCTGCTCACGGCGATTCTCACCGAGAAGTACATCGCGCTGTTCCAGAGCCTCGAGCCGTGGAACGACTACAAGCGCACCTGCTGGCCGAACGTCACCCCGACGGTGGCGGGCGGGATCGTGCCGGCGCGGTTGTACTACGACATCGGAGAGCGGCAGACGGACACGGCGCTCCTGCCGCCGGATCAGCAGCCGCTCCGCAACGAGAACGACCCGGCGAACGCGACCGATCCGACGGGCGCCGCCTGCAAGGCGCAGTAACGCGCGACGCGTGACGGCGAGAGGGTTCGCCGTCCGTGCGGAACGGCCCGCCCGATGCGCGTCGAGCGGGCCGTTCCATCGTCCGCGACCGCGGCGGTGCCGGCGTTCGACCGCCGCATCCGTATCGTGACTTCCATCGAGCCATTCACGTCGCATGGCAACGAGACCAATGCGCCGACTCGCGAGACCATCATTCTCCGCCACCGCGGTCAGCGTCGCGACCGTGCTGAGCGTGGGCTGCTACACCTACACACCCGTGGACCCGAACGCGACGCTCGCCGGGCAGGTGACGCGCGTCAAGCTCACGGATGCCGGGAGCTTCGCCGTCGCGCCGTACATCGGCCCGTACGGCGATTCGCTCGACGGCCGCGTGACCCAGAAGGACGACTCGGGCCTCGTCCTCTCGGTCGTTCAGGTGACGCGCCGCAGCGGCGTCGAGGAGACGTGGCGCGGCGAGTCGGTGCGCGTCGCGAACAGCGCCGTGGCGTCGATCGCCGTCCCGAAGTTCTCGCGCTCGCGGAGCAGCCTGCTGGCCGGCGGCATCGTCGCGACCGCGTTGGGACTGGCGGCGGCGCTCGGTGCCGGCAGTGCGCTGGGCAGCAGCGGTCGCGGCGGCGGAAGCGGCTCGAAGTAGCCGCGCGCTCCGTCCGTCAGTAGACGGAGAGCGACGATCGCTGGAGCGACGTCTCGAGCGTCCACGTCACCTGCTGTCCCGGGTGGACGGTGAACCGCTCGCTGCGCACCGCCGTCACGCCGCCGATGGGCCGCGCGATCAGCTGCAGGCTGGCGCCGCCCTCGATGTAGCGCCCGCGGAACTGCAGCACGGCGTTCGATGAGCCGGCGACGGAGCCGATCCGGGTCGTCAGGCCGTCGGGCTGCACCAGCCAGACGATGACGTCGCTCGTGTTGTGGTTCTCGACGGAGACGAGGACGAACTCCGGCACCGGCTCCGGCGCGTCCTCGTCCGCGCTCCTCGCTCGTCCGTGGCGCGCGCATGCCGAGGTCGCGACGAGGAAAGCGGCGAGGAACGCGACGCGCGACAGCGGTGACCGCGGACGCCGGTGGCGGTGGGCTGGCGGCAGAAGCGAGCGCATGGCGGCCTCCGGGAACGGCGACGGTCGGCACATGGCCGACCTGCGCCGAGTGTAGGGTCGCTACACGCCAGCGTCAAGCAGCGACGGCCTTCGGCCGGCCGCCCGGGATGTCAGGATTTCTTCGCGCCGACGTCGGGCCTGGGGAAGAGCGACTCCCCCTTCTTCACGTGCCACGACGTGGGGTCGAGACGCGAGAGCGCGTCGAGGCGCTGCTCGCGGGCGCGCCCGGGTGCGCCGAGCTGCGCCCAGAGCTCCTCGGCCTTGGCGGGCATGAAGGGCGAGATCAGCACCGCCTGCCGGGCGAGCTGTCGCACGAGGGTGGCGAGCGTCGCCTCCAGCTCGGCACGGCGCGCCGGATCCTTCGCCAGCTTCCACGGTGCCTGGCGGTCCACGTACTCGTTGCCGCGGGCGACGGTGCTCCACACCTCGCGCAGCGCTTCGTTGGGCAGATAGCCGCGCGTACCGTCCATCGCCGAGTGGTAGCGGGCGATGTCCGCCTCGTCGGCGGCGTCCACCTCGCCACGCGCGCCGGCCGGTACGACGCCGCCGCAGTACTTCTCGACCATCGCGATCGCGCGGCTGGCGAGGTTGCCGAAGGCGTTGGCGAGGTCCGCGGTGTAGCGCTCCTCGAATCGCTCCCACGAGAAGTTGCCGTCGCCGTCGAACGGCACCTCGCGCAGAAGGAAGTAGCGGAACGCGTCGGCGCCGTAGCGGTCGATGGCCTCGTTCAGGTCGAGCCGCACGCCCGCGCTCTTGCTGAACCGCTCGCCGCCGAGGTTCACGAAGCCGTGCGCCCAGACCTGCTCGGGGAGAGCGATGCCCGCGCTCTCGAGCATCGCCGGCCAGATCACGCAGTGCAGCCGCGTGATGTCCTTGCCGACGATGTGAAGCTGGGCCGGCCAGCGGCCGGAGTAGGCCGCGTCGGGGAAGCCGGTAGCGGTGAGATAGTTCGGCAGCGCGTCGAACCAGACCCACGTGCCCTGCGGCTCCTCGTCCTGCACGCGCAGCGGGAAGGGGATCGCCCAGCTCAGGCGCGAGCGCGTGATCGAGATGTCCTCCAGCCCCTGCTCGAGGAGGCCGAGGATCTCGTTGCGCCGGCTCTCGGGGCGCAGGAAGTCGGGGCGCTCGGCGAACAGCCGCTCGATGAACGGCTGGTAGCGCGTGAGGCGGAAGAACCAGTTGCGCTCCTGCGTCCACTGCAGCTCGCGCGTCGGATGCAGCACGCACTTGCCATCCACGATCTCGTTCTCGCGCTTGAACAGCTCGCAGCCGACGCAGTACCACCCCTCGTACGTCTTCAGGTAGAAGTCGTCCGGGTTGCGCTCGGCGATGCGCTCGATGAGCGCGACGACGCCGGCCTTGTGCGCCGGGTTGGTCGTGCGGATGAACTGGTCGTACGAGATGTCGAGCCGGCGCCAGGTCGCCTCGAAGGTCGCCGCGACCTCGTCCACGAGCGCCTGCGGCGCGACGCCGCGGTCGGCGGCGCTCTGCGCGACCTTCTGGCCGTGCTCGTCCATCCCCATGAGGAAGTGGACGTCGTCGCCACGGAGGCGCCGATAGCGAGCGATGGCGTCGGCGCCGATCTTCTCGAACGCGTGGCCGAGGTGCGGGTCGCCGTTGGCGTAGTCGATCGCGGTGGTGAGATAGAACTTCGGCAACCTGCGTTACTCCCCGTGGTCCGTCGTGCGGTGGTCGGTCGTGCGGTCGTCCGAGGCGCTGGCGTCGGAGTCGGCGCCATCGTCGTCGTGCTCCGAGGATGCGCCGGCGTCGTCGTCCGCGGTCGTGCCCTGGCCGTCGCTCGCCGCGCCCGCGCCGCCGCGATCGCCGCCGCGTCCCCGCCGGCCGCCGCGCCGTCCGCGCCGGCGGCGCGTCCGGCGCTGGTCGGACGACTCCTCGCCCGTCGTCGGCACCGCGGCGGCGGCCGCGGTGGTGGGGGCCTCGGACGACGCGTCGGTCGCTTCGTCGGCGCCGACGCCACCGATCACCGCGGGAGTCGTGGTCGGCGCGGGCGGTGGCGTGGCGGGCGCGGCCGCCGTGGTCTCGCGCGACGCGGCGACCTGGGGAAGGGGCGAGCGCTGACGGAGCCACGCTCCCGCGGCGGCACCGGGCGCCGGCGTCGCGGCTGGCCGCGGCTCACCCTCGCCGCCGCCGACACCGTTGCCTGTGCCGTTGCCCACACCGTTGGCGGTACGCTCGCTGGTCCGCGGGCGGCGCTCGGGCGCACGCGTGCGGCGGCTCTCCTGGCGACGCTCGGCCGCCGCCGCGGCGGCGATGGCCGACTCGGCGTCGCGATCGTCGGCGACGTCGGTGGTGTGCTCGCCCGTGTCGTCCGTCAGCGACGACGCGGCGTCGTCGTCGCCCTGGCCGATCGCCGCGGCGGCGGCGGCGAGCGCGCTCGCGTCGCCATCCGGCACCGCGGCGGCAGCGACCTCGCGCTTGAGGTCCGCGAGCGCGACGACGCGGGCGTCGCCGTCGGGGCGGCGCAGCGTGACGCGGTCGTGGAAGATGTCGTTGGCGACGACCTTCTCCTCGCCGAGCGACGTGACGAGAATCTTCCCCTCCTTCGGGAAGCGCTTGCGGCTCTGCACGTAGAACTCGTGCTCGTAGCGCAGGCAGCACATCAGCCGGCCGCAGGCGCCCGAGATCTGCGACGGGTTGAGCGAGAGCCGCTGGTCCTTGGCGACGCCGAGATTCACCGGACGAAGCTCGGGAAGCCACGACGCCGAGCAGTAGCGCCGGCCGCACCGGCCCACGCCGTCGAGCCGCTTGGCCTCGTCGCGCACGCCGATCTGCTTCAACTCGATCCGCGTCCGGAACATCGAGGCGAGGTCGCGCACGAGGTTGCGGAAGTCGACGCGCTTCTCGGCGGTGAAGTAGAAGGTCAGCTTCTTCCGGTCCCACTGCCACTCGGCGTCGGAGAGCTTCATCACGAGGCCGTTCGCCTTCACCCGCTCCATCGCCTTGCGGCGGGCAGTCTCGTTCTCGTCCGCCAGCTCGTCGGCGCGCCGGACCTCCTCGGGGGTCGCCAGGCGGAGGGCGCGCTTCTCGGGGAGGGTGTCGGGGCCGAGTCCGTGGGGCGTGCCCGCGCAGCGCCGCGCCGCGAGCTCGCCGACCGCGTGGACGCGCCCCAGATCCTCCCCCCGGTCGGCGTCGACGATCACCGCCGCGCGGAGCGCCGGCGGAGGGTCGAGCTCCCAGAGGTAGAACTCGTTGCGGTTGCCGCGGAAGGCGACTTCGATGAGATGGGGCACGTAT
>DATMHT010000422.1:0-3023 GCA_035554795.1 Gemmatimonadaceae bacterium | reverse complement strand
GCGACGATCGAGCCGTTCGTCGTGCTCGACGCGACCGCAGGCCCGATCCTCGTGCGCCGCGCCGCGGTCGTGCAGTCGTTCACGCGACTGAGCGGACCGGCGTACGTCGGCGAGGGGACGACGATCGTCGGCGACCGCGTGAGCGGCTGCTCGATCGGCGAGGTGTGCAAGGTGCGCGGCGAGGTCAGCGCGTCCATCGTCCTCGGGCACACCAACAAGGGGCACGACGGATTCGTCGGCCACTCGTACATGGGGCGCTGGGTGAACCTCGGCGCCGGCACGACGACGAGCAACCTGAAGAACACCTACGGCACCGTCGCGCTCTGGACGCCCGACGGCGTGCGCGACACCGGCATGCAATTCCTCGGCACCCTGTTCGGCGATCATGCGAAGACCGGCATCGGTCTGCGGCTGACGACGGGCACGGTGGTGGGCGCCGGCGCGAACATCTACGGGTCGAGCATGCCGCCGAAGGCGGTCCCGCCGTTCGCCTGGGGCGACGGCGCGCCCTATGGGGTATACACCCTCGATAAGTTTCTCTCGGTGGCCGAGCGGGCGATGTCGCGGCGGCACGTGCCGCTGAGCGACGGCGCGCGACGGGCGTTGGCGGAGGCGCACGCCTGTCGAGCAGCGGGTAACAGGTAGCGGGTAGCGGGTAGCGGGTCGAGAAGAGGCGGGCGGTAGCGATGAGACTCTGGGTGCTGGGCAGCGGCAGCAAGGGCAACGCGGTGCTGATCGAGAGCGGCGAGACGCGCGTTCTGATCGACGCCGGGTTCGCGCCGCGCGAGCTCGCGCGACGGCTGGCCGCGATCGGCGTGGCGCCGTCGTCCATCAAGGCGTGCGTCATCACCCACGAGCACTCGGACCACGTGAAGGGCGCCCAGGCGGCGACCGAGCGGTGGGGCTGGTCGCTCCACGCGAGCGAGGGGACGACGCAGGCGTGCCCGTCGCTGCTGGAAGCCGACGCGCGGACCTTCGAGCCGGGTGACACCTTCGCCGTCGGCGGGCTCGAGCTGCGCACCGTCCCGACGCCCCACGACGCCGCCGCGCCCGTCGCGCTCGTCGCGACGTCCACGCACTCGGGCGCGCGGGCGGGCGTCTGCTACGACCTCGGCCACGCCACCGACGCCGTGCGCGTCGCGATGCGCGAGCTGGACCTGCTCGTGCTGGAGGCGAACCACGACGAGGGAATGCTCCGCGCCGGCCCGTATCCGCCGTCGGTGCAGCGGCGCATCGCGAGTCGCTCGGGGCACCTGAGCAACCGCGCCGCGGCGAAGCTCGCGCGCGAGTGCGCCCACCACAACCTGCGCCACGTGGTGCTCGCGCACCTGAGCGAGAACTGCAACGACAAGGGCGTCGCCCACGAGACGGTCGCCGGCAGCCTCGCCGGCACCAGGTTCCGCGGCCGCGTCCACGTCTCGAGCCAGCACTCGGTGGTGGGCCCCTTCACCCCGAGCCTCCGCCGCTGCGCGCCGGCGCCAGAACAGCTGACGTTGTTCTGAGGGTGTAGGGCAGAGGGCGCAGGGTGTAGAACGACAACGGGACGCTACTCAGCGCGAGTAGCGTCCCGTTGCTGGTCCAGGCCCTAAGCCCTGGACCCTATTCCCTGCTCCTAGTACATCCCGCCCATGCCGCCGCCGGGGCCGCCGGCCGGAGCGGAGCCCTTCTCTTCCTTCTTCTCGACGATCAGCGCTTCGGTCGTGAGAAGCAGGCCGGCGATGGACGCGGCGTTCTGGAGCGCCGTGCGCGTCACCTTGGTCGGGTCGATGACGCCCGCCTGGACGAGGTCCTCGTACGTGTCGGTCAGGGCGTTGTAGCCGAAGTTGTTCTGGTCGGCCGAGCGCACCTTCTCGACGACGATCGAGCCCTCACCGCCGGCGTTCTGGACGATCATGCGGATCGGCTCCTCGATCGAGCGACGGATGATGTCGACGCCGATCTGCTCGTCGCTGTCGCCCGCCTTGAACGCCTTGAGCGCCTTCTGCGCGCGGATGAGCGCGACGCCGCCGCCCGGGACGATGCCCTCCTCGACGGCCGCACGGGTCGCGTGCAGCGCGTCCTCGACGCGGGCCTTCTTCTCCTTCATCTCGGCCTCGGTCGCGGCGCCGACGTTGATCACCGCCACGCCGCCGGCGAGCTTCGCCAGACGCTCCTGGAGCTTCTCCTTGTCGTAGTCCGACGTGGACTTGTCGATCGCGGAGCGGATCTCCTTCACGCGGCCCTGGATCGCGTCCGACTCACCGGCGCCGTCGATGAGCGTCGTGTTGTCCTTGTCCACCACGATGCGCTTGGCGCGCCCGAGGTCCGACAGCACGGCGTTCTCGAGCTTGAAGCCGACTTCCTCGGAGATCACCTGGCCCGCCGTCAGGACGGCGATGTCCTGCAGCATCGCCTTGCGACGGTCGCCGAAGCCCGGTGCCTTGACGGCCGCGACGCGGAGCGTGCCGCGCAGCTTGTTGACGACGAGCGTGGCGAGCGCCTCACCCTCGATGTCCTCGGCGATGATGAGCAGGGGCTTGCCCATCTGCGCGACCTTCTCGAGGACCGGGAGGAGGTCCTTCATCGAGGAGATCTTCTTGTCGTGGATCAGGATGAGGGCGTCCTCGAGGACGGCCTCCATCTTGTCCGGGTCCGTCACGAAGTACGGCGAGAGGTAGCCGCGGTCGAACTGCATGCCGTCGACCGTCTCGAGCGTCGTCTCGAGGCCACGGGCCTCTTCGACGGTGATGACGCCGTCCTTGCCGACCTTCTCCATCGCCTCGGAGATCAGATCGCCGATCTCCTTGTCGTTGTTCGCGGAGATGGCGCCAACCTGCGCGATCTCCTTCTTGCCTGCGGTGGGCACGGAGATCGACTTGAGTTGCTCGACGACCGCGGCGACAGCCTTGTCGATGCCGCGCTTGAGGGCCATCGGGTTCGCACCGCCGGTCACGTTGCGGAAGCCCTCGCGGACGATGGCCTGGGCGAGCACGGTGGCCGTGGTGGTGCCATCCCCCGCCGCGTCGGAGGTCTTGGTCGCGACC
>DATMHT010000421.1:0-1521 GCA_035554795.1 Gemmatimonadaceae bacterium | reverse complement strand
ACGACGGTGCGACCGGCCATGCGCCGCGTCGCCAGCACCAGCCAGCTGTCCTCGTGCGGCTCGACGCAGCGCAGCGTGTCCACGAGCTCGATGAACATCGTCCGCGCGCTAGCTGCGCGTCAGCCGCAGCTCGTCCACGTTGACCGCCGCCGGCCGAGTCACGACGTAGAGGATCGCGTCGGCCACGGCCTCCGCCGAGAGCATCGCCGCGCGCGGCGTGAAGCCCTCGCGCGAGTCGGGCTCGATGGCGTCCCAGAGCGGCGTGTCCACGGGGCCGGGCGAGACGAGCGTCGCCCGCACGCCGCTGCCGCGCAGCTCGGCGCGCACGACCTCGTGCATCGCGCGGAGGCCGTACTTGCTCGCGGCGTAGGCAGCGTTCTCCGGGAAGGTCACGCGGTCGGCGATCGAGCCGACGGTGACGATCGTCCCCGAGCCGCGCTCGCGCATCGCCGGCACGAGGGCATGCACGAGGAGGAACGGCGCGACGAGGTTCGTGTCGAGCGTGGCGCGGAAGTCGGCAGGCGAGAGCCGCTCGACCGGCGCGATGATGAACGCGCCGGCGTTGTTCACGAGCACGTCCGGCGCGCCGCCGAGCGCATCCGACGCGCGCGCCACGGCGCCCGCGACCGCCGCGTCGTCGGTGAGGTCGCACGGCACGGCGACGGCGTCGCCGCGCGATCGAGCCGCCTGCTTGGCGATCTCCGACGCCAGCGTCGCGAGCGCATCGGCGGAGCGCGCGAGGAGGGCGACGCGGGCGCCGGCACCGGCGAGCACGAGCGCCGTCGCGCGCCCGATGCCGCGCGAGGCGCCGGTGACGAGCGCGGTGCGTCCCGCGAGCGGCGACGGCGGCGTCACCGTCACCGCTGGCCGGACGACGAGCCGCCGTGCGCGAGCCGCAGGAACTCGTCGCGCGTCTTCGCGTCGCTGCGGAAGGTGCCGCGCAGCGCCGAGGTGATCGTTCGCGAGTTCTGCTTCTCGACACCGCGCATCATCATGCACAGGTGATACGCTTCGCACACCACACCAACACCCTGCGGCTGCAGCACCTTGCACAACGCCTGCGCGATCTGCTCCGTCATCCGCTCCTGCACCTGGAGCCGGCGGGCGAAGACCTCGACGATCCGCGGGATCTTGGAGAGGCCGACGACCTTGCCGTGCGGGAGGTACGCAACGTGCGCGCGCCCGAAGAACGGGAGCATGTGGTGCTCGCACAGCGAGTAGAACTCGATGTCGCGCACCATCACCATCGACGTGTGCTCCTCGGCGAAGAGCGCATCGCCGACGACCTCCTGCACGCTCATCTCGTAGCCGCGCGTCAGCCACTGGAGGCTCGCGGCGACACGCGCCGGCGTCTTGAGCAGCCCCTCCCGCGAGGCGTCCTCGCCCAGGAGGCCCAGCTGCTCGCGGACCGTCACGGCCAGGGCTTCGGCGCGCGGATCGCCGGCGGCCGCGATGTCGTCAGGGGCCCCGAGCCCGCTCGTGCTATCGACCTTCATACTCGACATAGTTGTTCGGCGTCTC
>DATMHT010000420.1:0-10591 GCA_035554795.1 Gemmatimonadaceae bacterium | reverse complement strand
CGGCCCGCCGACGCGGAGCACGCGCGACCAGTACACCTTCTCCTCCATCCCGACCGCGAGCTCGATCGCCTCGCGGTCGTCATCGTAGCCGGGGCGCGACGTGCGCTCCTCGGGGGCGATGCGGAAACCGCCGAGCGACAGCTTGCCCGAGCCCGGCGGGGCGAGCGTGGCGACGCTGAGCGTCCACCCGGTGTCGGCGTGGCGGTAGCGGTACACCCAGACGTCGGCCTCGCCGACGGCGGGGTCGAGGCGGCGCACCGCATCGGGGCCGAGCACGTCGTGCGTGACGGTCGGCGGGAGCGCGTCGAGGATGGTCGGCGACATATCGGTACCGGTGTCAGGCGGATGGCATGAGGCGCTCGGGAAGGAGCGCCGGGAGCGCGCGGCGGACGGCGGCCACGAGCCGGTCGCCGTCGACGTGGGCGCGCGCGGCGATCTCGCGCACGGTCCCGTCGCGCAGGGTGAGGCGCACCGCGTCCGGCTTGCGATAGCCGATTGCGCCGAGGGCGCTGGCCGGGACGTGGTCGGGGGCCGTCATCAACGGCACGTCGAGGCCGGCGGCGTGGACGCCGCGCCAGTTGGCGACGTACTTCGGGAAGTTGTCCATCCCCGCCGGCCACTTGCCGACGTCGGCGCCGTAGCGGCGCTCCTGCGAGAAGGCGTTGATGTAGGTGTTGAAGCCCTCGTCCTGCCACGCGTAGCGGCGCTCGTTGGAGCCGACGATCATCGGGAACCACTCGTGGCCGTGCTCGTGGTCGTTGGTGCGGAACACCTCACCCGGCTCCTCGGCCAGCGTGTAGTGGTCCATCACGAACATCGGGTACTCCATCCCGCCCACCGGGCCGGCGACGGCGGTCGCCTGCGGGTAGGGGAAGGAATACCAGAGCTGCGAGTAGGTGCGGATCGTCCACTGCGTGCCCTCGGCCATCGTCTCCCACTCGGGGCCGGCCTTGGGCCACTGGTAGTAGGCCTGCGTGACGACGCCGTTCCAGCTCGTCGCGTCCCAGCGGAAGTCGGGAGCGCCGGCCCACGCCACGTCGCGAACGTTCCGCGCGCGGAAGCGCCACGTCTTCGTGCCCGGCGTCGGCGTCGCCTTCGCCTCGTCCTTCGTGATCACCTGGACGACCTCGCTCGACTTCGCGGCGCGGGCGAGACGCTCGCGCTGCGCGGCGGTGAGCACGTCGGCCGGATTCTGGAGCACGCCGCTGCCGGCGATGACGTAGCCGGCGGGCGCGGTGACGCTGTAGTCGATGTCGCCGTACTCGAGGTAGAACTCGCCCTGGCCGAGATAGGGGTCGGTGTTCCAGCCGCGGACGTCGTCGTACACCGCCATGCGCGGATACCACTGCGCGATCTCGTAGAGCGTGCTGTCGCGCCCCATGCGGTCGGAGCCGTGGTCGGGGACGGGGAAGCTGAACTTCATCGTGATCGTCGCCTTGCCGCCCTTCGGCGCGATCGGCGCACCGGGGAGGTCGAGGCGCATCATCGTGTCGTCCACCTTCGAGGCGACGGGGCGGCCGTTGACCGTCAGGTCGCTCAGCGTGTAGCCGCCCTCGAAGCCGCGCACGCCCCAGCGCGAGTCGGCGGGGAAGAGCGCCGAGCCCTTGCTCCCCGACTTGTACAGGTTCTGGTCGAGCTGCATCCAGACGAAGTGCAGCGTGTCGGGCGAGTTGTTCGTGTAGCGGACGGTGACGGTGCCGCTCACCGTGCGCGCGGCCGTGTCGAGCGTCGCGGCGATGGTGTAGTCGGCGCGCTGCTGCCAGTACTGCGGGCCGGGCGCGCCGCTCGCCGAGCGGAAGGCGTTGGGGCCGGGCCAGTCGATCTTCGCCGTCGTCGTGAACGGATCGTTCGCGGTCGTGCGAACGGCAGGCATCGCCGGCGTGGCCGGCCGCGCGGGCGCGGCGGCGGCGGCGGCGGCCATGGCGCCGCTGTCCACGCGCACCGGCGCGAGGACGACGGGACGTTGCGCCTGCTGCGGGCGCGTGCAGGCGGCGAGAGCGAGGGTAGCCCCGAGCAGGGCGGGGAAGGAATGCTTCACGAAGGTCTCGATTGGGAGGAGAGAGAGCCGCGGCGAGCGGGACGGCGTGGCCGGCCGCGAAGGAGCTCGCGGCTCCCGCTTCGCGCCCCGTCATGCCGGTGCCCGCGGAATGTCGGAGCGGTCAGGGCTGCAACGCTAGTGCCCGCCGGGGCGGGGCGGCGCGTGGACGGCCATGGGTGCATACACTTGCCGTCCACCGCCGTGCCCTGTAGCGTCTCGCCTGATGACCACCCCAGCTCCGCACCCGGCGGCCGACGACGCCGCCGCCGGCACCTCAGCGTCGCACGCCGCCGCCACCGCCGCCGAGCCGACGAGCGGGCGGGCGACCGCGACGGGCACGCGGCGCTTCGCCGAGCGCTTCGCCGGGAGCGCGCCCGGCTTCGCGGCGGATTTCTACCGTCCGTTCGCGACCGACGACGCGACGCCGGCGGCGACGACGGCGCGCGACGACACCGCGGCGAAGACGACGACGGGCGACGTCGTCGTGTCGTCCATCGGGCTCGGCACCTACCTCGGCGAGTGCGACGCGCGCGACGACGAGGCCTACGCGACGACCGCGCGGCGCGCCCTCGAGCGCGGCATCAACGTGCTCGACACGGCGATCAACTACCGCTGCCAGCGCTCGGAGCGCGCGCTCGGCGCGGCGCTCGGCGGCGCGATCGCGGACGGCGTGGTGCGGCGCGACGAGGTCGTGCTCTGCACGAAGGGCGGCTACGTCGCGCTCGACGGCGAGCCGCCGGCGACGCGCGCGGAGTACCAGGCATACCTCGAGCGCGAGTTCTTCGCGCCCGGCGTGATGACGCCGGCGGACGTCGTCGCCGGCGGGCACTGCATCGCGCCGGGCTTCCTCGCGCACCAGATCGCGCGCTCGCGCCGCAACCTCGGCGTGGCGACGCTGGACGTGTACTACCTGCACAACCCCGAGCAGCAGTTCGACGCGGTGGACCACGCGACGTTCCGCGCCCGCGCCCGCGACGCGTTCGCGACGCTCGAAGAGCACGTCGCGCGCGGCGAGATCGCGCGCTACGGCGTGGCGACGTGGAACGGCCTGCGCGCCGCGCCGCGCACGAAGGGGCACCTCAGCCTCCTCGAGCTCGTCGAGACGGCGCGCGAGGTGGCGGGCGACGACCACCACTTCGCCGTCGTGCAGCTGCCGATCAACCTCGCGATGCCGGAGGCGGCGCGGACGCCGACCCAGGAGGTGCGTGTCTCGCGCGGCGCGACCCGGCCGACGACGCTGCTGGAAGCGGCGGCGGCGCTCGGCGTCACCGTGGTCGCGAGCGCGACGCTGATGCAGGCGCAGCTCACGCGCGGTCTCCCCGCGCCGGTGCGCGCCGCCTTCCCCGGCCTCACCACCGACGCCCAGCGCGCGATAGCCTTCTCACGTGCATTGCCGGGCGTGGCGACGGCACTGGTGGGGATGAAGTCGGTGGAGCATCTGGAGGAGAATCTCGGGGCAGGGTATAGGGGGTAGGGTGTAGACCGACATCGGGAAGCATCAGCCTCCTGAGTGGCGCGGCTACAGCCTACCCCCTACACCCTCGATCGCGAGCTCCGTCACCTCGTTCGTGGTCTCGCTGACGATCGCGATCCGGTGCGCATTCGTGTCCGCCACATAGACGACGCCGCGGCCGATGGCGAGGCCGGCGGGTTCGTTGAAGCCGCGGACCCAGGTCTCGGCGCGGCGCGTGTCGGGGTCCACCCACTTGAGCGCGTCGTTGTACGAGTCGGCGACGAGCAGGCGGCCGCTCGGGTGCAGCGCGATGCCCTGCTGGTGCTGCATGCGGACGTCGTCGCCGACGCCGTCCTCGTCGCCGAAGTCGAAGAGCCCCGTGCCGACGACGGTGCCGACGCGGCCCGCCGCGGTCGCGTCGAGGTCGGACCAGCGGACCGCGCTCGACTCCGCGTCCACGAACCAGAGCCGGCCGCGCGCGGGATCGGCGGCGATGCCCATCGGCTGCGCGAGGAGCGCCTCGGCGTGCGCGCCGTCGCGGATGTCCTCGCCGAACTGTCCCGAGTGCGCGCGGGCACGCCCCGTCGCGAGATCCACGGCCCAGAGCTGATGGATGCCGGCCATCGCCACGTAGAGCGTGCCGCCGACCTGGGCGAGATCCCACGGTGACGACAGCGCGCCGGCGTCCATGTCGCGCTGGGTGCGGAGCTGACGGCCGGTGCCGGCGACCGTGCGCACGGCGCCGGTGTCGAGCGAGACGGCGCGGATGCAGTGGTTGCCGCTGTCGGCGACCCAGAGCGTGCTCTCGTACGGCGCGTGTCCGAAGCAGAGACCGTTCGGCGTCGTGAAGCGCGCGTCGGCCGCGCTGCCGTCGGCGAAGCCGGGCTCGCCCGCCGCGCCGACGACCCGCTCGACGGTCATGCGCCGGCCGTCGCCGTCGAGGCGGCCGACGAGCACGCGATGGTGCCCGCTGTCGGCGACGGCGATGCGTGAGGCGGCGCGGTCCACCGCCACCTTCGCCGGATAGCGGAGCACGCCGGGCGCGATCGCGCTGTCGTCGGAGCGCAGGGCGAGCGGGGCGCGGGCGAGGAGACCGGCGGCGTCGTAGGTGGCGATCATGCGCTCGACGACCGGCACGAGCGCCTCGCTCGTGAACTCGCCGGCGTGCGAGCCGACGACGTAGCCCCGCGGGTCCACGACCGCGAGCGTCGGCCAGGCGCGCACGGCGTAGGCGCGCCAGACGCGGAACTGGCGGTCGTTGACGATCGGGTGGGCGTTGTCGAGCCGGATCGCGGCCTCGCGGATGCGCGCGGTCACGCGCTCGGCGACGTACTTGCCGCTGTGGACGCCGACGACGGCGAGCTCGTTCGGGAAGCGGTGCTCGAGCTCCCGCAACTGCGGGAGAACGTGGAGGCAGTTGATTCAGCCGTACGTCCAGAAGTCGAGCAGGACGATGCGGCCGCGCAGGTCAGCGAGCCCGAGCCGGCGGCCGGCGGTGTTCACCCACTCGAGGTTCTCGGGGAAGTCGGGGGCGCGGACGTGCGGGGTCTCGTCGAGAGCGGGCATGGGGCGGGAAGCGGGATGCGGGAAGCGGGACGCGGTGATCGGTCGGCGCGGAAATCCTGTCTCACGGGACGTGCCGGATGGGGGCGCGGAGGATGGGAAAAAGCTCATGAAAATGGGCCTTGCGCGATGTCAGAAACGTCTGTACCGTTTCGGCCCTGCTCGCGCCTTTCCCTTGTGGCGCAAGCGGATCACGAGCGCGCGCGCGGAGACTCGCGCACCTCTCGGCGAGAGCACGACCTCCACTGAAGTCGATGACGCCCGGGCCACGCGCGGCGGCCACTTCGCCTCCGCACCTGCTGCTCGCGGCGCGCAAGTGTTGGCGCCCGGCATGGTGCCGGGCGTGCGTGTCCCACCCCGGAGGAATGTCGATGCCCCGTCTCTCGCTGAACGCCGTCTACACCCGTGCCGCGGCTGCCGCGGCCACCGCGGCGTTCCTCGCCGCCTGCTCCGACGCCCCGACCGCCCCGTCGAAGGACGCGCCGACGGCAAAGTCCGACGTGCTGCAGAGCGTCAACGGGTTCTCCCGGCACATCATGCCGACGCGTGAGCTGGCGAACCAGGCCAAGCCGTCCAGCGGCGCCAGCGCCGGCGGCACCGGCATCTTCTACCACGGCGGTCCGGTCCTCCAGGCGGCGACGAACGTCGTGTCGGTGTACTGGGCGAGCGCGCCGATCTACAGCGGCGGCCCGGCGGCGGGCACGACCGGCACGGGCGGCAGCGACGGCTCGAACGTCGGCGCCTTCCTCCGCGGCCTCGGCGGCTCGCCGTACTTCAACATCAACACGACGTACACCGACGGCAGCGGCGCGCACATCGCCAACGTCGTCAACTACAACGGCTTCTGGGCGAACAACTCGAACGTGCCGGCGAACGGCGCGAGCGTCAGCGACGCGCAGATGATCGCGATGCTGCAGTCGGGCTTCGACAGCGGCAAGCTCACCTACAACGCGAGCACGCTCTACGCGATCTTCTCGGCCAACGGCGTGAACCTGGGCGGCGGCTTCGGCTCGCAGTACTGCGCCTACCACACGCACGGCACGGTGACGGTCGGCGGCGTCTCGAAGACGGTCCTCTACGCCGCGATGCCGTACAACATGCAGTACCCGGCCAACTGCTCGGCCAACCTCTCGGTCTGGCCGAACGGCGATCCGGGTGCGGACGCCGAGGTCAACACGCTCGCCCACGAGGTCGAGGAGACGACCACGGACATGATGGGCAATGCGTGGTACGATCGCCGCGGCTACGAGAACGCCGACAAGTGCGCCTGGAAGTGGGGCACGACGTACACGACGTCGAACGGCGGGACGGCGAACGTGTCCGTCGGCGGCAAGGACTGGCTCGTGCAGATGAACTGGGTCAACTCCGGCTCGGGCGGCTGCCTCAACAAGCTGTAATCGAGGCGCGATGACGTAGCCCGCCGAAAGTGGCGGGTCGAGAGCGGCGGGTCTCCCCCACGGGAGGCCCGCCGCTTGCTTTCGTAGCCGTCTCGTCCGCCCGCGCTTCGCCCGTTCCACGATTCATGACGCATCCCGCACCTCACGCCGCCGACGACGCCCACCGCTCGCCCGCGGCGGCAACGGCAGCAGCACCCGCACCGGCTCCGGCGACCACCGCATCTTCGGCGACCCCGGCCGCCGACCGCCCGGCGACGCCGCGCGACCGGGGCGGCAACCACGAGCAGCAGCAGCAACAGCAGCTGATCGCGGCGATGAGCGACGTCGTCGGCGCGCTGGATACCGACGAGCAGCTGCGGCGGCTGGCGCGGCGCGCGCGCGCGATCGCCGACGCCGACTTCGCGGCGGTCGCGACCGTGGAGGCGAACGGCACGACGGTCTGGCGCGCGACCGACGGCGCGATCGCCGACGCCTGGCGGTCGGCGATCTTCCCGGTCGGGAGCGGAACGGCGGGGCGCGTCGTCACGTCGAACGAGCCGGTGATCATCGCCGGCTTCCCCGACAACCCGGCGTTCCCGGCGGCGGAGTTCCCGGTCCATGTGGCCGAGGGGATGCGGACGGCGTTCGGCGTTCCGCTGCGCGCGGCGGGCGAGCCGTTCGGCGCGATCGTCGGCGGCTGGCGGCGCGCGGTGGAGGTGCCGGCGGAGACGGTGTCGCTCGTGCAGGCGCTCGGCGACCTGGCGGCGATGGCGATCACGCGCGCGCGGCTGCTCGAGGCGGAGCGGGAGCGCGCGGCGCAGCTCGCCGAAGCGAACGCGGAGCTGTCGCGGGCGCAGGAGCTGCTCGAGCAGCAGACGACCGAGCTCGAGATGCTCAACGAGGAGATGCAGGAGCGCAACATGGAGCTCGCGGCGCGCGTCGCCGAGCTCGACGCCGTGCTCGACCAGATGGCCGACGGCGTGGTGATCGCCGACACGGAGGGCGCGTTCGTGCGCGTGAACCCCGCCGTCGAGCGCATCTACGGCCGGCCGCTCGGCGACGTGTCCACGGCGCGCTGGGCCGATGTCCTGCGCCTGTGCGCGGCCGACGGACGGCCGCTCACGCTCGACGAGCTGCCGCTGCGGCGCGCGGTGCGCGAGCAGCGCGTGGTGGACGGCGCGGAGTGGACGGCGGAGCGCCCCGACGGCGCGCGCATCCGCCTCGCGGGGACGGCGGCGCCGCTGTACGAGCACGGCCGGCTCGCCGGCGCGGTGCTCGTCTTCCGCGACGTGACCGAGCGGGTGCGGCTCGTCGAGCGGGCGCAGGAGGCGACGGCGATGAAGACGCGCTTCTTCGCGCAGATGTCGCACGAGCTGCGCACGCCGATCAACGCGATCCTCGGCTACGGCAACCTCATCGCCGACGGCCTCGCCGGCGAGATCCCGCCGCCGGCGCAGGAGATGGTGGAGCGCATCCGCCGGAGCGGGCGGCACCTGCTCGAGCTGGTGAACGACGTGCTCGACATCAGCCGGCTCGAGGCGGGCAAGGTGCGCATCGAGCCGGCCGAGTTCGATCTCGTGGCGCTGGCGCGCGACACGATGGCGACGGTCGAGCCGCGGGTGCTGGAGAAGGGGCTGGCGCTGACGCTCGACGCGCCGCCGTCGCTCGCGCTCTGCTCGGACCCGGCGCGCGTACGGCAGATTCTGCTCAACCTCACGTCGAACGCGGTGAAGTTCACGGAGCACGGCAGCGTGACGATCACGCTCGCCCCATGCGCCGCGCCCGGCACGCCGCCGGCCAGCGACGACGGCGACGGATCGCGCCGCGACGGATCGCGCCGCGACGGATCGCTGGGCGGCGTGGCGCTCTCGGTGCGCGACACGGGGCCGGGGATCGCGCCGTCGGACCTGACGCTGATATTCGGCGAGTTCGTGCAGGTGGGGCCGGCGCGGCCGGCGAAGCAGGAGGGAACGGGGCTCGGGCTGACGATCAGCCAGCGCCTGGCGCGGCTGCTCGGCGGCGAGCTGCGCGTGGAGAGCGAGGTGGGGCGGGGCTCGACGTTCACGCTCGTGCTCCCGGCGCGCCCGCCGGCGAAGGAGGGACCGCTGGTGCCTAACGACGGCAGGACCGCGGCGGACGGGGCCCGATGACGCGGCCGGCGCACCACGACCCGGCGGGCGGCTTCCGCAACCCGTGGCCGAACGGGACGCTCCGCGGCGGCGTTGGCGACCTGCTGCGCTGGGTGGTGCTGGAGCGGATGCTCGGCGTACGGACGAAGCGCGCCGACGACGCCGCACTCGACGACGCCGCCGAGCCGGGCGCGGACGCCGGCACGGCGCCACGCCCGGGACCGACTCGCGACGAGCTGCGGCGCGCGTTCCCGAACGTCGCGCCGGCGTTCGCGACGCCGCGCGGGCACGCCGACACGCTCACCGCGACGTGGGTCGGGCACTCGACCTTCCTGCTCCAGGTGGGCGGGCTCAACGTGCTCACCGATCCGGTGTGGAGCGAGCGCGCCTCGCCGGTGTCGTTCGCGGGGCCGAGGCGGTGGACGGCGCCCGGCGTCGCGCTCGACGCGCTGCCGCCGATCGACGTCGTGCTCGTCTCGCACGACCACTACGACCACCTGGACGAGCGGACCGTGCGGGCACTGGTGCGCGCGCACCCGATGGCGCGGTGGGTGGCCCCGCTCGGCGTTGGCGGCTGGCTCGCGCGGCGCGGCGCGCGGAGCGTCGTCGAGCGCGACTGGTGGGAGGAGGTGGACGTTGCGCCCGGAGCACGCGCGACGTGCGTCCCGGCACAGCACTTCTCAGGGCGGAAGGCGGGGCGGCGCAACGACACGCTCTGGTGCGGGTGGACGCTGCGCGTCGGACCGCACGTCGTGTACTACGCGGGCGACACGGGCTACTTCCCCGAGATCGGCGAGGTCGCGCACCGCGCCGGCGGCCCGTTCGACCTCGTGCTGATGCCGGTCGGCGCCTACGACCCGCGCTGGTTCATGCGCCCCGTGCACAACGACCCCGAAGACGCGGTGCGCGCCTATCGCGACGTCGTCGCCGGCACGAGCGCGCGCGCCGACCGGCCGACGGTCATGGCGGCGATGCACTGGGGCACGTTCAAGCTCACCGACGAGCCGATGGACGAGCCGCCGGAGCGTACGCGCGCGGCGTGGGCGGAGGCGGGGCTCGCGGAGGAGCTGCTGTGGGTGCCGGGGTTTGGAGAGACGAGGAGGATCAGGGTGTAGGGGAGAGGGTGCAGGGTGTAGACCTGCTCTACGGGAAGCGTCCCGAGCGGCCCGTCTACACCCCCTACTCTACACCCTCTCCCCTGAGCCGGATTTTCCCCTACATCGCGCTCCCTCCGGCCTTACGGACCCGAGCGCGCCCGTGAAGTAGTAATGCGCGGACAGCACTCCCTTCCCCGGAGGCATCCGCGCAATGCCCTCACTTTCCATCGCACCACCGGGCGCCATCGCGAGCGGCGAGCTCGCGCCCGCGCCATCGCCGCCACCGTCGGCGTCGCCCGCCAGCGGCCATACCCTGCTCCGGCTGCCGGAGCACACCATCGAGATCGTCTCCGACTCCGGAGAGGGCGCGCAGAAGTGCGGCCAGATCTTCGGCGCCGTCTCGGCGAAGATGGGGAATGGCGTGTGGACGGTCGAGATCATCCCGGCCGAGATCCAGCCGCCGCCGCGCATCCCCGAAGGAGCGAGCGGGAACCGCATCCGCATCGGCGCGGGGCCGGTGACCAACGGCGGCGACCAGACGAATCTCGTCGTCGCCTTCAACGAGCAGGTGCTCCTCGCCCGCCACCGCCTCGGCGCGCTCGCGCCCGACGCCGTGATCCTCATCGAGGACCTGTGGGCGACGCACCCGGACGAGGACGTGCAGCGCGCCTGGTTCGCCGCGCTCGACGAGCTCTCGGGACGCTCCTACCGCATCATCCCCGTCCCGATGAACGAGCAGTGCCTGACGCTCGTGGACAACCCGCGGAAGGGGAAGAACATGTTCGCCCTCGGGCTCCTCGCCTGGATCTACGGGCGCGACATGGAGCGCATCCGCGAGCAGATCGCCTACGCCTTCCGCAAGAAGTCGGAGGCGGTGTACACGCAGAACGTCGCGCTCCTCGAGCTCGGCGCGGCGTGGGCCGAAGCGAACCTCG
>DATMHT010000419.1:0-12401 GCA_035554795.1 Gemmatimonadaceae bacterium | reverse complement strand
GGCGCGATCGCGAACGGCGGGATCTCGCCGACCGGCAAGCGCGCCGTGTTCGAGGCGCGCGGCGACGTCTTCACGGTGCCGGCCGAAGAGGGACTCGTGCGCGACCTGACGAGCACGTCGGGCGCGGCCGAGCGGACGCCGGCGTGGTCGCCCGACGGGCGCAGCGTCGCCTACTTCAGCGACCGGACCGGCGAGTACGAGCTGACCGTGCGCAACGCCGACGGCACGGGCGAGGAGAAGACGCTGACCAAGCTCGGAGCGGGCTTCCGCTATCAGCCGTTCTGGTCGCCCGACAGCAGGCAGATCGCCTTCATCGACCAGGCGATGAACGTCAAGCTGTACAGCTTCGCCACCGGCCAGGTGACGCAGGTGGACAAGGCGCTCACGTACTCCGAGGGCAACCTGCGCGCGTTCACGGTGAGCTTCTCGCCGGACAGCCGCTGGATGGCGTACGCGCGCGACCTCGACAACCAGAACGACGCGATCTTCCTCTACGACACGCGTGCCGGCAAGCGCTACCAGGCGACGTCGGGCTACTTCAACGACAGCAGGCCGTCGTTCGACCCGGACGGCAAGTACCTGTACTTCCTCTCCGGCCGCACGCTGACGCCGGCGTACAGCGACATCGACAACACGTGGGTCTACCCGAACACGACGAACCTCGTCGCCGTGCCGCTGCGGCGCGACGTCGTGTCGCCGCTGGCGCCGCGCAACGACGAGGAGCCGACGGCCGCCGACAAGACGAAGCCGGGCGCGGCAAAGGTGGACTCGACCCAGCGCAAGGCGAAGGAGACGCTCGCCGCCGCCGCGCCGGCCCCGAAGCCGGTGCCGAGCGTCGAGATCGACCTCGCCGACTTCGAGCGCCGCGCCGTCGTGCTGCCGCCGGCGCCCGGCAACCTCGGCAACCTGCAGGCGATCTCGGGGAAGGTGCTCTACTCGCGCCGCCCGCGCACCGGCTCCGCCGACACGACGAGCGCGATCGTCTACTACGACCTGAACGACCGCGACGAGAAGACGGTGCTCGCCGACGTCGGCGGCTTCGACGTGTCGGCGGACGGCAAGAAGCTGCTCGTCCTCAAGGGGCGCAACTTCTTCATCACCGACATCAAGCCGGGGATCAAGCCCGAGAAGCCACTGGCGACGGCGCAGATGGTCGCGACGGTGGACCCGCAGGCGGAGTGGCACCAGATCTTCGACGACGCGTGGCGCATCGAGCGCGACTACTTCTACGATCCCGGCATGCACGGCGTGGACTGGAACGCCATGCGGAAGCAGTACGGGAAGCTCATCGACGACGCGGTCACGCGCTGGGACGTCAACTTCGTCCTCGGCGAGCTGATCGCCGAGCTCAACTCGTCGCACACGTACGTCGGCGGCGGTGACCAGCCGGAGGACGCGCCGCGGCGCACGGTCGGTCTCCTCGGCGCCGACGTCGCGCTCGAGAACGGCGCCTTCCGGATCAAGAAGATCGTCGACGGCGGCCCGTGGGACAGCGAGGTCCGCTCGCCGCTGCGCGAGGCCGGCGCCAACATCAAGGAGGGCGACTACGTCCTCGCCGTGAACGGTACGCCGCTCGACACGACCGAGGAGTTCTACGCCGCGTTCCAGGGGACGGCGAAGAGCGCCGTCGCGCTCACCGTCAACTCGACGCCATCACGCGCCGGCTCGCGCGTCGTGCTCGTGAAGACGCTCGACGACGACTCGCGGCTGCGCAACCTCGCGTGGATCGAGGCGAACCGGCAGCGCGTGGACGAGGCGACGCACGGCCGCGTCGGCTACGTCTACGTGCCGAACACGGGCCGCGACGGGCAGACGGAACTCGTGCGCCAGTTCCGCGCGCAGTTCAACAAGGACGGCCTCGTCATCGACGAGCGGTTCAACAGCGGCGGCCAGATCCCGGACCGCTTCGTCGAGCTGCTCAACCGTCCCGTCACGAACTACTGGAAGATCCGCGACGGCAGCGACTGGCAGTGGCCGCAGATCGCCAACGCCGGCCCGAAGGCGATGCTGATCAACGGCTGGAGCGGATCGGGCGGCGACGCGTTCCCCTACTACTTCAAGAAGGCGGGGCTCGGACCGCTCGTCGGCCGCCGCACGTGGGGCGGGCTGATCGGCATCAGCGGCACGCCGAGCCTGATCGACGGCGGTAACGTCACCGCGCCGAGCTTCGCGATCTACAGCACGAGCGGCGAGTGGATCATCGAGAGCCACGGTGTGGACCCCGACATCGACGTCGTGGACGATCCGGCGCTGATGGCGAAGGGCGTGGACCCGCAGCTCGAGCGCGCGATCCAGGAGGTCTCGAAGTCGCTCGAGACGGCGCCGAAGCGCCCGAAGCCGCCCGCGTACCCGAAGCGCATCCCGACGCTGCGCGCCGACGCGGCGGCGAACGGCGGGAACGGAGGATCGCCCAAGTCTCCGTGAGCTGACCTGCGCTCGGCAGAAGCGGCGCCGCGGATTTCCGCGGATGAACGCGGATACTCCTGCTCTCCGGGATTCGCCGCAGATCGACGCAGATCGACGCACATAGTTCCTGCTCCGAGCTAGAGAACCAGAGCTCCCCTCGCCAGATCAGCCGAGGGGAGCTCTGGTTCGTTGAGGAGCCGGATCGATCTGCGTTCATCCGCGTTGATCTGCGGCGAAAACGCTCTTGCCGGGCCGCCGTATCCGCGTTCATCCGCGGAAATCCGCGGCGAACGCTTTCGCCGAGCGGAGATCAACCCCGCGGCTGCCACTCCTGGACGAGCCGGTGCATGAACACCGCTGCCCGCTCGGCACTCAGCCGCACCGAGGGCAGGTAGACCAGCTCGTGCGGCGAGTGGGCGCCGGCGCCGTCCACGCCGAGGCCGTCGATGCCGGGGATGAAGGGCGCGACGAAGGATACGTCGCCCGCGCCGCGGCTCTCCGGTGGCGTGCTCGAGACGGCCGGGTAGCCGAGCGACCGGCTCGTGCCGTCGAAGATCGCGAGCAGGCGCTCGCCGGCCTGGGTCACCGGCATCGCCGGGTAGCCGTCCTCGAAGGTGATCGTCGCCTTCGCGCCCGGCAGGGAGTGGGACACGATCTCGCGCATGCGCACGCGCGTCGAGTCGCGCTGCGCGTCGGTGAGGAAGCGGAGGTCGCCGTGCGCGACGAACGTCGGCGGGATGATGTTGTCCTTGCCGTCGGCCGAGAGCGCGCGTCCGGTGGAGTCGAAGGCGACGTGCGCACCGCCGGCGGCGAGGCCGACGCTGAAGGTGAGCCCGCGCTGGCCGACGAGCATGCGCCGGAACTCGTCGAGGATGCGCGCCCCCTCGTACACGGCGCCGTAGCCGACGCTCGGCGCGAAGATGCCGCTCGAGTGCGCCTGCTGCGCCGTCACGTCCACCCGCCACCAGCTCGCGCCGCGCCGCCCGATGGCGACGCGCGTCGCGCTCCCGCCCTCGAAGGCGAGCGCGAGGTCGCTCTGCCGCGCCGCGTCCACCAGCGCCGCGCGGTCGAGCTGGAGCGCCGTCGCCGGCAGCTCCTCGTCGCCGGTCATGACGACGGTCACCTGCATGTCGCGCAGCTCGCCCGCGTCGGCGAGGGCGCGCAGCGCGAGCAGCATGGCGACGTCGCCTCCCTTCATGTCGCTCGTGCCGGCGCCGCGCGCGATCGTGTCCTGACGCACCCAGCGCTGCCCCTCCCCCTCGGAGACCGTGTCGAGATGGCCGATGAGCAGCAGGCGCGGGCCACGCGTGCCGCGGTGCACGGCGACGAGATGGCCGGCGCGGTGCAGCGAGTCGGGAAGCGCGACCCAGCGCGTCTCGAAGCCGAGCGAGTCGAGCTCCTTCGCGAAGACGTCGCCGACGCGGCGTACGCCGGCGAGGTTGAGCGAGCCGCTCGGCACGTCCACCGCGCGCTGCAGCAGGGCGACGGAGGATTCGTAATGCGCGCGCACGGCGTCGCGCAGCCGCGCCTCCTCGGCGCTGGGCGGAACGGTCGCCGCGCCTCCGTTGCCCGTGATGGGGACGGGAGCGGACGCGGGCGCGGGACCCGCGTTGTGGCAGGCGGCGACGAGAGCTACCGAGAGGAACAGCGCGGCGCGCGTGGTCTGGTTTCGCATGCGGCAGAACGGGCGAGAAGGAGCGGCGGCGAGCGGCGGGCTCACTCGCGCAATGTAATCCGCGCGGCCGATGACCCATCGGGCGCATTCGCGTCGGGCGCGTCCAGACCGAGGGCGGCGAGAAGCGCGAGCGCGTTGGCGCCCGTCGCGCGGCCTGGTCGGGCACGGAAGTCGAACGTCATGCGCGGACCGGCGGCGTCGGTCGTGTACTGCTCGCGGAAGTGCAGGTGCTCGGTGTCGGGCGCGAGCGCCGGGACGTCGGCGAGATCGAGATCGTGCGTGGTCACCACGCCGATGGCGCCCGAGGCGTGCAGGCGGGCCAGCACGGCCCGCGTCGCGCTCTGCCGGTCGCGGCTGTTCGTGCCGTGCAGCACCTCGTCGAGCAGGTAGAGCACCGGCGCGTCCGCGGCGTGCTCGCCGGCCGCGTCCACGATCTCGCGCAGGCGGCGCAGCTCGGCGAGAAAGAGCGACACGCCCTCGCTCAACGCATCCTGCACGCGCACGCTCGTCCGCACGCGCACGCGACGCCAGCGCATCGCCCGCGCGCACGCCGGGCCGCCCGCCTGCGCGAGCAGCACATCGAGGCCGATCGCGCGCAGCAGCGTCGTCTTGCCCGCCATGTTCGAGCCGGAGATCACGAGCAGGCTGCCCGCGCCGCCGAGGCGAACCGGGTTGCCGACGCGGGTGGCGGGGCGCAGCAGCGGGTGGCCGAGGTCGTCGGCGACGAGCGTCGGGGCGGCGACATTCGATGAGTCGTCGTCGAGCGTGGGGAAGACCCACGCCGGATTGTCGTGCGCGAGCGTCGCGAGCGCGGTGAGCGCCTCGGCGTCACCGACGGCGTCGAGCCAGCCGCGGACGGCCGCACCCGACGTCCGGCGCCACCGCTCGAGCCGCACGACCAGGTGCGCGTCCCAGAGGAGGAACGCGTCGAGTGCGTAGTGCAGCATCGGCGAGTAGCGCACCTCCGCCCAGGCGAGGAGCCGCGCGAGCCGGCCGAACGCCGCCACTCCCCCGCCGCCGCGGCCGAGGCGATCCTGTACGTCGCGCCACGCCGGCGCCGCGACCGTCTCGGCGTCGTAGCGCGCCATCAGCACGAGGACGGAGCCGAGAAGCACGGGGAGGTCGGCGACCGGCGCGAGCACCGGCCTTAACCGGCGCCGTACGGCATACGCAACCGCCGTGTTGAGCGCGAGCACCGCGCCGAGCGCCCCGCCCGCCGACGGCACACCAGCGACGCTGGCTACCGCGGCCACGACCGCGAGCGCCGCGCCCGCCCACGCGGCGAAGCGCATCACACCGATCTGCACCGCGCCGTCGTGCGCCGCCGGCGGCTCTTCCGCCCACCGCACGAAACGCTCGAGCGTGTGCGGCGCGACGACGCGCGCGGCGTCCGCGGTGGCCGCGCACCACTCGAGGAAGTCCTCGCGACCGGCCAGCTCCGCCACCGCCGACTGGCGGGCGCGGATCGCCGCCGCGGGCGGCGGATCGGCGAGGAGCCACTGCAGCAGGCGCGGGCCGCCGGCGGCGGGCGTGACGACATCGAGTAGCTGCGCCAGCGACCCGTGGCCGACGATGCCGAGGTCCTCGGCGGCGGGCGGGAGCGGCGTGCCCACGCTCGCGCGCCACGCGGGCACCGGGAGCGCCGCCCACTCGCGGCGAACGCGCGCCGCGCCGCGCACGCACGCGGCGTAGCGGCGCTCCCCCTCGCGCTCATGGGATCGGGCGCGCCGGTGCGCTCGCACGAGCACGACGAACGCGGCCGCGAGTGCCACGCCGATCGCCGCGGCAACCGTGCGCGCCGGACCAGTCGCGGGACGCGCCGTCGCGAGCGCGGCCACGCTCCCGGCGAACGTGAGGAGGCGGAGCGCGGAGAGCCGGCCGGCGGCGCCGCGTGCCCGCCTCAGCTCACCAAGGAGTTCGGCCGCCCGTGCGTCGTACCGCTCGGCGGGCGACGGAGGCACCCCGGACGGATCAGCCACGGAAGGGTCGGTCACGCTCGCCATGCGGCGCTTCCCGAGCCGCCCGCGCCCACCGCGCACCGCTCACCGTTCGTCCGCCATCGCTTCGCGCGTCTCCGGCATCGTCGCGTAGACGAGGAGCGAGGCCGCGACGCAGAGCGTGACGTACCAGTAGTACCACGCCTCGTGCCCCGCGCTCTTCGCCCACAGCGCGAGGTACTCCGCCGTGCCGCCGAACACGGAGACGGCGACCGCGTAGGGGAAGCCGACACCGAGGGCGCGGATCGCGGTCGGGAAGAGCTCGGCCTTCACGACCGCGTTGATCGCGGTGTAACCACTCACCGCGAGCAGCGCCGCCGTGAGCAGCAGGAAGGCGCTCGGCTCGCTCCGCGTCGCGCCGAGCGCACGCAGCACCGGCACCGTGCCGAGCGTGCCGAGGACGCCGAAGGCGATCAGGACCGGACGCCGTCCGACGTGGTCGGACAGCAGCCCCACCAGCGGCTGGGCGAGCATGAAGACGAGGAGCGACGCCGCCGAGACGAGGGTCGCGTCGGCCTTGCTCCAGCCGGCGGTGTTGACGAGGAACTTCTGCGCGTAGGTCGTGAAGGTGTAGAACGCGACCGTGCCGCCCGCCGTCAGGCCGACGACCGTCGCGACCTGGCGCGGGTAGCGAAGCAGCGCCCGCAGCGGCGACGCGGCCCGCGCGCGCCCGGCTCCGTCCGCGGCCTGGAACGCGTCCGTCTCGTCGAGGCCACGCCGGAGTCGCATCGCGATCACGGCGCAGGCGGCGCCGACGACGAACGGGATGCGCCACCCCCACGCCTCGAGCTGCGCGGCGGAGAGGACGCGCTGGAGCAGGAGCAGCACGGCGAGCGCGAGCAGCTGGCCCATGATGAGCGTCACGTACTGGAAGCTCGAGTAGTAGCCGCGCCGCCGCTGGCCCGCCATCTCGCTGAGGTAGGTGGCGCTCGCGCCGTACTCGCCACCGACGCTCAGCCCCTGCAGCAGCCGCGCGAGCACGAGCATCACCGGCGCCAGCACGCCGGCGCGCGCGTAGCTCGGCGTCGCCGCGATGAGCAGGGAGCCGAAGCACATCATGAACACCGACAGCGTCAGCGCCGCGCGACGGCCGTGCCGGTCGGCGTAGCGGCCGAGCATCCAGCCGCCGACCGGCCGCATCAGAAAGCCGACCGCGAACACCGCCGCCGCGTTGAGGAGCTGCGCCGTCTGGCTCGCCGGCGGGAAGAACGCCTTCGCGAAGTAGAGCGCGAACGCGGAGTAGACGTACCAGTCGTACCACTCGACGAGGTTGCCGATCGAGCCGCCGACGATCGAGCGGAGCCGACGGCGCTCGACGGCGGGGTCGTGCGGCGGCTCGTCCGCGAGCACGACGGCCGCCCTGCCGAGCGCCGCCATCAGGCGACGACTTGCCGGTAGTGGTTGAACCGGTCGAGGATGACGGCGACGTACAGCACCGGCTCGACGCCGCGGCAGAAGCCGTACTTCACGACGGGATCGGCGTAGAACTCCTGCTTCGAGAGCTGCAGCATCCAGTACGAGACGTCGTCCCACTTGAGTGGGTCGTCGCCGTGCTTCTCGGCGAGACGCTGCGCGTCCTCCACGTGGCCCGCGCCGGCGTTGAACGAGGCGAGGATGAACTTCCGCCGTTCGCGAACGTCCTTGACGCGCGGCGCCCAGTGCTTGTCGAGCCACTTCAGGTAGTCCACGGCGCCGCGCACGTTCTGCTCGGGGTTCGTGCGCGAGCGGACGCCGAACATCTTCGCCGTGCCCGGCATGAGCTGCAGCAGTCCGACCGCGCCGGCCCACGACCTGGCGGCGGGCCGGAAGCGCGACTCCTGATACATCTGCGAGCCGAGCAGGCGCCAGTCCCACCCGACCTGAGGCGCGTAGCGGCGCAACAGCGAGTCGTAGGGAGACAGCTTGCCAGTGCGCGACGTCAGGTACTCGCTCCCCGTGCGCTGCTGGAAGCCACGCGCGTCCACGAAGTACTTCTTGTAGAGCCGGTCGAGCGTGCCGCGCGTCTTCTCGTCGCCGATCCAGGCGTTGAGCGAGTCGCGCAACCCGCGCGCCTCGCGGCGCACCGCCCACGCGACCGGCTTCGACTCGCCGAGGACGGGCCTCACGACGAGGTTGCGGTACACGGAGCCCTCGAGCTTCGCGACGTTCCCTTCCGCCACCGTGTACTGCACGACGCCGCGGGCGACGCCGCGAATCAGCGCCTCCGCCGACGAGTCCACCTCGACGACCTGGATGTCGCCGGTGACGCTGTCGGCGAGCTCGATGAGTGTCGGCACGTAGGGTGACTGCTTCGGCATCGTGACCTTCTGCCCCGCGAGCTCCGCCGGGCGCTGCACGAGCCGCGTCCGGAACGTGAGCGTCGGCGGCGGCTCGGCCGGCCCCTTCTTGAGCACCGTGTCCACCGGCTTCGGCATCGCCTTCGTGCCCACCGGCGGACCGGAGCGCTGCACCAGCACGGGATCGGTGTGGTAGAGCGGGCGCGTGTAGGCGACGCGCCCCGTGTCCTCGGGGAGCGGGATGAGCCGAGCCGCCGCGATATCGCCGCGGCCGGCCAGCAGCATCCCCATGATCGAGTCGCGCTGCTCGACGACCACGACTTTCAGCGCGAGGTCGTGGTCCTTCGCGAACGCCTTGAGGAGCTCGTACTCGTACCCCATCGGCTCGCCCTTGTAGATGAAGTACGTGGTCGAGTTGTAGGGGGCGAGCACGGTGAGCGTGTCGCGCGCCTTGATGGCGTTCCAGTCGTGGCCGTCCTTGACGGGCGCGCCCGACGAGACGGTGCGCGAGACGCCGGAGTCGGGCGGCAGGAACGAGGAGTCGCGCCCCGACGGGGCCTTGCCACGCCCGCAGGCGACCGCGAGGGCGATGGGAACGGTGACGACAGCGAGCCGGGCGAGGCCGCGGACACGTGGGTGATCAGTCATTCGACGTGATTCACGAATGGTCGAGGACGACGAGCCGCTTGGGGCTGTCCGCTGTGCACGGTCCGGGCCGGCGTCGGCTCTCGGCTCTCGGCCCTTCCTGGACAGGATGAACAGGATGAACGGGATGTGGCCTTGCTGTCATCCCGTTCATCCTGTTCATCCTGTCGAACAGCCGAGCGCCGAGCGCCGCCCTCAAAGCCTCGCGTCCAGCCGCAGCACGGCGCCGAGCAGGACGTTCGCGCCGTTGATGACGTCGGCGTCCTCGGTGTGCTCGGCGGGGGAGTGGCTGATCCCGTTCACGCTCGGCACGAACAGCATCCCGCTCGGACCGAGCGCGGTCATGTTCTGCGCGTCGTGCCCCGCCCCGCTCGCCATGAGGTGCGGACGCAGACCGAGGGCACGCGCGGCGCCGACGACGGCGTCGCGCACGAGCGGGTGCGTCGGCGCCGGCGCGTTGGCGAGCGTCGGACGCATCGCCACCGTCGTACCGGTCGCCGCGGCGATGCGCGCGCCCTCGCGCTCGATCCGCGCGAACAGCGCCTCGATGACCTCGACGTCGAGGTCGCGCAGCTCGAGCGTCAGCACGACGCGTCCGGGGATCACGTTCGCGCCGCCAGGGAAGACCGTGAGGCGCCCGACCGTACCGACGTGGCGGCCGGGTGTGCCCACGACGACCGCGTTGACCGCGTCCACGAAGCGCGCCGCCGCGAGCAGGGCGTCGTGGCGGTCGGCCATGGGTGTGGTGCCGGCGTGCGACGCGACGCCCTCGAACGTCACCTCCCAGTAGCGGATCGCGACCAGGCCCTCGACGACGCCGATGTCGGCGCCGGCGCGCTCGATCACGCGCCCCTGCTCGATGTGCAGCTCGAGGTACGCGGCGACCGCGCCGGGCGCGAGCCGCGCGTCGTCGAGCCGCGCGGGATCGCCACCGAGGACGCGGATCCCGTCGCCGATCGTGCGGCCGCTCGTCGCCACGAACGAGAGCTCGTCGGCGCGCAGCTTCCCGACGACGATCTTGCTCCCGACGAGCCCGCCCTCCTCGTTCTGGAAGTCCACGACCTCGAGCGGGTGCCGCAGCGCGATCCCGCGCTCCGCGATGGTGCGCGCCACCTCCAGCGCGGCGATGACACCGAGCGCGCCG
Organism: Gemmatimonadaceae bacterium; assembly: GCA_035554795.1. Classification (GTDB taxonomy): domain Bacteria; phylum Gemmatimonadota; class Gemmatimonadetes; order Gemmatimonadales; family Gemmatimonadaceae; genus DATMHT01. The sequence continues at coordinate 2,258 of DATMHT010000419.1, read as the reverse complement.
TCGTAGCGGCCGCCGTCGGGCACGGTGTCGGTGTGCGAGCCGATCACGATCGCCGGTCGCCCGTCGTCCGCGCCGGGCCTGCGCCCCCAGCTGTTGCCGCCCGCGTCCACGCGCGGCACGAGGCCGGCGCGCCGCATCATCTCGCGGACGTGGCTCCGCGCCGCGAGGTCGTCGGCGCCGTACGCGGGGCGGCTGACACCGCCGGCCGGCGTCGCGCCGATGGTGGCCAGCGCGCCGAGATCGGCGAGCAGGCGCTCGCCATTCACGCGCGGCATGACCGTCGTCTCGCGCGCCGTCATGCGGAGCGCGACGCGGGGGCCACCGCGCCGGCCGGCATGCGATCGGCGGCGCGCCGCGTCGCGAGCGTCACGAGCGCGAGCACGGCGACGTTCACGATCAACGCGACGACGCCGACGTTGAGGTCCTTCACGAGCTGCGGCGCCGCCGGCACCAGCTTCGCCACCGACGCGCCGCTGACGGTCACGTAGAGCACGGTCAGCTCGCCGGCGAGGATCCCGGCGAACGCGCCCGCCGCGCTCGCCCACGGCCGGCGTCCGAGGCTGACGACGCACGCCGGGAAGAGCTGCGTCACGAGACTGTAGCCGACGAGCAGCAGGACGACGATCGCCTCGCCGCCGCGGAGCGTGAACGCGACCGCGAGCAGCGTGACGACGGGCACGAGCGCGCGCGCCAGGAGCGACACCGAGCGCTCGCTCGCGCCCGGCACGAGCACGCGGTACACGTTCTGGGCGAGGATCGTCCCGGCGGTGACGAGGATCATCGAGCCGGGCACGAGCGCCGTGAGCAGGCCGGCCGCGCCGATCATCCCGACCGTCCACGGCCCGAACGTCTGCTTCGCGATGCGGAACAGCGAGAGGTCCGCGTCCGCGCCGACGAGGCCGGGCACGACGAGGCTCGCCGCGAACCCGACGAAGAAGACGAACAGGATCACGAGCTGGTAGAGCGGCAGGAAGACCGCGTTCTTGCGGAAGACGCTCTCGTCCTTCGCCGTGTACGAGCCGGCGAAGTAGTGCGGCCACATGTAGAAGCCGAGCGCCGTCAGGATCACCGTCGAGACGAACCAGGCCGGGCTCATCCCCGCCGCGGGCAGCGTAAGCGTCCCCGGCTTCGTGCGCTCGATCGCCTCGAACATCGGCTGGAGGCCGCCGAAGTAGTGCCAGGGCAGATACAACCCGATCGCGACGGCGACGCCGAGGATCATCACGTCCTTGAGCGCCGCCGTCCACGCCGAGCCGCGCACGCCGGAGATGACGACGTTCGTCACCAGCGCGGCGCTGCCGGCCCACACGGCCGCGGCCTGCGAGATGCGCCCGTCGGACGCTTCGGAGACGATGATGCCGAGCCCCTTGAGCTGGAGCACGAGGTACGGCACCAGCGCGGCGACGCTGACGAGCGCGACGAGCACGCCGAGCGCTCGGCTGTCGTACTTGGCGACGAAGAAGTCGGCCTGCGAGACGAGCATGCGCTCGCGCGCGTAGCGCCAGACGACGGGCAGCAGGAAGTACGAGACGCTGTACGCGATCGCGCCGTAGCAGATGATGTAGAACGCCGGCGCGCCCTTGCCGTACGCCCACCCGCTGCCGCCGAGGAAGGTGAAGGTGGTGTAGATCTCGCCCGCCATGAGCAGGAAGACGAAGATCGCGCCGAAGCCGCGCCCACCGACGCTCCACTGCTCGAGGCTCATCGTGTGGCCGCGCCGCGCCCAGACGCCGAGGCCGATGGCGACGGCGAACGCGGCGACGAGGACGCCGAGTGCCGGCGTCACGCCGGTCGCTCCTGTGAGGCGCGTCGCTCCGCCGCGTCACGCGCGCGGTCGAGCAGGTAGACGACGCCGAGCAGCGCCGACGTCGCCACGACCCAGGCGACGATCCAGAAGAGCAGGAAGGGGAGGCCGAGCACGTACGGGTGAACGCGGTTGGCGAACGGCACCCCACCGAGCAGACCGATGGCCGGCAGGAGCGCGAGCCAGCGGTAGAGTGGTCGACGGGTGGCGGGTGGCGGATGGCGGGTGGTGTCGCTCCGCGCCGGGTCCCGTGCGGGCACGGTCACGAGTGCCCCTTCTCTTCCTCGGCGTCGGCGTCGCTCTCGCCCGTCCCGCCGAGCATCTCGAGCGCGGCGGCGACGAAGACGCGGGTGCCGTGGTCGAGCGCGCGCTCGTCGAGGTCGAAGCACTCGTGATGGTGCGGGTGCACGATGCCCCGCTCCTCGCAGCGCGCGCCGACGAAGAAGAAGGCGCC
>DATMHT010000418.1:0-1686 GCA_035554795.1 Gemmatimonadaceae bacterium | reverse complement strand
CGCGTAACGCGTAACGCGTAACGCGTAGCGGGACGTCCGGAGCGGTTGCTCGCTACGCGCTACCCGCTACCCGCTACGCGCTCACGCGATCGCCCGCCCCGTCTCCCGCCGCTGCTGCACGTACGTCTCCAGCGCCTCGACCGCGTTCGGGCAGAGCTTCGTGCCCTGCTCGCCGCGGAGGAGCGTGAGGGCCGCGGCCGGTGTCAGGCCGGCGCGGTAGGGACGGTCGGCGGTGAGCGCCTCGTACATGTCGGCGACGGCGAGGACGCGGGCCGGTGCGTCGAGGTCGGCGGCGCCGAGGCCCCACGGGTAGCCGCTGCCGTCGAGCTTCTCGTGGTGCGTCGCCGCGGTCCAGGCGAACGGGTGGAAGGCGGAGACCGCCGACAGGATGTCCCAGGTGTAGCCCGGGTGGCGCTCGACCTCGGCGCGCTCGTCGTCCGTGAGCTTGCCCGGCTTGTCGAGCACGCGGCTCGACACACCGAGCTTGCCGACGTCGTGCAGCAGGCCGGCGCGGTAGAGCAGCGCGACGGCGTCGGCCGACATCCCCATCGCCCGCCCGGTGCCGGCCGCGTACTCGGCGACGTTCGTCGAGTGGCGGTAGGTGTACGGGGACTTCGCGTCGATGATGTCGGCGAAGGCGCGGGCGATGTCGTCGAGACGGCTCGCGTCCACCGGCCCCGGGTCGCCGGCACCGTCGAGACGCACGTCGGCCGGCGCGGTCCGGGCGAGCGCGTCCCACCAGGCGTGGTCGTCGCGCCAGGCGAGCACACGGTCCACGAGGATCGGGTCGAACCAGCTGCCACGGCGCTCGCGGACGAGGCGCAGCGCCGCCTCCACGCCGTGCGACGCGTGCACCGTCTCGACGCACTGGGCGAGGTTGGCGATGCGCGCGAAAAGCGGGATCTCGGTGCCGCGCCGGCCGTCCGGATAGCCGCCCCCGCCCCAGTGCTCGTCGAGCGAGCGGATGGCGTCGGCGGTGAGCTGCGGGAAGCCGAGGCCGAGGGCGATCGCGGCGCCGCGGTCGCAGCGCACCTGGATCAGGTCGCGCGTGATGCCCGGCGAGCGGGCGATGGCGGCGAAGTGGCGGATCTTCGACCGGAGCAGGCCACCGCCGAACTCGCCCGTCGTGCCGACCGCGCGCCAGGTCTCGAGCGCGAGCCGGCCGCGGCGGTGCCAGTCCACGAGCTTCATCCGCGGCTTGATCGCGCGGTCGTCGGCACCGAAGATCGCGCTCATGCGGGCGGCGTTGCTCGAGCAGCCGGCGTCCTTGAGGAGGATCGCGTAGAAGAGCGCCGAGCGGTCGGGCGCGGCGAAGCCCAGCTCGTCGGCCAGGCGCAGGCCGACGACGGCGGCGCGCGCCGAGTGTCCCTGCGGCTGCCCCTCGGTGAGGTCGAGCGCACGCGACAGCGCGGCGAGCACCTCCGACAGGTCCACGCGCGGCACGCGCCCCGAAGAGGCGCTGGCGGCAGCGGCGGCGGCGATCCGGGTGGGCGTGGGCGAGGCCCGGCGGAATGGAGACATACGTCGTCGGCGGCCGGTCGAGGGTGGCGAGGCGAGCTACGTCACAGGACGCGCGGCCGGCGAACGCTGTCACCGCGCTCGACTATACTCGCACATGAGCAGTCGCGAGATTGCGAGCAGCGTCACATTCAGTTCGTACCTGATGCCTGATTCCTGCGTGCTCAT
>DATMHT010000417.1:0-1812 GCA_035554795.1 Gemmatimonadaceae bacterium | reverse complement strand
CCCAAGGGCGCGGTGCACGTGCACCAGGCGGTCGTCGCGCACCACGTCACCGGCAAGCTCGCGCTCGACCTGCACCCCGACGACGTCTTCTGGTGCACCGCCGATCCCGGCTGGGTGACCGGCACGTCGTACGGGATCGTCGCGCCGCTCACGAACGGCGTCACGATGGTCGTGGACGAGGGCGACTTCGACGCCGAGCGATGGTACGGGATCCTGCGCGACCAGCGCGTGACCGTCTGGTACACCGCGCCGACGGCCGTGCGGATGATGATGAAGGTCGGCGCCGACGTCGCGCGCCGCTACGAGCTCCCTTCCCTGCGCTTCATCGCCAGCGTCGGCGAGCCGCTCAACCCGGAGGCCGTGGTATGGGGACAGGAAGCGTTCGGTCTCCCGATCCACGACAACTGGTGGCAGACGGAGACTGGCGGGATCATGATCGCCAACTACCGCGCGATGGAAGTGCGCCCCGGCTCCATGGGGCGGCCGCTCCCGGGCGTTGACGCCGCGATCGTGCGCCGCCTGGACGACGGTCACGTCACGGAGGTCGCCGAGTCCGGCGAGCAGGGCGAGCTCGCCCTCCGCCCCGGGTGGCCGTCCATGTTCCGCGGCTACCTGCACGACGACGAGCGCTACCGGAAGTGCTTCGCCGACGGCTGGTACCTCACCGGTGACCTCGCCCGCCGCGACGCCGACGGCTACTTCTGGTTCGTGGGCCGCGCCGACGACGTGATCAAGTCCGCCGGCCACCTCATCGGACCGTTCGAGGTGGAGAGCGCGCTGCTCGAGCACCCCGCCGTCGCCGAGGCGGCCGTCATCGGCAAGCCGGACCCCGTGATCGGCGAGACGGTGAAGGCGTTCGTCGCGCTCAAGCCCGGCCACGCCGCGACCGACGATCTGCGGCTCGAGCTGCTCGGCTTCGCGCGCGTGCGGCTCGGCGCCGTCGTCGCGCCGAAGGAGATCGTCTTCGTCGAGAGCGTCCCCAAGACGCGGAGCGGGAAGATCATGCGCCGGCTGCTGAAGGCGCGCGAGCTCGGGCTCCCCGAGGGCGACGTCTCGACGCTCGAGGGCACGGCCGGATGACCGGCGAGCGCGCTGCTCGCCGCTGCGACCCGCACGATCGTGGAGGGACCGATGCCTGAGACGCGCCACCACCCGCCGCACGCTCCGCTCACGCCGACGTCCGACGCGACCTCCAACGCCGGCATCGCGCGGCGCCTCGACGAGGTCGCGCAGCTCCTCGAGCAGCAGCAGGCGAACCCGTTCCGCGTGAAGGCCTACCACAACGCGGCCGCGACGCTCCGTGCGCTGACCCGTCCCGTCGCGGACATCCTCCGCGACGAGGGGCTCGACGGCCTCGACCGGCTCCCGGCGATCGGCGCCGGGCTCGCTCGCACGATCGCCGAGCTGGTCAACACCGGGCAGCTCGCGATGCTCGAGCGGCTCCGCGGCGAGAACGATCCGGTCGCCCTGCTCGCGTCCGTGCCGGGAATCGGGCCGCGACTCGCCCAGCGGCTGCACGAGGAGCTGGACATCGACTCGCTCGAGGAGCTCGAGGCCGCCGCCGCCGACGGTCGCCTGCGCGATCTGGAGGGCTTCGGCGAGAAGCGCGTCGCCGGCGTTCGCGACGCGCTCGCGACGCGGCTCGGCCGCCGCCGCGCCACGACGGTGCCCGCGGTGCACGCGCCGCCCGTCGCCGAGCTCCTCGACGTGGATCGCGAGTACCGCGAGAGCGCCCGACTCGGCGTCCTCCCGCACATCGCGCCGCGCCGCTTCAACCCGAGCGGCGAAACGTGGCTGCCGGTGCTGCACACC
>DATMHT010000416.1:0-1900 GCA_035554795.1 Gemmatimonadaceae bacterium | reverse complement strand
TGCAGCGCCTCGCCGTCGAGCGGTCGCGGCTGCACGTGCCGCTGCTCTTCGCCGACGACGTGATCCACGGTTTCCGCACCGTGTTCCCGATCCCGCTCGCCGAGGCGAGCAGCTGGGATCCGTCGCTCGCCGAACGCACGGCCCACGTCGCGGCGATCGAGGCGGCGGCGAACGGCATCGCGTGGACCTACGCGCCGATGGTGGACGTCGCCCGCGATCCGCGGTGGGGGCGCATCATGGAGGGATCGGGCGAGGACCCGTTCCTCGGCGCCGCCTTCGCCGCCGCGCGCGTGCGCGGCTTCCAGGGCGGCGACCCATCGCTTCGCTCAGGGCAGGCCCTGCGCGCGCCGACCGCCATCGCGGCGACGGCGAAGCACTTCGCCGGGTACGGCGCCGCCGAGGGCGGACGCGACTACAACGGCGCGGACGTCTCTGAGCGTGGGCTGCGCGAGCTGTATCTGCCGCCCTTCCACGCCGCGGTGTGCGCCGGCGCGCAGACGCTGATGGCGGGCTTCAACGAGATCGCGGGCATTCCCTCGCACGCCAATCGCCGGCTGCTCACCGACATCCTGCGCGACGAGTGGCACTTCGACGGCACGGTCGTGAGCGACTGGAACGGCGTCGGCGAGCTACTGAGCCACCGCGTCGCCGGCGACCGCGCCGCGGCGGGCGCGCTCGCGCTCCACGCCGGCGTGGACATGGACATGGTGTCGCAGATCTACTCCCACGATCTGGCGCCCCTCGTCCGATCGGGCCGAGTGTCGCGGCGGGAGCTGGACGAGGCGGTGCGGCGCGTGCTCCGGCTCAAGTACCGGCTCGGCCTGTTCGCCGATCCGTACCACGGCGCGAGCGAGGAGCACGCGCGGGCGGTGACGCTCACCGCGGCCAACCGCGCGCTCGCCCGCGAGGCGGCGCGCGAGTCCATCGTGCTCCTCGAGAACCGGGGCGGCGTGCTCCCGCTGAAGCGCGACGTCGGCGCGGTGGCCGTGATCGGCGCGCTCGCCACCGACTCCGCGGCCGCCATCGGCAGCTGGGCAGTGCGTGCCCGCGAGTCGGACGCGGTCACCGTGCTCCATGGCATCCGCGCCGCGGTGTCGCCGCGCACCCGCGTGCTGTACGCGCGCGGCGCGTCGCCCGAGAGCGACGACACGAGCGGCGTCGCCGAGGCGGTGCGCGTCGCGCGGCAGGCGAGCGTCGCGATCCTCGTGCTCGGCGAATCGCGCGACATGACCGGCGAGGCGAGCAGCCGCGCGTCGCTCGACCTGCCGGGCGCGCAGCGGCGGCTCGCGGAAGCGGTGCAGGCGACCGGCGTGCCCACGGTCGTCGTGCTCATGAACGGCCGCCCGCTCGCGATCCCGTGGCTGCACGACCACGTGCCGGCGATCGTCGAGGCGTGGTTCGGTGGCGTCGAGGCGGGCAACGCGACGGCGGACGTGCTCTTCGGCGCCTACGCCCCGAGCGGCCGACTGCCGGTCACCTTCCCGCGCGCCACGGGGCAGGTCCCCATCTACGCCGCGCAGAAGAGCACCGGGCGGCCGGCGTCGGCGGACAACCGCTACACGTCACGCTACATCGACCTGCCGTGGACGCCGCTCTATCCGTTCGGCTACGGGCTGAGCTACACGACCTTCACGTCGAGCGCGCCGCGGCTGAGTGCGTCCGTGCTGCGCCCGGGCGACTCGATCGACGTGGCCGTGGACGTCGCCAACACGGGATCGGTCGCGGGCGACGAGGTGGTGCAGCTCTACGTCCGCGACGACGTGGCGAGCGTCGCCCGGCCCGTGCAGGAGCTGCGCGGCTTCCGGCGCGTGCACCTGGCGCCGGGTGAGCGGCGCACCGTGCACTTCGCGATCGGCGTCCAGGCGCTGGCGTTCTACGACACGAGCATGACGCGCGTGGT
>DATMHT010000415.1:0-2684 GCA_035554795.1 Gemmatimonadaceae bacterium | reverse complement strand
CTTCCTGCCGCCTAACGAGAACGCCGCGACGGGGCCCGGCCGCTGGCAGACGTACGACATCACGCTCGTCGGCCGGCGCGTGACCGTCGTGCTGAACGGCCGCACGGTGATCGGCGACGCGGTCATCCCCGGCGTCACCGGCGGCGCGCTCGACAGCGACGAGGGCGCGCCCGGTCCGATCCTCCTCCAGGGCGACCATACCGCAGTCGAGTACCGCAACATCCGCCTGACGCCGGCGAGGTGAGGGCGCGTAGCGCGTAGCGCGTAGCGCGTAGCGGCCCTGCCTCGGGACGTCCCGAGCGGCCAGCCCGGCTACGCGCTACGCGCTACGCGCTACGCGATTACCAATCAGGCATGCGCCGCCCACGCCTTCTCGCCCGGCGTGTACGGCACGCACGGGTCGAAGCGGCCGGGAGACTCCACGTAGCGCTGCGCTTGCGTGCAGCCGACCTCCGAGGTGAAGTAGCCGAGCAGCGCCAGCTCCTTCATCATGCGGAAGAAGTGCGCGGGCGGCTCGGCGGTGACGGCGGGTGCGGCGCTCGCGTCCGGGCCCGGTGCGTTCTCCTTGCGCTCGTCGGGCAGGTACGCGTCGGACTTCTTCGCCTCCGCCGGCTTCGTCGTGTCGGGCGCGGCAGCGCCCGCCGTCGCCATCTCGCGCGCCTTTCGTGCCGCCTCGCGCGCGTCCATCACCTGCTTCTGCTCGCGGTCGAGCGACTCGAGCAGGGCGAGGCGCTGCGGCGGCGTCGCCTTCATGAACGGCGCGCCGTTCGCCTTCACGCTCGCCGCGTCGAGCGCGCGCATGCCGTCGCGGAAGGCGCGCTGCTCGCGCGCGTCGTAGCTGTCGGTGACCATCAGCGCCATGAACGCGCCCGTCCGCGCCGCCTTCGCGCCCGGCGTCGACGTCTGGGGCAGGATCGTCTCCGCCACCTCGTCGAGGAAGGCGACGTCGTCCGGCGTGAACGTGCCGATGCTCTTGCCCGCGGCCACCGGGGCGCGCTCGCGCTCGCAGGCGGCGATCAGCGTGCTCCCGCCGACGAGCGCGACCCCGCCAAGCAGCGCGCTGACGCGCCGGACCGCCTCGCGGCGCGAGATGCGGCTCTCGGCGCTCGGCTCTCGGCTCTCGGCTACTGCGTCCTCGGCCGAGAGCCGAGAGCCGAGCGTCGAGAGCGGCCGGTCTTGTTCGAGTCTCGTCATCAGAGATTGCGCCGATTCAGCTCGGCCACCGCGTAATCCGCGGCGCGCGCCGTGAGCGCCATGTAGGTGAGCGACGGATTCTGGCACGCGGACGACACCATGCACGAGCCGTCGGTGACGAAGACGTTCGGCGCGTCCCAGACCTGGTTGTGCCGGTTGAGCACCGACGTCTTCGGGTCGCGCCCCATGCGCGCCGTCCCCATCTCGTGGATCCCCATGCCCGGGAAGTACTCGTCGTCGTGCGTCTTCACGTTCTTCACGCCGCACTGCTCGAGCATGTCGGCCATGTCCGCCATCATGTCCTGGCGCATCAGGCGCTCGTTCTCGCCGATGGCGCAGTCGATCTTCAGCACGGGCAGTCCCCACTTGTCCGTCTTCCGCTCATCCAGCGACACCTTGTTGTCGTGCCTCGGGAGCATCTCGCCGAACCCGGTGGCGCCGATCGTCCAGTGCCCGGGCTGGGCCATCGCGTCCTTGAACGCGCCACCGACGCCCAGCTCGGCGACGCCGCGGCTCCAGCCCTCCCGGCCCGCGCCGCCCTGGTAGCCGAAGCCGCGCAGGTACGGCCGCCGGTCGCCGAAGAGGTTGCGGTAGCGCGGCACGTAGAAGCCGGTCGGGCGGCGGCCGTAGTAGTACTCGTCGTCGAGCCCCTCGAGCGTGCCGTCGGCGCCGGCGCGGAAGTGGTGGTCCATGAGGTTGTGCCCGAGCTCCCCCGAGCTGCTCCCGAGCCCGCCCGGCCAGAGGTCGGTCGCGGAACGCATCAGGAGCCACGTCGAGTTGAGCGTCGACGCGCAGAGGAAGACGACCTTCGCCGCGTAGTCGGTGGTCTCGTTGGTGATCGCGTCGAGCACGCGCACGCCGCTGGCGCGCTTGCGGTCGCGATCGTAGAGCACCTCGCTCGCGATCGCGAACGGCTTGAGCGTCAGACGCCCGGTCTTCGCCGCCGCCGGCAGCGTGGACGACTGCGTGCTGAAGTAGGCGCCGTAGGGGCAGCCGAGCCAGCAGGCGTTCCGGTACTGGCAGGCGCTGCGTCCGGGAAGCGCCTGCGTCGCGTTCGCGGTGCGGCCGGGGATGATGCGGCGGCGGCCGCCGTACCGCTTCGCGAGCCGCCCGGCGACGAGCTCCTCGCCACAGTTGAGCGGCATCGCCGGCTGGAACTGTCCGTCGGGAAGCTGCGGCAGCCCTTCGTGCGAGCCGGCGATTCCGGCGTGCCGCTCGACGTGGTCGTACCACGGCGCGAGCTCGGCGTAGCGAATGGGCCAGTCGACGGCGATGCCGTCCTTCGCGTTGGCCTCGAAGTCGAAGTCGCTCCACCGATAGCTCTGGCGTCCCCACATGAGCGAGCGGCCGCCGACCTGGTAGCCGCGGAACCAGTCGAAGCGCCGGACCTCCGTGTACGGCGAGTCCTTGTCGGAGACCCAGAACTCGAGGTTCTTCTCGTTCAGCGGGTAGTCGCGCTTGAGCACCGGGTACAGCTCTTCCATCGCCTT
>DATMHT010000414.1:0-3543 GCA_035554795.1 Gemmatimonadaceae bacterium | reverse complement strand
TCGACGTCGGCCGTCGGCGGGGCGCTGAGGAAGCCGATCCAGAGGTCGCGCCCCGCCTCGAGCGGGCCGAGCGCCGCGAACGGCTCGTAGGCGGCGACCGCCGCCAGCTCGGCCGCCGTCCGCACGAAGGTCGCGACCTCGAAGCCGAGGGCGCGCTCGAGGTGCCGCTCGATGCGCCGCTCGAGCGCGGCCGCGTCGTCCCGACCGGCGTCGAAGAGGACGTTGCCGCTCGCGATCACCGTCTCGACGTTGCGGAGCTTCAGCGCCTCGAACAGCGCGCGCAGCCGGTCCATCTTCACGACGCGGCCGCCGACGTTGACGGCGCGCAGCAGGGCGACGTAGCGCGGCACGCGCGCGCGCTCCTAGAACGCGAGGTTGCGGACGATGCGCCAGTGGCCGGCCGCGTCGCGCTGCCAGACCGTGAGGTAGTCGCCCCCGCCGCGGCGCGGCGGGTCGCCCGGTGCGCGCCCGCTCAGCTCGAGCGTCGCCCGCCCCCACTCGTAGATGCGGCCGTCCACGAGCTTCATGCCCCCCTGCACGACCTCGCCGCTCAGGACGGTGCCCATGAGCGGGAAGCGCGACTCGTACATCCGCGCGATCGCGTCGCGGCCGCGGATCGTGTCGCCGTTCGGCAGGACGAAGACGCCGCTGTCGGCGTAGGCGGCGACGATCGCCTGCGCGTCGTGCCGCCGCAGCCCGGGGAGCCACGCCGCGTTCGCCGCGTCGATCTCCGGCCGCGCCGCGGCGAGCAGCGCCGCCGTGTCGCGCGACGACGGGGAGGCGACGGCGGTGGCGGGCGCGGCGGTCGTGGAGACCGCTGCACCGCCGTGCGAGCGGCAGGCGACGGCGGCGAGCGAGGTGACGACGAGCGCGGAGAAGAGGGGAAGGCGCGGGAGGGTCATGGGAGGAGAGTGCTGTGCGCGGAGAGGCGGGTAACGCGTAAGGGGTAAGGGGTAACGGGTAACGGGTAAGGGCGCCTTCCCCTTACCCGTTGCCCTTTACCCGTCACCCCGCTTACCCGTCAGGACAGCGTCAGCTCGCCGTCCACGCGGAAGTCCACGAGCAGGCCGTCGATCGTGAGCGTCGCGTGAACGGGGATCGTCTCGCTGCCGCGCAGCGTCCCGTCCTCGATGCCCGCGCGCACGGCGCGCTCGATCTCGCGCTGTGCCGTGACGCCGAAGTGCTTGAGGAACTTCCGGATCGAGATGTTGAAGAGCTCTTCGTCCATGGCGCCAACATACCGGCGTCGGCGGCAGTGGGCCAGAGGCCGATACGCGGTCAGCCCCAGCCGCGCTCCCATGCCACGCGCGACCGGCGGCCGAGGTGCGGCAGCACGAGCCGCTGGTCGATGCGCATGACGCGGCAGGCGGCGGCGAGCGGCGCGAGGAGCTCGCACTCGAGCAGATCCTGAAGGATCGGGTCCGCCTCCTCGAGCAGGCGCTCGACGGCGAAGAAGAGTCGCACGACGTCGGCGACGCGCCCCTCGGCCAGGCGCTCCTCGACGTGCGCCCGCAGCGCCGCGAGCAGGTCGCTCGCCGATGGCTCCGCGCCCGGCCCCCAGGTGCGCGTGAGCGCCGCCCACTCCTCGCCGAACGGCGGGCACGCGGTCGTGAGGACGGACTCGAGGTACGATCCCGGCATGCGAGACTGGTCGACGACGCGGCGGCGGGGTCGTCGCCTACTCGGCGTCGTCGTCCTCCGCTTCGGGCCACGGAAAGAGGTGCTCGACGCGCACGGGCACGAGCGCGGTCAGCGCTTCCGCGACCATCGTGCGGTGGCAGTGCGCGGGGTCGGCCTCGAAGCAGAGCAGGCATACCTTGCGCTTGCCATCGCGCACGAGGCCGGCGAGTGTCTCGAGCTCGTCCTGCGCCTCGGGTTTCGCGAGGTGCGCGAGGAAGATCGTGCGCAGCTCGTCGTAGTGCCCGGCGCGGGCCGCGGCGCGGCCGTCCGCCGGCGTGCCGAGCCCCCGCAGGTGCAGATAGTCGATCCCGGCCTCGGCGAGGTTCGCGGCGAGCTTCGTCTTCGAGAATCCGGGACGACGCGAGCTGGCGACGGCGCGGACGTCCACGAGCAGCTCGACGCGGGCGTCGTTCAGGGCGCCGAGGAAGCGCGGCATGGACGCCGCTTCGTATCCGATGGTCGCGACGGTCTTCATGGGCGAGCCGGCGGCGTGGGTGTGGTGGCGCGCTCGAAGCGCTGCGCCCACTCCTCGCCCATCGCCTCGCCGGCCGGGGAGAAGAGGCGCGCCCGCACGGCCGCCGTGTCCGTGACCACGATCGGCGCGCGGTACTCGGCCGACGCCGACGTCGGCGCCGAGCCGTCGAGCGTGTAGCGGATGACGCCGCGCCGGCCGCTCGAGAGGCGGATCGTCACCGGCGGACGCGTGAAGACGGCGGCGTCGCTCAGCAGCTCCCACAGCGACGAGAGCGGCGCGCGGAGCTCGCCCTGCACGTCGCCGCGGATCGGGTGCAGCTCGTAGCGCATCCAGCGGTCGTAGCCCACCGGCTCGCCCGCCGGCCCGAAGGCGCGGGCGCGCAAGTCGGTGGTGGCGGCGAGGGTGAGCGGGCGCTCGTAGCGCGGCGACCGCGCGTCGGGCATGGATCCGTCGAGCGTGTAGCGGACGACGACGCCGGGGCTCGTGCCGCGCGCGAGCCCGAGCGCGACGGTGAGCGTGTCGTCGAACCAGGCGGGCTCGTTGTAATGCCCGTCCACGAGCCCGGGGTAGCGCAGCCCGCGCGCGGCGATCGTCACCGGGCCGAGCACCGTTTCGAGCGCGGAGTCGGTGTGGGCGAGCGTGTGCTCGAACCACGCGTACGGGCGCTCGGGGCGCAGCGACCCGTTCCACGTCCGCTCGCCGAGCGCGGGGAGCCGGCGGCGCACCGACTCGAGCTCCGCCCACTGCGGCTGCTCCCACGCGCACATCATCGCGCCGATCACGCGCGGCGTGGAGTCGAGCTGGATCGGCGTGTACGACGGCATGTACGGAACCCAGTTCTCCCAGCGCCAGAGGTTCCACGTGTCGTAGATGTACTCCACCGGCCACCGGCGCTGGTTCGCGATGTAGAGCGGCTTCCAGCTCGCGTTGACGACGGTGTAGCCGCCGGCGAGGAGGTCCTGCGGGAGCTGGTACTTGGTCTCCCACGCGATGACGAGGACGTCGCGCGGGATCTGGATCCGCCCGCCCTTGCGGAATCCCTCCCAGACGATCGTGCGCTTGCCGTGCCGCCGGACCATCTCGTCGGCGCGGACGAGGAACTGCCGGTACAGCTCGTCCACGTCGGCGATGTCGTGCGCCTTCATGTAGCGCTGCACGTCGGGGTCGGCGGCCACGTACGCGAGATCCACCTCGTCGCCGCCGATGTGGATGTAGGGGCTCGTGCGGAAGACGCCGGCGATCTCGCCGATGATGCTGTCCACCGCCGCGTACGCGCTCTCGCGTCCCATGTTGATCGTCGCGCGCCACGAGGTGTCGCCGGCATAGCCGAAGACGTCGCGGCGGCGCGAGACCATCAGGCTGGCGTGCCCGGGGATCTCGAACTCGGG
>DATMHT010000413.1:0-4509 GCA_035554795.1 Gemmatimonadaceae bacterium | reverse complement strand
CACGCGGTCGCCGACGATCGTCGTCCCCTCGCCGACGTACGCCGGTCCGCTCAGTCGCGTGAACGACTGCACGACCGCGGCGCGGCGCACGAGGATCGGGCCTGCGGTCGCGTCGAGCACGACGAACGGCTCGATCGTCGCGCCGCGCTCGAGGTGGACCGCGTGCGCGCCGAGTACGGTGGTGTGGGCGGGCGGCGGCTCGCACACGAGCGTCGAGGCGAGCAGCGGGAGGTCGTCGGCGAGCTGCGCGTTCAGCTGGCGCAGGTGATCCCACACCTCGTCGGTCCACCATCCCTCGATCGTCCCTTCGCGCGCTCCCGTCTTGGGCGCTAGCTGCTCGAGCGCGACGCTCCCGTCGGCGAGGTGGGCGACCGTCGTCGCCTGCGCCAGCCGCACGGCCGCGACGCGTCCCTCGCAGCGCCACACGGAGCAGTCGGCGTCGGCGACCGTGACGAGGCGCGGCGTGCAGCGGCTGTTCGCGACGACCGCGCCGGCGGGAAGCAGCCCGTGCGCGGCGCCGGGAGCGTCGAACTCCTCGAAGTGCGCGAGGTGTGGCGCGCCGACGAAGCCGGCGGCGCGGGCACCGAGGGCGCGCTCCCAGCGGCGACGCACGATCTCGGCGCCGGCGCGCAGCTCGCTCGCCGGACGCGTCAGGGCGAACGGCTCGAACGTCCGGGCGCGGGCGTCGTCGTACAGGTAGAGCGGAGCCGTCATTCCCGTCCGCGGAAGGCGGGCGGCAGCGTGTCGATGAGCGTCTTCAAGTCGGCCGAGCGGTCCACGGTGGTGACGAGGGTCAGGCCGTCGCGCGTGACGACGACGAGGTCGGATACTCCGTAGAGGACCACCGCGTTCCCTTCGGCGTGCACGACGTTGCCGGTGGCCTGCAGCGCGTGAACGAGCCCGCTCGTCGCGTTGCCGGCCGCGTCGCCGCCGCGCACCCGGCGGAGCGCCGCCCACGTGCCGACGTCGTCCCAGCCGAAGTCGCCCGGCAGGACGCGCACCTTGTCGCTCCGCTCGAGGACGCCGACGTCCACCGAGATCGGCTTGACGGCCGCGAAGAACACGCGGGCGTCGCCGCCGGCGGCGTCCAGCGCCGGCGCGACCTCCGGCGTGTGCCGGCGCAGCTCGGCGAGAAAGTCACCGACGCGCCAGACGAAGATCCCGGAGTTCCAGAGATAGCCCTCGCGCACCATCCGCTCCGCGTTCGCTCGATCCGGCTTCTCGACGAAGCGGGCGACGCGCCGCGCGCCGTGCGGCGCGTCGGCGCCCGTGGCCGCTTCGGCGGGCTGGATGTAGCCGAAGCCGGGGTCGGGGCGGGTCGGCACGATGCCGACGGTCACGAGCGCGTGCGACCGCTCCGCCACCTCGGCGGCGCGCGCGAGCGTGTCGCGGAAGCCCGGCTCGTCGCCGATCGCCCAGTCGGCGTGCACGCAGATCATCACCGCGTCGCCGCCGGCGCGGCGCTCGATCTCGGCCGCCGCCCACGCCAGCGCCGCCGCCGTGCCGGCCGGCCTCGGCTCGGCGACGACGTTCTCGCGCGGGAGCGACGGGCAGAGCGCGCAGATCGGCTCCGTCAGCGCGGCATTGGTGAGCAACAGCGTCCGCTCCGCCGGCACGAGCGGCGCGAGACGCGCGAGCGTGTTGTCGAGGAGCGGGGCGTCGTTGACGAGGGGGAGGAGCTGCTTGGGGCGCTGCGGCGTGCTGAGGGGCCAGAAGCGGGAACCAACGCCGCCGGCCAGGACCACGGCCCAACGATTCACGCGCTGCCTCCCGCGCCGCCGTCGTCGTCGCTCACGCCGGCCAGCTCCGCGGCGCGCGCGTACAGCCGCTTCGGGCTGAACGGCTTCGTCATGAACTCGCTCGCGCCGAGCTCCACGGCGCGGCGGTGCTGCGCCTCCTGGCCGGCGGCGGTGAGGATCATGCACGGCACGTCGCGGAGCCGCTCGTCGGCGCGGATGGCGGCGAGGACGTCGAGCCCGCTGAGCTGCGGCATCATGAGGTCGAGGAGCACGAGACCGATGTCGCCTTCGCGCCGCAGGACGTCGAGCGCCTCGCGCCCGTCGTAGGCGAGCGACACGCGGAAAGGTCCCTGCTCGAGCTTCATCTTGATGATCCGGCCGATGTGCGGCTCGTCGTCGGCGACGAGGACGTGGATCGGCTTCGGGGCGGCGGCGGCGACGCGGGGCGCGGCCTGCGGCGCGTCGTGCGTGGATGATTCCATCATGTCTCCGATCACACGAGCGCCGCGATGTGCTCGCGGTTCCGGCGCAGCTCGAAGAGGAGCTGGCCGACGTTGGCCGAGGGGGCGACGAGGACGAGGAGCACGGCGTCGGCGGTGAGGGCGGAGACGACGGCGATGCCGCGCGGATACTCGAGCACCGCGGTGGTCAGCGCGCCGCGCGCGGCGGCTGACCCGAGCTCGTCGGCGGCGCTGATGATGGACGGGACGTGCGCCGCGACGTCTTCGGCGTCGAGGTTGGGAACCGCCTGACTGTCGATGAGCAGGCCGTCGCGGCCGAGCACGATCGCGGCCTCGACGCCCTCGCGCTGGCGGATCGCGCCAACGAGGTCGCGGATGGTGGGCATCGTCGCTCCGAGTGAGGGTCGCGAAAAGTGTTGCGAAGGGTACGGTCTGCACGGGGGCGAAGTCAAGCGAGCCCAATCGCTTGAAGTCTCCTGTGCCGCGGGGTATTCTACTCCCGCCCGCCGGGCGCCCGACGGCGCGCGGGCCGTCCCCGTCTCCGACCCTTCCGACCCGCATGACGTCGCCCCAGCACGACCGCCGTACCGCGCGCCGCCGTTCCCTCGTGCCGGCGTGCTCCGCGCTCGCGCTCCTCGCGACGACGCTGCTCGGCGCGTGCAAGGACACCACCGGGCTCAAGGCCCAGTTCCGCACGGGCCTCGACACGCTGACCGTGTACGCGCTGTCCGACACGGTCACGGCGCGGCGCGACTATCCGACCGCCGTGATCACCGGATCCCGCAGCACCAACGCGGATGGCAACGTCGTCGCGAAGCCGATCGTCGTCCCCGTCGCTTCGTCGGCCGAGTTCGACGTCGCCTTCGACCTCGACGCGACGGGCAAGGTCGTCCTGTACCCGCAGCGGCGGGTCGTGTCGGGGGTCGGCGGGCGCCGCGTCGGGCTGCAGCTCGCGTCCGGGACGTTCGAGAGCGTGACGCTCGCGCCGACGGGCGGCTACCAGTACGACTCCGTCGCCGTGACCGTGGAGCCGGGCCAGGTCGTGCTCGTCCAGGCGCAGACGACGCAGTGCTCGATCGAGCTCTCGCCGTACAACTACTCGAAGATCGTCGTGGACAGCACCGCGCCGGCGATCAAGGCGATCTACTTCCGCATCGCCTCCGACCCGAACTGCGGCTTCCGGTCCTTCGTTCCCGGCGTCGTCCCCTCCAAGTAAGGCGCTCGCCATGCACGACCTGCGGATGGTGCGCGAGCAGATCGACGCGCTGCGCGACGGGATGCGCCGGCGCGGCAAGCTCGACACGCTCGCGGCCACGCTCGACCGCCTCGAGGCGCTCGACCGCGAGCGCCGCACGCTGATCCAGTCGGTCGAGGAGAAGAAGGCGGAGCGCAACGCATCGAGCCAGGAGGTCGCCCGGCTCAAGCGCAACAAGGAGAGCGCCGATCACCTGATCGCGCGCGGCCGCGTGCTCGGCGACGAGATCGCGGCGGTCGAGGCCGAGCGCGTCCGCGTCGAGACCGAGCTGCAGGGGACGTTGCTCGAGATCCCGAACGTGACCTGCGCGGACGTGCCGGAGGGTGGCGAGGAGGAGAACGTCATCGTCCGGAGCTGGGGCGAGCCGCGCTCGTCGGAGGGCGTGCGCCCGCACTGGGACGTCGCCGCCGACCTCGGGATCATCGATCTGGAGCGGGCGGCGAAGGTGAGCGGCTCGGGCTTCGTCGTCTACCGCGGCCAGGGCGCGCGCCTCGTGCGCGCGGTCATGAATTTCTTCATAGACCTCCACACCGGCGAGCACGGCTACGAGGAAGTGTGGCCGCCGGTGCTCGTGAACCGCGCCAGCATGACCGGCACGGGCCAGCTGCCGAAGTTCGAGGACGACGCCTACAAGATCGAGGGCGACGACCTCTTCCTGATCCCGACGGCCGAGGTTCCGGTCACGAACCTGTACCGCGACGAGATGCTCGACGGCACGCGGCTGCCGATGGGCTTCGTAGCCTACACGCCGTGCTTCCGCCGCGAGGCCGGCTCCGCGGGGAAGGACACGCGCGGCATCCTGCGCACGCACCAGTTCGACAAGGTCGAGCTGGTGCGGTACGTCGCGCCCGAGGACGGGGAGGCGGAGCTGCAGCGGCTGACCGGGCATGCCGAGACCGTCCTCCAGCGCCTCGGCATCCCGTACCGCGTGAAGCTGCTCGCCGCCGGCGACACCGGCTTCTCGAGCGCGAAGACGTACGACCTGGAGGCATGGGCACCCGGCGTCGGGAGCTGGCTCGAGGTGTCGTCGTGCAGCCTGTTCACCGACTTCCAG
>DATMHT010000412.1:0-11270 GCA_035554795.1 Gemmatimonadaceae bacterium | reverse complement strand
GGCGCGCGCGGCCGGTGTGGACGCGGCACTCACCGTGGACGTGGGCGGCACGAGCGCGGACGTCGGTCTCGTCGTGGACGGCGAGGCGCTCGTCGAGGCGGGCGGCACGGTGGCCGGCGTGCCGATCGCGCTGCCGCGCGTGCTCGTCGAGACGGTGTCGGCGGGCGGTGGCAGCATCGGCTGGCGCGACGACGGCGGCGCCCTCCGCGTCGGGCCGCGCAGCGCCGGCGCGCTGCCGGGGCCGGCGGCGTTCGGTCGCGGCGGCACGGAGCCGACGGTCACCGACGCCCACGTCGTGCTCGGCAACATCGCGGCCGCGTCGTTCGGCGTAGGCGTGCGGCTCGACACCGACGCCGCGCACCGCGCCGTCGCGTCGCTGGCCGCGTCGCTCGGCGCTGACGTCCAGCGTACGGCGCGCGCGATGGTGGAGATCGCCGACGCCGAGATGTCGCGCGCGCTGCGGCGGGTGAGCGTCGAGCGCGGCGTGGACCCGCGACGGTGCACGCTCGTCGCGTTCGGCGGCGGGGGGCCGCTGCACGCGTGCGCGCTCGCCGAGCGGCTCGGCATGACGCGCGTGCTCGTTCCGCCGCACGCGGGCGTGCTCAGCGCGCTCGGCCTGGCGCTCGCCGCCGCGCGGCGCGAGGCGATCGTCAGCGTCATGCGTCCGACCGACGTGCTCGACGTGGCGGCGCTGCGCGCGGTGCACGACGATCTCGCGGCGCGCGCGGGAGAGGGGGCGACGCGGCGAAGCTGGCTTCGCGTGCGCTACTTCGGGCAGGGCTACGAGCTCGAGGTCCCCCTCGCCGACGGCGACGACGGCGCGCGCGTCGCCGAGCGGTTCGCCGCCGCGCACCGGGCGCGCTTCGGCTTCACGCTCGACCGTCCCGCCGAGGTCGTGAGCGCCCGCCACGCCGCGTCGGCGGAGCCTCGCGAGGTCGTGCTGGCGCGTCGCGCCGATGTCGCCGGCTGGGACCCCGACGGGCGCCGCGACGGCGGCGGCGCAGCCGACGTCACACTGCGCGGGCCGAGCATCGTCACGCTCCCCGACGCGACGCTGCTCGTCGCGCCCGGCTGGACCGCGCGCACGCTCCCGATCGGCGGCTGGATGCTCGACCGCGACGCGTGAGAAGAGCCCCGACCCCGGCCCCCTGACCCGTGACCGTAGCCTTCGACCCGCTCTCGCTCAGCGTGATGTCGCACGCCGTGGCGATGATCGCCGAGGAAATGGGCGTCGTGCTCGTCCGCGGCGCGCTGTCGCCCAACATCCGCGAGCGGCGCGACTCGTCGGCCGCGCTGTTCGACGCGCGTGGCGAGATGGTCGCGCAGGCGGCGCACATTCCGGTGCACCTCGGCGCGATGCCCGAGGCCGTCCGCGCCGTTCGCGAGCGCCGGCCACGGCCGGGCGACGTCTTCCTCCTCAACGATCCGTACCGCGGCGGCTCGCACCTACCCGACCTGACGATGGTCGAGGCGATCGACGTCGGCGGCGAGGTGGCGGGCTACGCCGCGGTGCGCGCGCACCACGCCGACGTCGGCGGGATGAGTCCGGGGAGCATGCCGCAGGGCGCGACGGAGCTCGTGCAGGAGGGGATCGTCGTCCCTCCGGTGCGGCTCGTGCGCGGTGGCGCGGCCGAGGCGTTCGAGGAGGACGTGCTCGCGCTCCTGCTCGCCAACGTCCGCACGCCCGCCGAGCGGCTCGGCGATCTGCTCGCGCAGCGCGCCGCCTGCGCCGCCGGCGCCGACGGGTGGCGGGCGCTGGTCGCGCGCGAGGGCAGGGAGCGGCTCGACGCCGCCTGCGACGCGCTCCTCGACTACGCCGAGCGGCGCGCCCGCGCCCGGCTGTCGGCGCTGGAGGGCGCGAGCGGCATGGCGCGCGACGCGCTCGAGGGCGACGGCGTGAGCGACGACGACGTCGTCGTGCAGGTCGCCGCGCGTGCCGCGGGCGGCACGCTGTACCTCGACTTCGCCGGCACGTCGCCGCGAGTGCGCGGCAACGTGAACTGCCCGTTGGCCGTCGCCCGTGCCGCCGCCGTCTTCGTCCTGCGGACGCTGCTCGACGACGACGTTCCGACGAACGGCGGCATCGCCCGCGCCATCGCCATCACCACGCCCGACGACTGCGCCGTGAACGCGAAGTGGCCGGCCGCCGTCGCCGCCGGCAACGTCGAGATGTCGCAGCGCATCACCGACACCATCTACTCCGCCCTCGCCGACGCCGGTGTCCCCGTGCCGGCGCAGGGGCAGGGCACGATGAACAACGTGACCTTCGGCGGCGCCGGCTGGACGTTCTACGAGACGCTCGGCGGCGGGCAGGGAGGTGGCGCCCGTGGCGCCGGACCGAGCGCGGTCCACGTCGGCATGAGCAACACCCGCAACACCCCGATGGAATCGCTGGAGCGCGCCTATCCGATCCGCATCGACGAGTACGCGGTGCGCCGCGGCTCGGGCGGCGACGGCGCGCATCGTGGCGGCGACGGCGTCGTCAGGCGCTATCGTGTGCTCGAGCGGTGCACGGTCACGCTGCTCACCGAGCGCCGCCGCCGTGCCCCACAGGGCGCCGCCGGCGGCACGCCCGGCGCCACCGGGCGCAACCTGCTCAACGGCCGCGAGCTGCCGGCCAAGTGCCGCGTCGAGCTCGCCGCGGGCGACGTCCTGACGATCGAGACGCCGGGTGGGGGCGGCTGGGGGAAGGCGTGAGATTGTAGCGGGTAGCGCTACGCACTACGCGCTATCCCGCTAGCTCCTCTCCTCCCAGACCCGCGCCTCGACGAACGTTGCCAGCAGGTGCGCGTCGAGCTTGCCGGCGCGCGCTTCGTCGCCGAGCATGTCGAGCGCGGCGTCGCGCGGGATGGCGCGCTTGTACGGACGGTCGCTCGCGGTCAGCGCGTCGTAGATGTCGGCGATCGTCATCATCCGCGTCTGCACCGAGATCGCCTCGCCGGTGACGCCGCGCGGGTAGCCGCTGCCATCGAGCTTCTCGTGGTGGCCGCGCGCGATGTCGGGCACGTTGCGCAGCTCCGGCGTCCACGGGATCTGCTGCAGGAAGCGGAAGGTGAAGTCCACGTGCGCCTCGACCTCGCGCCGCTCGTGCTCGTCGAGTGTGCCCTGCCGGATCGAGAGCTGACGCCGCTCGCACGGCGTGAGCAGGGCGCGCTCCTCGCCGTCCAGATCGAGAAAGGTCTTCGCGCCGAGCTCGATCACTTCGGCAAACGTCCCCTCCGGGGTCACTGTCGGCTCGCAGGCGGCGATGATCGCCTGCCGGTAGCGCTCCAGCTCCAGCCGACGCTTCATCAGCGCGCGCTCGAGCTCCGCCACGGTCTCGTCGTAGCGGTCGCGCCCGTGCTCGAGCAGGTGGCGCGCGCGCGCGCGCTCGAACTCGAGCTCGGCCGCCTGCACGAGAAACGCGAAGCGGTGCCCGATCGCCTCGATCGCCGACGGATAGAGCTTCTTCTCCTTCACGAGGATGGACTCCGGCACGCCGACCTTGCCGAAGTCGTGCAACAGGCCGGCGTAGCGTAGCTCGCGAAGCTGCGTGCGGGTGAACTGGAGCCCGCGGTAGGGCCCGCGCCCGCCGATCGCGAGCGACTCGGCCAGTCGCACGGTCAGCGTCGCGACGCGGCCCGAGTGGCCGTACGTCGTCGGGTCGCGCTGCTCGATCGCGGTGACCGACGCGGTGACGAACCCCTCGAAGAGCCGCTCGATGCTCTCGTAGAGCAGGCTGTTCTCGATGGACACCGCGCCCTGCGCGGCGAGCGCGCGCACGAGATCTACCGCGCGCTCGTCGTACGCCAGCACCTCGCGCTCGGTGGCCTCCGCCGAGTCGAGCGCCGCGCCGCGCGTGCGCTTGCGGTTGATGAGCTGCAGCACGCCGACGACCTCGGCCCGGTGCGTCGTCATCGGGATGACGAGCATGGACTTCGTGCGGTAGCCCGAGCGCTCGTCGAAGCTGCGGTTGAGCCGGTAGGCGGCGTCGCGCGGGAGGCGCGCGGCGTCGGCGATGTTCACCACTTCGCCCGTCGCGGCCGCGTAGCCGGCGACGCTCGACGCGTCGAGCGGCACCGTGTACTCGTCGAGCGCGAGATCGGGCAGCGAGTCGTTCTGCGCGAGCCGGAAGCGGAGTGCGCGCGGCGTGCCGTGCTCGCCCTCGCGCTCGACGAGGTATACCGAGCCCGCGTCGCTGTCCGTCATGCGGCGCGCCTGCGAGAGGATCATCTCGAGGAGCGTGAGCAGATCGCGCTCGGTGCCGAGCGCGGCGCTCACGTCGCTCATCTCGGTGAGCTCGCGGTGGCGCGCCGCCTCCGCGGCGCGCGCGTGCGCGCCGGCGCAGAGCGCGGTGGCGGCGCGGAAGACGCCGCGCAGGCGCGTCAGCTCGCCGCGCGTCGCGCGCGCGTCGGCGGCGACGAAGCCGCTCAGCAGCTCCTCCGGGCAGCAGTCCAGGAGATCGGGCGCCGGCTCGCGGTCGCCGGGGTCGCCGACGAGGAGCAGCGAGGCGACGGCGGCGAGCTCGGTGAGCTGCGCGCGCGGCTGCGCGAGCCGCATCAGCACCGCACGGTCGAGCAGGACGACGGTGGGACGCAGCGGATCCAGGTCGGCGATGTCGGGGAGCGCCGGCACGCGTCGTACTTCGACGCCGTCGCCCAGCACCAGCACCGCGGGCGGTACGACCCGGCCCTGACGCACGTACAGCAGCGGCCTGGGGGCCGGCGGCGTCGCGGCGTCGGTCGGCGGCCCGGCCGGCGACTCGGCCGGCTGCGGCGCGAACGGGGTACGGCGGAGGATCTCCTGCAGTCGCTGCATCAGTCTCCGTGGGATGCCCGCGTCGGCATCGGGGGACCGCGTGCGGCCGCGGCGACTGCCGGGCGCGCGACGGGCGTCGGCCCGTCTCAGGTCGTTGTCGTGGGACGCGCGGTTGGCGCTTCGCCCGTCCTCCGCATCAAGACGCGCGGACGACCGTACGCGTCACGCCGGCGGCCCCCCGGCGGAGGGCCCTTAGGACCCCAACGAAAGCGTCAAGCCCTCGGCCGCGGCGATCACCGTCAGATCGCTGCCGACGGCGCGCGCCGCGGCGCGGCACTCCTCGACCCGGCGATCCAGCTCGTCGTCGGCGCGCTCGGGCTTGTGGTGGAAGAGCACGAGCGTCTTCACCCGCGCCTCGACCGCCAGCGCGACGGCATCGCCATAGGTCGAGTGGCCCCAACCCCGGTGGTGGTCGTACTCCTCGACCGTGTACATAGCGTCGTGCACCAGCACGTCGGCGCCGTGCACGAAGCTCACGAGGTCGCGCCGCCAGTCGGGCGGCATGTCGTAGTTCGCGCGCGGGCTCAGCTCGTTGTCGGAGATGTAGACGAGCGAGCCGGCACCCTCGTGGCGCTCCGCGAACCGGTAGCCGAGCGCGCCGCCGGGGTGGCGCACCGAGAAGGCGCGCACCGTGTAGTCGCCGCCCGTGCCGTGGCACTCCTCGCGCTCCGACATCTCGCGGAATTCGATGACCGCGTCCACCTGCTCGAAGCTGACCGGGAAGACGACGGGCGACATCTGGTCGCGCACGACGCGGTCGATGCTCGTCTGCATCGACCGCGCGCCCCAGATCGTGAAGTGGTTTCCACGCTGGAAGATCGGCGCGAAGAACGGGATCCCCTGGATGTGATCCCAGTGGGCGTGGGTCACGAACACGTCGGCCGAGATCGGGCCGCCGCTCGCCCGCGCCAGCAGCGAGCGTCCGAGCTCGCGGATCCCCGTGCCCGCGTCGAGCACGATGAGCCAGCCGTCGGAGGTGCGCAGCTCGATGCACGGCGTGTTGCCGCCGTACCGGACGGTCTGCGGCCCGGGGCTGGGAATCGAGCCGCGGGTGCCCCAGAACTGGAGGCGCATCTAGCGGCGGGGGGCCGGGAGCGGGGAGTGGGGAGTCGCCGCACCCACGAGCATGCTACTCCCGGCTCCCGATTCCCGATTCGCCGGCGCCGAACCCCTTCGCGTGCGCCCGCTGCTCGAGCGCCTCGCGGTTCGCGATCGTGATGCGGCGGCGGACCACCGAGATCAGCCCGGCCTCCTGGAAGTCGGACATCGCGCGCGAGACCGTCTCGCGGCTGGCGCCGATCATCTGGGCGATCGTCTGGTGGGTGAGCGGCTTGTCGATCGTGTCGCTCCCGCCGTCGGTCGCGGCGTCGAGCAGGAGCCGGGCGATGCGGCCGGGGACGTCGAGGAGCACGAGGCCCCCGATCTTGCCGTCGGCGCGCCGCAGCCGGCGCGAGAGCTCGACGAGGAGCGACCAGGCGAGCGCCGGCGTCGCCTCGACGCGGCGGCGGAAGTCGTCGCGCCGCAGGACGAGCAGGTCCGAGTCCTCCATCGCGATGACGTGCGCCGAGCGCGGCTGCTCGTCGATGAGCGACAGCTCGCCGAAGTGCTCGCCGACGCCGAGGACGCCGAGGATCACCTCGCGGCCGTCCTCCGAGACGAGCACGACCTTGACGCGCCCATCGCGCACGACGAAGAGGGAGTCGCCCGGGTCGTCCTCGAAGACGATGACGCTGCCCTTCGGGTACTGGCGCTCGCGGGTGACCTCGGCGAGGCGCTCGAGCTCCTCGCGGTCAACGCGGGCGAAGAGCGGGACGGTGGCGAGAAAGTCGGCCGTGTTCATGCGCGCGTCTTTGGGAGAGGCGGAAGAGAGGAGGCTCGAGCGCCGGACCCGCGGGGCGCTCGGGCACGCGCGGCCGCCCGCCGTGAGAGGCTAGCTGCCGTACCCGCGCCAAGTTACCGGGCGACGCGAGCAGTGTCAAAGGGCCAAAGCATTGTCGGCTTGTCTTTTAGACCCGGGGCCGGCTATATTCCTCTGCTGCACTCCGACAATTTTCAGAGGTTCCCGTGAAGACCGACATCCATCCCGACTACTACGCCGCCACGGTGAAGTGCGCCTGCGGCAACACGTTCGTGACGCGCTCGACGAGCGCCGAGATCCACACGGACATCTGCTCGAACTGCCACCCGTTCTTCACGGGCAAGCAGAAGCTGGTCGACACGGCCGGCCGCGTCGAGCGCTTCCGCCAGAAGTACGGGAAGGCTGGCGCCTGAGCCTCCGCGACCGCCTCGCCGAGGCGATTGACCGGTTCGCCACCGTCGAGCGCGAGCTCGCCGACCCGAAGACGGTTCGTGACGCGAAGCTGTTGGCGTCACTCGGGCGCGAGCATCAGCGCTTGGCGGCGGTCGCCGAGACGGCCAACCGCCTGACCCAGTACGAGAACGAGCTCGCAGAAGTCCGCGAGCTCGTTTCTGCTGACGACCCCGAGCTCGCCGCGATGGCGCGCGCCGACGTCGAGCGGCTGGAGCGCGCCATCGCCGACAGCGAGATCGCGCTCAAGCCGCTGCTCATCCCCCCCGACCCGCTCGACGACCGCCCCGCGATCGTCGAGATCCGCGCCGGCACGGGCGGCGACGAGGCCGCGCTGTTCGCGGCCGACCTGCTGCGCATGTACGAGCGCTTCATCCAGCGTCGCGGCTGGCGCATCGAGGGCATCTCGCAGTCCGACGGCGCGGTCGGCGGCGTGAAGGAAGCGATCTTCAAGGTGAAGGGCGACGGCGCGTTCGGCGCGATGCGCTGGGAGTCCGGCGTCCACCGCGTGCAGCGCGTGCCGGCCACCGAGACCCAGGGGCGCATCCACACGTCGGCGGCGACCGTCGCGGTGCTCCCCGAGGCCGAGGAGATCGACGTGCGGATCGAGGACAAGGACATCCGCATCGACGTCTTCCGCTCGTCGGGCCCCGGCGGGCAGAGCGTCAACACCACCGACTCGGCGGTGCGCATCACGCACATCCCGTCGGGGATCGTCGTCAGCCAGCAGGACCAGAAGTCGCAGCTCCAGAACAAGCTCAAGGCGATGGAGGTGCTCCGCGCCCGTCTGCTCGACGCGAAGATCGCCGAGCAGGAGGCCGAGCGCTCGCGCATGCGCAAGACGCAGGTCGGCACCGGCGACCGCTCGGCGAAGATCCGCACCTACAACTTCCCGCAGAGCCGCGTGACCGACCACCGCATCCACTACACGACCCACGACCTGACCGGCGTCATGGATGGCGGCATCGACGAGATCGTGGAGGCGCTGCAGATGGCGGACGTCGAGGAGCGGCTCGGTGAGTGAGCGCGAGGGGCTCGGCATTCGGGGCTCGGGGCCGGGGGCGCCCGGGTGCCGAGCGCAGAGGGCGAGCGCTTCTCCCGCTGCGGGCGACGCGCACGCGGTCTCCGTCGCCGAGCTCCTCGCCGAGCTGACCGTCGCGCTCGGCGAGGCCGGCGTGCCCGACGCGCGCGACGAGGCGCGCGACATGATCGCCGCGCTGCTCGACGTGCCGCGCTTCTGGCCGACGGCGAATCGCGACGCGGTCGTGGACCCGGCGTGTCGCGCCAGCGCGCTCGCCGCCGTCTCGCGCCGCGCCTCCGGGGCGCCCTTCGCGTACGCGGTCGGGCGCTCGGCGTTCCGCCACCTCACGCTCGACGTGGACGAGCGCGTGCTCATCCCGCGGCAGGAGACCGAGGTGCTCGTGGACCTCGTGCTCGAGGAGACGGGGGGCGGCGACGGCGGGACGATCGCGGACGTCGGCACCGGATCGGGCGCGATCGCGCTGGCGCTCGCCACCGAGGGGCGCTTCGACCGCGTCATCGCCACCGACGTCTCGCTCGATGCGCTCGCCGTCGCGCGCCGCAACGCCGACCATCTCGCGGGCGCGCTGCGGGCGGCCGTCGAGCTCCGTCACGGTTCGCTGCTCGCGCCGCTCGCCGGCGAGCGCGGGCTGCGGGCGATCGTGTCGAACCCGCCGTACATCGCCTACGGCGAGGCGGTGGCGCTGCCCGCGTCGGTGCGCGACTGGGAGCCGGCGCTCGCGCTGTACAGCGGCGACAACGGCATGGCGGCGACGGCGGCGATCGTCGCCGGGGCCGCGCCGCTGCTCGCCCTGGGCGGTCTGCTCGCGCTCGAGGTGGACGCGCGCCGCGCCTCGCTCGCCGCCGAGCTCTGTCTCGCCGACGGCCGCTACCGCGACGTCGCCGTCCGCCTCGATCTCACGGGGAGAGAACGGTTCGTGCTGGCACGCAGGCTCTAGCGCGGTTTCCGAAGTTCGCGATCCATCCCAAGCTCACCAACACCATGCTGCAGGACAAAGCCGTCGAGCTCGGCCGCCTCATCGGCCAGAGCCCCGAGTACCAGGCGCTCAAGCGCGCGAACGAGGCGCTTCAGAACGACCGCGAGGCGGCGACGCTGCTGCGGCACATGGAGCAGCTCCGCGTGGACGCGCAGCGCATGATCGAGCGTGGCGAGCAGCCCACCGAGGAGATGGAGCGCCAGCTCGACGAGCTGCTCGGCAAGGTCCAGGTGAGCGGCAGCTACCAGCGCGCCATCGCCGCCCAGGAGAACTTCGACAAGGTCATGATGAAGGTGAACGACATGATCATGGAAGGGATCAAGAAGGGCGCGACGAGCTCGATCATCACGCTCACCTAGCGACTCGTGTCGGGCGCCGGGCGGCTGATCGTCTTCGAGGGAGTGGAAGGGGTGGGCAAGTCCACCCAGATCACGCTCCTGCTCGACCGCCTCGAGGCGGCCGGCGTGCCGCACGTCGCCCTGCGCGAGCCCGGCGGGACGCCGCTCGGCGACGAGATTCGCCGGCTGCTGCTGGACCCGGCGCGGTCGGACGACATCGCGCCGCGCGCCGAGGCGCTGCTCTTCATGGCGTCGCGCGCCCAGCTCGTCGAGAGCGAGATCCGGCCGGCGCTGGCGGCGGGGAAGGTCGTCGTGCTCGATCGCTTCTTCCTCTCGACTTACGCGTACCAGGCCGGCGGCCGCGGCCTCGCCGAGGAGGAAGTGCGCGCCGCCAACCGGTTCGCCACGAGCGGCCTCGTGCCCGACCTGACGCTCCTGCTCGAGCTGCCGGTCGCCGACGGGCTCTCCCGGGCCGACGCGCGAGCGCGCGGCCGCGACCGGATGGAGCGCGCGGCCGACGAGTTCCACGGCCGGGTCGCCGCCGCCTTCACCCGCTTCGCCGACGCCGACTGGCAGGGCGCGCACCCCGAGTGTGGCCCGATCGCGCGCGTGGACGCCCGCGGGAGCGAGACCGACGTCTCGCGCCGCGTCCTCACCACGCTGGCCGCCAGATGGCCTGAAACTTTCGCCACGGTTTGAGGTCTCATTAAGGTACCAGAGACCGGCACGCGCCCGCCGCCGATCGCCTACCGCCTACCCGCTTCGCTCATGCGTTCCCGTACCATCACCGTTCTGGCCGTGCTCGGCGCCGCGCTCGTCTCCGGCGGCTGGCTGCTGCACCGTGGCCTCGGCGACCGGCCCGACGCCGCCGACGGCGCGCGGCTGTTCGACAGCGTGATGCAGCACGTGGACAAGTACTACGTGGACTCGGTGAGCGAGCCCGCGCTGTACCAAAAGGCGGTGGACGGGATGCTCTACGAGCTGCACGACCCGCACACCGTCTTCCTCACGCCCGAGCGCCTCGGCCGGCTGACCGAGAGCACGACCGGCACCTACGCCGGCCTCGGCATCCAGATCGACGTCCGCGACGGCTGGATCACGGTCATCGCGCCGCTGCCGGGCACGCCCGCGGACCGTGCCGGCATCCAGACGGGCGACCGCATCGTCGAGATCAACGGCAAGACTACCAAGGGGCTCACTGGCGACGAGGCGACCAAGTCGCTGCGCGGCGCACCGGGGAGCACGGTGGAGATCCTCGTCGAGCGGCCCGGCGTCGAGGCGCGGATGCCGTTCAAGCTGCAGCGCCAGCAGATCCACACGCATTCGGTGACGCGCGTGACGATGCTGCGGCCGGGCGTCGGCTACCTCGACGTCAACGTCTTCGGCGACTCGACGGCCACCGAGGTGGCGAGCGCGGTGGACTCGCTGACGCGGCAGGGGATGACGTCGCTGGTCCTCGACCTGCGCGGCAATCCGGGCGGGCTGCTCGATCAGGGCGTCGGCGTCGCCGATCTGTTCCTCGACCCGGGGCAGGAGATCGTGAGCATGCGCGGGCGCACGAGCACCGACCGGCGCAGCTACAGCGATCGTGCGCCGCAGCGGTGGCCCAACCTCTCGCTCGTCGTGCTCGTGAACGAGGGGAGCGCGAGCGCCTCGGAGATCGTCGCCGGCGCGCTCCAGGACCACGACCGCGCCGTGATCGTCGGGCGGACGTCGTACGGCAAGGGGAGCGCGCAGAGCGTCTTCCCGATGGCGAACGGCGGCGCGCTCAAGGTCACGACCGCGCTCTGGTACACGCCGTCGGGCCGC
>DATMHT010000411.1:0-15505 GCA_035554795.1 Gemmatimonadaceae bacterium | reverse complement strand
GCGTGAGCAAGTGGAGCATCGGCAACGCGCGGGAGTCGGGCCCAGTGGGACTCTTCGAGCTGACGCCGCCGTAGTCGTCGGACGACGGGCGCAGGGCGCATGGCTGGCGACCGCCGCACGACCCCGTTTCATTTGCTCCGTCCACGACGAGCGTCGGCCGTCCCGCGACACCCGAATCCTTCGAGATCCGCGATCGATGCGCCTGCCTGACATCCTCGCCGGCATGAGCCCCGAGTCCACCGCGTCGCGCGCGTCGCGGCGTACGGCCGCCACCATCTTCCGGATCACTCCCCTCGTCGTCGTCATCGTCGGCTGCGCCACGGCGGGTCGCGCGCGAGATGGCATCAACCTGTCGTCGGAGGCGAGCGACTACTCGCCGACGGCGCGGCTCGCGGTCGCGATCGAGCGCCCGCCGACGGCCGCCGTGCGACCGGAAGACGGCGACCACGACACGACGTGGACAGTGCGCGTGGACAGCGGCACGGTGGCGGCGCCCGGGCAGTTCGTGGCCCACGCGCCGGCCATCATGCGCGAGGTGCGGATGAGCGCCCTCCTCGTCCGGTACGACGACGGGCGCGTCCGCACGGGCCGCGGCGGGCTCGAGGCGCCGTGGACCGTCGTCGCGCGCAGCGCCGAGCAGCTCGTCGCCGACAGCCTGCACTACGGCGAGCGGCTCCCGCTCCCCGCGCCGCTCCGCTTCGCGCTGCCACCGGTGCCCGAGCTCGCGTCGCCGGCCGGCACCGGCGTCGTCTTCGAGATCACCGCGTCGGCCGTCGGCGAGCCGGTGCGCATGGCCGACGGAACGGTTCACCCGGGGTACGTCGCGCCGCGCGCGGTGCGGGTGTACGCCTGCTCGCCGTTCCGCGTGGACGGCCGGGTGGACCGGCGGCGCGAGCGGGCCCTCGCGTCGCGCTACACCGCGGTCTGCTGAGCCGCCACGACCGTGTCATCGCCCACCGACCCGCAGGGGCCGTCGCCCGCGCTCCGTCACCCGCTGGCGGCCGCACCCCGACTCGGCTTCCTCAGGAATTTCATCACGCGCCCGAACATCGTCGTCGGCGACTACACGTACTACGACGACCCGCGCGGCCCGGAGCGGTTCGAGGAGCAGGTCCTCTACCACTTCGACTTCATCGGCGACCGGCTCGTGATCGGCCGGTTCTGCTCGATCGCCGCCGAGACGACGTTCATCATGAACGGCGGCAACCACCCGACCACGTGGCTGACGACCTACCCGTTCCCGATCTTCGGCCACGGGTGGGAAGCCGCCGAGCCGCCAGCGTGGCCGTCGCGCGGCGACACCGTCGTCGGTAACGACGTCTGGATCGGCTACCGGGCGACCGTCATGCCCGGAGTGACGATCGGCGACGGCGCGATCGTGGCGACGGCGAGCGTCGTGACGCGCGACGTGCCGCCGTACGCGATCGTCGGCGGTAACCCGGCGGCCGTCATCCGCTACCGCTTCGACGACGCGACGATCGCGCGTCTCCTCGCGATCCGGTGGTGGGACTGGGACGCGGCGAAGCTCACCCGCAACGTCCGCGCGATCTGCGCCGGCGACGTGGGCGCACTGGAACGGGCGCGGTAGTCCGCCCGTTCGTCCGCCGGGCGACACGTGGCCACTCCCGCTATCTTGCAGGCGGATGACGGACGTACACTCGGAAACCGGCCTGCAGGCGCTCTTCCCGGGCGACGGCGAGATGGCGGCACGCTGCCGCGCCGTGAACTGGAGCGCGACTCCTCTGGGGCCCGTGGCCGACTGGCCGCTGGCGCTGCGGCTCGCCGTCCGCACCGCGATGGAGAGTCCATTCCCCATCAACCTCTGGTGCGGCGAGGAGAAGGTTCTCGTCTACAACGACGCCTACCGCGTCGTGCTCGGCTCCAAGCACCCGCGCGCGCTCGCCCGGCCCGGCCGCGAGGTGTGGGCCGAAATCTGGTCGGACCTCGAGCCGATGTTCGCCGCCGTCCAGCGGGGCGAGCGCGTCTTCGCCGAGGACGGGCACTTCCTCATGGAGCGCGCTGACGGGCCGGCGGACGACGCCTGGTTCACCTACGCCCTGAGCCCCGTGCGCGAGGAGGACGGCGAGATCGTCGCCTACTTCAACCCCGCCTCGGAGACGACCGGGCGCGTGCTCGCCGACTGCGCGATGCGGGCCGCGCGCGCCGATGCCGAGCGCGCCGAGCGCCGGCTGCGCGACGTGTTCGCGCAGGCGCCGGCCTTCCTCGCCGTGCTCCAGGGCCCGGAGCACGTCTTCGAGTTCGTGAACGACTCGTACCTCCAGCTCATCGGCCATCGCCAGGTGCTGGGAAGGAGCGTCGCCGAGGGGCTGCCCGAAGCCGCCGGCCAGGGCTTCGTCGCGCTCCTCGACCGCGTCTATCGCACCGGCCAGCGGTTCATCGGCCGCGAGATCCCGATCATGATCGAGCGCGTGCGCGGCGCGCCGGCGGAGGAGCGCGTCCTCGACTTCGTCTACCAGCCCATCACCGACGCCGAGGGGCAAAGCGCCGGGATCGTCGTGCATGGGTCCGACGTCACGGAGGCGGTGACGGCGCGCCGCGAGGTCGAGCGGCTGCTGCGGATCAGCGAGGAGGCGCGCGGCCGCGTCGAGGAGAGCGAGGTGCGCTACCGCTTCCTCGCCAACACGATCCCGGTGCAGGTGTGGACGGCCACGCCCGAGGGCCGGCTCGACTACGTGAGCGATCGGACGGCCGAGTACTTCGGGCTCGCCGAGCGCGACCTCCTCGGCGACGGGTGGATCGCGCACCTCCACCCCGACGACGTGGCGACGACGTCGGAGCGGTGGGCGCGGTCGCTGGCGACGGGCGAGCCGTACGAGGTCGAGTTCCGGCTGCGGAGGGCCGCCGGCGGCGACTACCGCTGGCACCTCTCGCGCGCGACCGCGCAGCGCGACGAGGACGGCGGGATCCTGCGCTGGTTCGGCACGAACACGGACATCGAGGACCGCCGTCGTGCGCAGGGGGAGCTCGAGCGCCTGACCCGCGAGGCGATGGAGGCGAACCGCGCCAAGAGCGACTTCCTCGCCGCGATGAGCCACGAGCTGCGGACGCCGCTCAACGCCATCGGCGGCTACGCCCAGCTCATCGAGCTCGGCGTGCGCGGCCCCGTCACCGAGGAGCAGCGCGTGGATCTGTCGAAGATCCAGCGCAGCAAGAACCACCTCGACGCGCTCGTCAGCGACGTGCTCAACTTCGCGAAGGCCGGCGCCGGCCGCATCGAGTACCGCGTGCAGCAGATCCGGCTGCGGCGGACGCTCGACGCCGTGCTCGAGATGATCGCGCCGCAGGCCGAGGAGAAGCGGCTGCGGCTCGAGTCGCCCGAGATCCCGGCCGATCTCTGCGCGATCGCCGACGAAGACCGGACGCGCCAGATCCTCCTCAACCTGTTCGCGAACGCGCTCAAGTTCACGCCCGCGGGCGGCGCCATCTCGCTCGACGTCAGCGCCACGGAGACCGAGGTCGCGATCGCGGTGCGCGACACCGGCATCGGCGTCCCGGCGGAGAAGACCGAGCGCATCTTCGAGCCGTTCGTGCAGGCGGAGCGGGCGCTGCGCTCGAGCGACCAGGGCGTCGGGCTCGGGCTCGCGATCAGCCGCCAGCTCGCGCGCGCCATGGGCGGCGACGTCCGCGTCACGAGCGCCGTGGGCGAGGGCTCGACCTTCACGCTGACGCTCCCGCGCTGTCGCTGACGACGCTGTCGCCGATGCGCTGCCGCTGACGCGGCGACGGGGCCGCGGCACGCGCGTTGCCCCTATGCGACGCTCAACTCAGCGGAGCATCCCGTGATGAAAGTCGCCCGGCGACAGCAGTGGACCCTGATCGCGATGGCCGCGAGCGCGGCGGCGGCGCCACTCGCCGAGCGGGCGGTCGCGGCGGCGTGGCGCATGGCCGCTGGCGAGGAGCCGCCCGACGATCCGGCCGCGCCGGACGTGGACTGGGGGCGCACGCTCGCCTGGACCGCCGCCGCGGCCGTCGCGGTCGCGCTGGCGCAGGTGGTCGCGCGCCGCGGCGCCGCCCTGGCCTGGGAGCGCGTCACCGGCGAGCGTCCGCCGCGCCCCCGCCGCCGCTCGCGCTCGCGCCGCTGACCGGGCGGTCGCGCGCGGCTAGCCGCGCAGTGGACGCGCGACGAGGATGCCGGTCGCGTGGCGGATCGCCGACACGTACTCCGGGAGCGGCGCGCGGCTGACCTCGACGGCACCGCCGGAGAGCGGCGCGTGCAGCACGCGGAGCACGCCGCTGGCGTCGCGGTACGCGAGCGCGGAGTGCGTCACGTCGAGGCCGGGGATGGCCGTCGCGAAGGCGAGCACGTCGCCGGTCTCGATCCGATCGCTCACGGCCGCGATGCGCTCGGCCGGCACGAGGTGGCGCGCGTGGCCGTCGAGCCGGCGCTCCATCGCCGCGATCTCGCCGAACACCTTCGCGTCGGCGAGGGCGGGATAGCTGCCGCGATGCTCGGTCATGAATCGCAGCGGACGCGCGTCGTCCACTCCGCCGAGCTCCGCGCCGAGGTCGTGCACCAGCCCGCGTCGCTCGCCGTCGGCGATCCACTCGCTGAAGTAGTGCAGCCGCGACGCGTAGCCGCGCCGCACGCCGCCGCGGTAGCGCATGCGCTCGACCTCGCGCCCGAAGCGCGCCCACGACGACGACCCGTGGGCGTCGGCCGCCGCCGCGCGCGCGACGGCGAGACAGGACTCGACGAGCGAGACGCAGTCGAAGCGCGTGAGCGAGAGCGTCAGCGGCTCGGTGCGCCGCGGGCTGCCGCCGGCGCGCAGATACGCCTCGAGCGTGTACGGCACGTACGGCGAGCCGATCGTCAGCTCGCCGACGCGCGCCGCCTCGCGTCCGAGCGGCGCGTCGCGGCGCGCGAGCCCCTCGGCGCGGAGCGCGGCCGTCCACGCGGCGAGGCGTTCACGATCGGCGTCGCGCGGATGCGCGCCGAGGAGCGACGCGCCACGGTCGAGCGCGGCGAGCCGGCGGCCGGGGAGCGCGAGCGCGGCGACCGCCGCGGCGGCGCCCTTCAGGACGTCGCGGCGCGACGGCAGCGAGCGGTCGGTGCGAGGATCGGTCACGTCAGCAGCTGGTGAGAACGCGGAACGCTACTGCCAGAGCCGCGACGCCGGGAACGCGGCGCCGGCGGCGAGCCCCAGCAGGTAGAGCCAGCCGAAGGCGCGGTTGTGGACGAGGCACACGCGGTGGTACCAGAGCGGCCAGCCGACGTAGCCCGGCGGCGGCCCGGCCGGCGCCGGCGCCGACATGACGCGCACGGCGCGCAGCGCCCGCGGCGCGGCGAACAGCACGACGAGCGCGAACGGCGTCACCGCGCCGAGCGCGACCGCCAGCGCGACGACGACGTACATGGCGACGACGGCGGCGCGGTTGAGCAGGCGTGCCCACCGCTCGCCGACGACCACCGGCAGCGTGCGCTGGTGCTTGCTCTCGTCGAAGACGCGCTGGTCGATGTGCTTGCCGACGAGGATGGACATGACGCCGAGCCCGTAGGGCACGGACGCGAGCAGCGCGTCGCGCGAGAAGTGGCCGGCGATCACGTAGTAGCCGCCGGCGATCATCAGCGGGCCCCAGACGACGAAGGCGGCGAGCTCGCCGAGCCCGAGCTCCTTGAGGGCGCGCGGCGCGGCGTCGTACGCCCAGAGCAGCAGCGCGCCGCCGACCACGAGCCAGACCGCCGGCCAGCCGAGCCGGACGACGAAGTACACCGCGATCGCGGCGGCGACCGCGGACAGGATGAGCAGCCCGGTGACGAGGAGCCGCGAGCTGACCGCGCCGCTCAGCAGCGGGTGCACCGTGTAGCGGCGGCGCGGCGAGTCGTCGGTGTCGTGGCCGCGGCGCGCGCCGAAGTAGTCGTTCGACAGGTTGCTGATCGCATGCAGCACGACGTAGCCGAGCACGACGAGCGCGAACGGCACCAGCTCGAACCGGCGGTCGGTGGCGGCGAGCAGACCGGCCAGCAGCGCGGCCTGGAAGGAGATGACGAGGATGACGCTGCGCGCCGCGTACAGGAAGCGCGCGACCGGATCGAGGTCGGCGAGGTCGTCGGCGAGCGGCGGATAGAAACCGGTGAAGGCGCGCGCCCACTCGCGGGGGCCGCGGCCGGCCGGCCGGCGACCGGCGGGGACGGCGGTGGCGGGGCGCTCGGTGGAGACGTGGGTCATGGGTCGTGCTCGTCGGAGACGGTGAAGCGGCACCCGCTCCTCGACCGCGTGGGGTTCGTGCATGGGAGCGGTGATCGTAAGATACGCCGTGGCCCCGGCGACGCGAGCGTGCGCCCCCGACACGTGCCGCGCGCGCGCCGCCGGGCGCCGGCTGCCTAACGCGCCCGGCCGCGGGCGGGCCGGCCGGGTCAGGTGTTCATCGGCTGGCGCGGCGCGTGCTCCGTGGGCAGGTTACGATGTGGTGAGCCCGGCCGCGCGTGGCCGGACCCGAGTGCCACCGCACTCCAGCCATTCCCCGAGGACAGTGCGCATGAGTGTACCCGAAGAGCGGCGCCGCCCGCACCCCGCCGACCGGTTCGCCGGATCCGAGCACGTCTACGACCTGCCCGAGGCGCTCCGCGCGCTCCGCGCCGAGCGCGGGCCGTCCGCGAACAAGCACCGGCAGATCGCCCTCGCGCATCACGGGCCGGTCCGGCTCGTCCTGTTCGCCTTCGACGCCGGCGGACGCCTCCCGAAGCACCGGGCGCCCGGCTGGGTGACGATCCACGTGCTGCGCGGCACGCTGACGGTGCGCACGCCGGCCGAGGCGCACGAGCTGCGCGACGGCTCGCTCCTGACGCTCGCTCCGGGCGTGCCGCACGACGTGGATGCCTCCGTCGAGGCGGACATGCTGCTGGGCATCTATCCCGACGTGCCGCCGGGAAGCGGCGCGGCGGCAGCGAGCTGACGGCACGATGCGCGTTCTGAAGCAGCTCTTCGACAACAACAGCGCGTGGGCCGCCGAGATGACGCGGCGGGACCCCGACTTCTTCCGGCGTCTCTCGGGTCAGCAGGCGCCCCAGTATCTCTGGATCGGCTGCTCCGACAGTCGCGTGCCGGCGAACGAGATCGTCGGCCTCCTGCCGGGCGAGATGTTCGTGCATCGCAACGTCGCCAACGTCGTCGTCCACAGCGACCTGAATTGCCTGTCGGTGATGCAGTACGCGGTCGACGTCCTCGGCGTGCGCCACATCATCGTCGGCGGGCACTACGGGTGCGGCGGCGTGCTCGCGGCGCTCCGCGAAGACAAGGTCGGGCTGGCCGACAACTGGCTCCGTCACGTGCAGGACGTGCGCTGGAAGCATCAGGCGCAGCTCGACACGCTCGACACCGAGGCGCAGCGGCACGCGCGGCTGTGCGAGCTGAACGTCATCGAGCAGGTGGTGAACGTCAGCCAGACGACCGTCGTGCGCGACGCGTGGGCGCGGGGTCAGTCGCTGGCGGTGCACGGCTGGGTCTACGACATTCGCGACGGACTGCTGCGCGACCTCAACATGTGCGTCACCTCGCCGGCGGAGATCCCGGCCAGCGGCGAGACGGCGCGCGTCGGCAGCGGCGCCTGACGAGACGGGAGCAGACCCCACCGCCGCGAGCGGCGCCGAGGCCGCAGGTCGCTCGCTCCTACCCGAGGACCGCCGCATGCGTCATCGAGAGTGGCATCGCACGGAGCACATCGGCTGGCTGCGCGCTGCCGTCCTCGGCGCCAACGACGGTCTGATCTCGACGTCGAGCCTCGTCGTCGGCGTCGCGGCCTCGGGGACGACGCGGTCGGCGGTGCTGATCGCGGGCGTCGCCGGCCTCGTCGCCGGGGCGATGTCCATGGCGGCTGGCGAGTACGTCTCCGTCAGCTCGCAGGCCGACACCGAGCAGGCGGACCTCGCCCGCGAGCGCCGCGAGCTGGCGACGGACGAGCCGGCGGAGCGTGCCGAGCTGACCGGGATCTACGTCGAGCGCGGGCTGACGCCGGCGCTCGCGGCGCAGGTGGCCGAGCAGCTCATGGCCAAGGACGCGCTCGCGGCCCACGCCCGCGACGAGCTCGGGATCTCGGAGGTGATGACGGCGCGGCCGCTCCAGGCGGCGCTGGCGTCGGCGGGGACGTTCGCGGTCGGCGCGCTGCTGCCGGTCGTCGTCGCGGGCGTCGCGCCGCAGCCGCTGATGTCGCGACTAGTCACGGGCAGCGCGCTCGTCCTGCTCGCCGTCCTCGGCGCCGTGGCCGCGCGCGTCGGCGGCGCGACGCTGTGGCGGGGCGCGCTGCGCGTCGCCTTCTGGGGCGCGCTCGCGATGGCGCTCTCGGCGCTCGTCGGGCGACTGTTCGGCACCACCGTCGCGTAGCGCGTCAGCGCCTCGCGCGCGCAGTACCAGCGACACGATCCGTGATTCACGTTCCGCGACTCACCACC
The DNA here is from genome assembly GCA_035554795.1 of Gemmatimonadaceae bacterium. Taxonomy (GTDB): domain Bacteria; phylum Gemmatimonadota; class Gemmatimonadetes; order Gemmatimonadales; family Gemmatimonadaceae; genus DATMHT01. The sequence goes on along the minus strand of DATMHT010000411.1, from coordinate 7,098 downwards.
GACCGCCTGCTGCTGCGCGAGTTCGTAGCGCGCGACTTCGAGCCCTACGCCGCGATGATGGCCGACGCCGAGGTCACGCGCCACCTCGGCGACGGGCGTCCGCTGTCGCGCGCCGACGCGTGGCGGCAGATGGCGATGTTCGCCGGCCACTGGGCGCTGCGCGGCTTCGGCGTCTGGGCGGTGGAGGAGCGAGCCACCGGCGCCTTCGTCGGGCGCATCGGCTGCTTCGAGCCCGAGGGCTGGCCGGGGTTCGAGATCGCCTACACCCTCGCGCGGCAGGCCTGGGGACGCGGCTACGCGCGCGAGGCGGCGGCCGCGGCGCTGGACTACGCGCGCACGACGCTCGGCCGCGAACGGATCATCAGCATCATCCGCCCCGCGAACGCCGCCTCGATCCGCGTGGCGCGCGCGCTCGGCGCGACGTCCGGCGAGACGGTGGACTTCTTCGGCGGCCCGGCCGTGCTCTATCGGTACCCCGACGCTCCTCGATGACGGACCATCCGCTGCGCGGCCGGCTCAACGCGTGGTTCCTCGACGCGGCCGACGAGTACATGCACCGCGCCTACGGCGACGTGAAGGCGCGCCTGCTCGGCGGCGCGCCTTCCGTCGTGCTCGAGCTCGGGCCCGGCGCCGGCGCCAACTTCCGCTACTATCCCCGCGGCACGCGCGTCATCGCCGTCGAGCCGAACGCGCGCATGCACGACCGGCTGCGGCGCCGCGCCGAGCGCTTCGGCCTCGACCTCGAGATCCACCCGATGGGCGCCGAGCATCTCGACCTCGCCGCGCAGTCGGTGGACTTCGCGTGCGCGACACTCGTCCTCTGCACGGTCGCCGATCCGGCGGCGGTCGTCGCGGAAGTACGCCGTGTGCTGCGCCCGGGCGGCCGCTTCGTCCTCATCGAGCACGTGAGAGCCCCCGCCGGCTCCGCCGTCGCGACGCTGCAGCGAATCATCCGCCGGCCGTGGCGCTGGCTGGCCGAGGGCTGCGACCTGTGCAACCGGACGCCATCCGTCCTCGAGCAGGCCGGCTTCCGGCAGGTCGCGATCGAGCCGCTGCGCCTGCCGACGCTTCTCCTGCCGATCCGCGACCAGATCGTCGCATCGTGCACGCGCTAGCGCGCGCCGCCCACGAGGGCGATGGCCTCACGCGGCGGAGCCGCCGGCTTCCGGCGGTACGCCTCCTCCGGGATCTGCGCGAGCGTGGACGGATGCACCCGCTCGCCGAGGCCGTAGAAGTGCTGGAAGCTCATGATGAGCGGACGCCAGCGATCGGGGTCGATGCGGTTCGGGTGGCCCGGCAGCCGCACGCGCTCGGCGACGTGGACGCGCGTCACCCGCAGCTCGAGCGCGATGAGCGCGCCGCGGCGCGCGTCGTCGCGCACCGCGAGTGGATGCACCGCCTCGAGCGTCGCCTCGAGATGGATCGGGCACTCGGCCACGCGCGGCGGCGCGACCTCGTCCGCGGCGAGGGGCGTCAGACCGGCGACGCCGAACTTGTCGCCCTCGTACCGGTACCCCATCGCGAGCTTGTGCGGCGGCACCGGGTCGGAGCCCGTCGTGCGGGCGAGCCGGTCCACCGCGGCCGCCTCGTGGATGGACGGGAGGTTGAGCACGCACTCGCCGGTGCGCTGGATGTTCGCCGGCGTCTGCGAGCGGGCGCCGAAGCCGAGCATGCAGCTCCGTCCGAGCCACCACGCGGACGACATCGGCGCGAGGTTCGCCGAGCCGTCGGGGTTGACCGAGCTGACGAGAACGACGGGGGTCCCGAAATAGAGGATGGCGGGATCGATGACCTGATGCATGTTCGTGAGGGGCTGGCGCATGGTCGTGACCAGTCGGTGAGTGGGAGCCGATGAATGCCGCGCACGCATGATGTGTCGGCTGGTCTCCACAAGCGACCCGATTTTTGCGCACCGCCGCCGCCCGCCGACGACCCGGCCGCCGCCGAGCGGCGTGGCCCCCCTCACCTTCACGTAGCCGGGCGCGATCGCCTTCGCGTCCGGTCTCCGCTCTCATCGATTGGCACCATGTTCGGCACCCCCGTCTCCCGTCGCTCCGCGGGGCTCTCCCTCCTGTACCTGGTCGGCAGCCTCGGGATGACGTTTCCCGTGATGCTCCTCCTCTCCACCGTCGCGCCCGACTTCACCGAGCGCATGGGCCGCTCGCTCTTCTTCGGGACGATGGCGCTGCTCTGCGGCGCGGGCGGGCTGCTCTGGGGCGCGCACCTCGCCCGCGTCGCGCGGTCGGGCCACGCGCGGGGGTGGGCGGCCGGCGGCGCGCTCGGCTACGGACTGTCGGCGCCGCTGGCCACCTTCGGCGCGAGCGAGGCGGAGACGTACCTGCTGAACAGCGCGCAGCAGGGCGCCCACTACCCGATGCACCTCGCCTTCGCGCTCATCTTCGCGACGGTCCTGCTCCTCGTGGTCGGCCTGACGACGCTCGGCGTGGGCGTCGCCTCCGGGCGCGGCTGGCGCGCGCTGTCGCTCGCGGGCGTCGGCGCCGCTACCGCGGTGGCGTGCTTCCTCGCGGTGGACCTCGTCTTCGACCTCGCCGGCTGGCGCGTCGGCGCGCCGCGCGCGGAGGAGCGCTCGACGATGCTCGTCGTCCTCGCCACCAGCCTGCTCGCCGCGACCGCGGCCGCGGGGGCGGTCGTCGGGCGGAAGCTGGAGCGCGCGTAGCGGCGGCCCTCGGCTCTCGGCTCTCGGCAAACGGCGCCGCGGATTTCCGCGGATGGACGCGGATCCTGCCTTGGTGCCCTGTAGGAGCGTTTTTGCCGCAGATCAACGCGGATGAACGCAGATACTACCTATTCCTACGACAATCAAAGCTCCTCTCAGCCGGACCGGTGAGAGGAGACCTAGTCGTCCTGGAAGCCGCCGCAATCTGCGTTCATCTGCGTTGATCTGCGGCGCACGCGCCCTTGGACAGCCGCGGTAGCCGCGTCATCCGCGTCTATCCGCGGCGAAAACGCTGTTACGGGGCACCGGGGCTGTAGCCGAGAGCCGCCGGTCGAGCGCCGCGCCATTACATTACGCTTCGACGCGGCGCCGCGACGGACGGGCGCCGCGGCGTGTGTCACGACGTCCATCAGCAGCTCCGAGCAGAGATGTTTCTTTCGAGCGTCATCGTCGCGCCCTTCGTCATCGCCCAGGCCTTCGCGCCCGCGCCGGCCGACACCGCGCCGCCGCGTGGCGACACCGTCGTCGTCCGCCGCGACACGAGCGCCGGCGTCGTCCCCGTGGACACGGGCCCCGCGTATACGGCCGCCGTGGACACCACGCCACCGGCGCGCGTCGCCTTCGACTTCGGGCCCGGGCTCGGCGCGCCGATCGCCGCGCGCGCGCTCGAGTTCGGGGTCAGCAGCACTCCCGGCGCGACGTCCCGCGGTCAGCCGGCGACGGCGGCACGGGTGCGGTTCGTCCGCGCCCCTGACTCGCTGAGCGCGGAGCTCGCGCGCCGCGTCGCGAGCGGCGAGCGCATCGCCGCCGTGGACGCGCAGCTCGACGGGCGTGGCGGAGCGCCGGGGGTGCTCCTCCATCTGCGCGACGTGCAGGTCGTGTCCACGCGGCTGCAGATGAACGACGACAACGTCGGCCTCGTGCAGCAGCGGCTGTCGCTCGAGGAGTCGGTCGCGCAGATCAGCGTGGACCTGCAGGAGGCGCGGCGGCAGCTCAACGTCGCCGAGTCGCTCGACAAGCGGCACCTCTCGTCGTCGCTCGAGCTCGCGCGCGCGCGCGGCAGCGTGGACGCGCTCGCGGCGCGCCTCGCGGTGCAGCGGGAGCGGCTCGCCCTCGTCGCGCAGCAGCTCGCGCGCTGGACGCCGATCCAGGAAGAGGTGGTGCTCGTCGCCGCGCGGACGACGCTGGAGACACGCTAGCGCGCGTCACCGGCGCGCACACCGCGAAGGACGCGAGCAGCGCTCCGCGCCCGCCGCGGCTCAACCGATCCGTCACCCACACGCGAAACCGATGAGAAAGCTCGCGCTCCTCTTCCTCGCGACGGCGGCGGCGTGCGCGCCGCACGCTGCTGCCCCAGGCCCCGCCACGACCGCCGCCTCGCTCGACGGCGACTCCGCGCGGTGGGCGCGCGAGGCGCAGGCCGTCACGATCGTGCGCGACGACTGGGGGATCGCGCACGTGCACGGCCACTCGGACGCCGACGCCGTCTTCGGTGTCGCCTACGCGCAGGCCGAAGACGACTTCAATCGCGTCGAGACGAACTACATCAACGCGATGGGGCGGCTGGCCGAGGCCGAGGGGGAGGGCGAGGTCTATCGCGACCTGCGGATGAAGCTGTTCATCGACCCCGACAGCATGAAGGCGAAGTACGCCGCGAGCCCGGCGTGGCTTCAGGCGCTGATGAACGCGTGGGCCGACGGGTTGAACTACTACCTCGCGACGCACCCGGCGGTGAAGCCGCGCGTCATCACCCGCTTCGAGCCGTGGATGGCGCTCACCTTCAGCGAGGGGAGCATCGGCGGCGACATCGAGCGCGTCTCGCTCGCGCAGCTCGAGGCGTTCTATGGGAAGCACCCGATGCACCCGACGGCCGCTGCCGACACCAGCGCACGCCCGAAGGAGCCCTCGGGATCGAACGGATTCGCGATCGCGCCGTCGAACACGGTCGGCCACCACGCGCTCCTGCTGATCAACCCGCACACGTCGTTCTTCTTCCGCTCCGAGCTGCAGGCGACGAGCGACGAGGGGCTCGACGCCTACGGCGCGGTGACGTGGGGACAGTTCTTCATCTACCAGGGGTTCAACGACCGGCTCGGCTGGATGCACACCTCGAGCGGCGTGGACGCGGTGGACGAGTTCGCGGAGACGGTCGTCGAGCATAACGGCCGTCTCTACTATCGCTACGGCAATGAGGAGCGGCCGGTCGTCGCCACGAAGATCGCCGTGCCCTACCGCACCGCCGGCGGCGCGTTGGCGACGAAGGAGTTCACCGTCTACCGCACGCACCACGGTCCGATCGTGCGCGAGGCCGGCGGCAAGTGGATCGCCATCGCGCTGATGCAGAAGCCGGTCGAGGCGCTGAGCCAGTCGTACCTGCGGACGAAGGCGCGCAGCCTCGCCGCCTTCCGCCAGGCGATGGAGCTCCACGCCAACTCGTCGAACAACACGATCTACGCCGACGCGGACGGCAACATCGCCTACTTCCACCCGCAGTTCATCCCGAAGCGCGACGACCGCTTCGACTACACGCGCCCCGTGGACGGCAGCGACCCGGCGACCGACTGGCACGGCATCCACTCGGTCGAGGACAGCCCGCACCTCGTGAACCCGCCGAACGGCTGGATCCAGAACACGAACAACTGGCCGTACTCCGCGGCCGGCGCCAACAGCCCGAAGCGCGCCGACTTCCCGCGCTACATGGACGTCGCCGGCGAGAGCCCGCGCGGCCTGCACGCCATCCGCGTCCTCGAAGGGCGGAAGGACTTCACGCTCGACGGGCTGCGCGACGCGGCATACGACAGCTACCTGACGGCGTTTGCCCGGCTCGTCCCGCCGCTCGTCGCAGCCTGGGACAAGGCGCCGGCGTCCGATCCGCTCAAGGCGAAGCTCGCCGACCAGATCGCGCTGCTGCGCGCCTGGGACGATCGGTGGAGCGTGAGCTCGGTGCCGACGTCGCTGGCCGTGTACTGGGGCGAGGACCTCTGGCGCCGCGCGCATGCCGACGCCGAGAGCGAGGGCGTGAACGTGTACGACTACATGGCGACGCGCACGACGCCGGCGCAGAAGCTCGCGTCGCTGGCGGCCGCGTCCGACCGGCTCGCCGCCGATTTCGGGACGTGGAAGACGCCGTGGGGCGAGATCAACCGGTTCCAGCGACTCACCGGCGACATCGTGCAGCCGTTCAGCGACGCCGGCCCGAGCATCCCCGTCGGCTTCACGTCGTCGCAGTGGGGCTCGCTCGCCTCGTTCGGGGCGCGCACCTATCCGGGGACGAAGAAGATGTACGGCACGAGCGGCAACAGCTTCGTCGCCGTCGTCGAGTTCGGCGACAGCGTGCGGGCGAAGGCCGTCACCGCCGGCGGCGAGAGCGGCGACCCGAAGTCGCCGCACTTCGACGACCAGGCGGTGCGCTACAGCAAGGGCGATCTTCGCGAGGTCTACTTCTACCCGTCGCAGCTCCGCGGCCACACCGAGCGCGAGTACCACCCGGGCCACTGACCGTTGCCGCGCACGACGACGTGCGCGAGGATGACATCATGACGACGAACTCTCGCTGGAGCGTCGCCCTTCCCTTCGGTGTCGTACCGGCGCTCGCGCTCGCGCTGGCGAGCTGCCGAGCCCCGCTGCCGCGCGCGACGGGCGGTGACGCGGGCGCGACCGCCGTGCCGGTGCTCCCCGCGCCGCAGCGCGTCGCGCTCACCGGTGGCGCGCTGCGGCTCCCCGCGACGCTCCCCTGCCACGCCGCCGACACGAGCCTGCGCCCGCTCGTCGCCGTCCTCGACGGCGAGTACCACATGCTGGCGGGCGGGCACGTCGTCGAGGCGTCCGCGTCCGCCGCCGCGCCCTGCCGGCTCGCCCTCGACCCCACGCTCGGCGAGCAGACGTACCGCCTCGCCGTGGACTCCACGGTCCGCATCACCGGCGGCAGCTACCAGGCGGTGGCGATGGGGAGCGTGACGCTGCTGCAGATGCTCGAGCGCCGCACCGGCGGCGGCGCGACCGTACCGCGCGGCACGATCGCGGACGAGCCGTCGGCGCCGTTCCGCGCGCTGCTCGTGGACCTCGGCCGCCAGTGGCACGACGTGTCCGGGCTCGAGCAGCTCGTCGAGCTCGCGCGCTGGTACAAGATCGGCTACCTGCAGCTCCACCTCACCGACGACCAGATCTTCACCTTCCCGACGCGCGCGTACCCCGAGCTCCCCTCGCCGGGCCAGCACTACAGTGTCGCCGAGCTGCGCCGCCTCGACGAGTTCGCGCGCGCGCGCGGCGTCGCGGTCATTCCCGAGTTCGAGATCCCCGGGCACGCCAGCCTGATGGTCTCGCGCCGCCGCGACGTCTTCGGCTATGCCGGCGACACCTCGTGGCGCGCGACGATCAACATGGGACGCGAGAGCGCGTACGCGGCGGTGGACAGCATCATC
>DATMHT010000410.1:0-8771 GCA_035554795.1 Gemmatimonadaceae bacterium | reverse complement strand
GGCGCGTGCCGAACCGCGGTCCCGTGCTCCGCGCCGCGGCGGCGAAAGTCCGCGCGGGCTGGGCGGCGAAGGAGAGCGGCCGCGCGCCGTGGACGTACGACGTCGAGCTGCTGGAGCGGAGCGGCGAGCCGGGCTGAGCGCTGCCTAACGACGCGATGGCGCCCCGCGGCCGCGCGGCTGGACAGCCCGCGCCGCCGGAGTAGCATGCTCGCGGTGCGCGTGGTTGTGCTCGGGCCGGCGCCGCGCCATACTCGGCACCGGGCCATCGCCCGACGCCGGCGCACGACCGCGGGACGGCCGCGACGCGCGCGCCGCGGGGCGACCACGAGAGAACACACGCCATGGAGTCCCGATGACGATGACGTTGACGGAGGCAGAAGCGGCGCTGCTGCGCGACGTACTGGTCGCGGCGCTCGCCGATCTACGGATGGAGATTCGCAGCACGGACGCGCGCCAGCTGCGCGAGCAGCTGCACGCCCGGGAGGAGCTGCTCCGGGAGCTGATCGCGAAGGCGGGCGAGCCGGTGGAGGGCGCCGGGCGCTGATGGCCACGATCGTGACCCCCGTCGTCGCGTGAGGGTGTGCGCCTGTGGGTGCGCCGAGCTCACCGAGGGCGGCGTCTTCCGGCCCGGGCACGACCAGAAGCTCCGCGCGCAGCTCGAGCGGCGCGTCGGCGGCCTCCTCGCGCTGCGGCAGCTCGTCGCCGCGGCCGAGGCGCACGTCCAGGGCCGGCTGCCCGCCGAGGGGCTCGGGCTCGCGGTGAAGACGCTGCTGATCGGGCGGACCGTCCCGCCCGGCGCCTGACGCGCGGCGCCCACGAGTCACCCGGCATCACGCATCGAGGAAGGACGCATGGGACACACGGGACCCGTGTACGAGGGCGGACCCGCGCCGCGGCCCGCCGCCGCCCGCTCGACGCAGGTGGCGAAGGCCGGCGTGAGCTTCGGCTCGGCGCTGGCGATCGCGATCTCGTGGAGCGAGCACCACTCGATCCTGTGGGCGATCATCCACGGGATCCTCTCCTGGCTCTACGTCGTCTACTACGCGATCACGCGCCCGTAGCGGGTCGACGGCTCGCGCGGACGGCGCGCGAAACCCGCGCCGAGCCGGTGGCGTACGCGAGGAGGTCCGAACGACTTCCCGCCACCCTCGTGTACGAGCCCGCCATGCGCCTCTCGCTCGCCGCGTTCGCCGTCGTCACCGCCGCCCTCCTGCCGGCCGTCACCCGCTCCGCCGCGGCGCAGGCCGCGCCCGCCGCGGCGACCGCCGCCGACACGACCGCGCCGCTGCCGCCGGCCGTCGCGTGGCCGGCGCACCCGGTCGGCACGTACGACCTGACCGCCGCGGTGCAGGGCCAGGCGATGCCCGTCGTCCTCGTCATCAGCGATTCCGCGGGCACGCCGACCGCGCGCTTCCGACCGGAGGGGGACGCGGAAGCGCATCCGATGACCGTGGCCGTCAAGGCGACCGACCTCGTGCTCCAGGCGCCGACGCGGGTCGGCGTGATGACGCTCGTGCTCCAGCGCCACGGCGACGTGATCACCGGGACGTGGGAGCGCGGCGGAGAGCGCGGCACGATCACGGGCCGGCTGCGCGGGTAGGCGGCGGCGGCGCCGCCGGACCGCCTAACGAGCGGGGCGGGGCATCGGCGCCGGCGACACGCGCTGGTGAGCAGCTGCGGCGACGCGTAAGATTGGTGGCCGGCGCCGGCGTACGGCGTCGCACCATCCCTCCCCCGCCATGCCGACCGACTCCGAGCTGATGGCCGCGCTCGACGCCGCTCGCCCCGCCACGACCACCACCGCTGGCGACGCGCCGGCCCGCGAACCCCGGAGCGACTGATGGATCACTCGGCGATCGAACGGTGGCTGCACGGCGGCGCGCTCGCCGGTGTCGCCTACGCGCTGAACGACGAGGTCGTCGTCCTCGAGGGGGACGCGGCCGGCGAGTCGGGCGTCGTCGTCTCGCTGCAGGCGCTCGCCCCGGAGCCGCTCTACGGCGTCGAGCTCGAGTCGGGCGAGAACGTCGGCGTGCTGCAGTCCAGCCTGCGGCCGGCCGCGGTATGATGGCGGCGCGCCACCGCGTGCTGCTCGCGGCGATGGCGCTCTGCGCGGCACCGCTCGGCGCGTCGCCGCTCCGCGCGCAGACGACCGCCGTGGCCGCGACTCCGCCGTTCGCCGACAGCGCGTGCTCGTACGAGCGATGCGCACTCGGCATCGCGCCGACGTGGAGCGGACTGAACGTCGTCCGCGGCGCCGACGGAACCCGCGTCGCGAGCCTCGGCTTCTTCTGGCCACGCGACCTGGCGCCGGTGTTCGCCGGACGCGACTCGGCGGCGCGGTACGCCACGCGCGCCGTGCGCGTGCGGCGCGGCGGCGCGGTGCTCACGGACGCGGGCATCCTGCTGCTCGGCTACGCGGTTGCGTGGCAGATCGGCAGTGGCGGCCTGCGGCGCGGCGACCGCGTCGCGGCCGGCGCCGGCGTCGCGGCGATGGCGGCGAGCGTGCCGCTGCAGTTCGCGGCCGACGGCTTGCTGAGTCGCGCCGTATGGTGGCACAACACGCGCTTCGGGCGGTGACGCGTGACCTCTCCCGGACCACTCCACCACGTGAGCGTCGGTGCGCGCATCGCCGCGCCGGCGTCCGCGATCTACGAGGTGCTCGCGGACTACCGTGACGGGCACGCGCGGATCCTGCCGCCGCGCTACTTCGGCCCGCTGACGGTCGAGCGCGGCGGCGTCGGCGTGGGCACGGTCGTGCGGTTCACGGTGCGCGTCTTCGGGCGGGAGCGGGCGATGCGCGCGATCGTGACGGAGGCGACGCCGAACCGCCGGCTCGTCGAGACCGATCCGGACAGCGGCGCGGTGACGACGTTCGACCTCGCGCCGGAGCCGGACGGCGCGGCGACGACGGTGACCATCACGACCGCGCTGCGCACCCGCGGCGGCGTCGCCGGCGCGGTCGAGCGCTGGCTCGCGGCACTCACGCTCCGGCCGATCTACACCGACGAGCTGGCGCGGCTGGCGTCGTACGTCGTCGGCGACGACGCCCGCGGCGACGGCCGTAGCACTCGCGGCGGCTGAGGACGCGGCGCATTCGTACGTCGCCGCCCGCTCGCGTCGCCACCGCCGGACGTCTGCTGCCGCCGCTGGCCGCGTGGCTCGCCGGCCTGCTCGTCCAGTTCCACACGATGCTGCTGAGCGGGCTCGCGCTCGTGCAGGGCGAGTGGAACGACGCGCGGTTCAACAACTTCGTGCTCGAGCACGGCTACCGCTGGCTGCTGCGCGCGCCGCCGGACACGCGATTCTGGGACGTGCCGGCGTTCTTCCCCGTCCCGAACGCCGCCGCGTACTCCGACGTGCTCCTCTCGGTGGCGCCCCCGTACTGGCTGCTGCGCGCCGCGGGCGCGGCGCCGGACACGGCGTTCGAGCTCTGGCTGCTGGCGATGGCGACGCTGAACTTCGGCGCGTGCTACGTGCTGCTGCGGCGTGCGCTGCGCGCGAGCGCGACGGCGGCGAGCCTGGGGGCGTTCGTGTTCGCGTTCGGCGCGCCGCGCGGCGCGCAGGTCTACCACGCGCAGCTCGTGCCGCAGCTCTACACCGTGGTGGCGCTGTACGCGCTCTGGCGGCTGTTCGACGACGCGGGCGACCGCGCGACGACGCGCGGCGGTGGTCATCACGACGAGCGGCGGTGGATCGCGCTGTTCTTCGCGGGCGCGGTGGCGCAGCTCTACGCGGCGTTCTACCACGCCTGGTTCCTCGGCTTCTCCCTTCTCGTCGCCGCGCTGTGGGCGCTCGTGCTGCCGGCGTCGCGCGCGGCGATGCTCGGCGTCGCGCGACGGCGGGCGTGGACGATCGCCGGCTGCGCGGCCGCGAGCGCCCTGCTCGCGTGGCCGATGGCCGCGCACTACCTGCGTGCCGCGCACGACGTCGGGCTGCGCGACTTCTCCACCGTCGAGCCAATGCTGCCGCGTCCCGCGTCGTGGCTCTACATGGGTCCGGGGAGCTGGCTCTACCGCCGGCTCGCGGGGCTCGCCGCGTTCCGCGCGATCCCGGCGGAGCACGAGCAGCGTCTCGGGCTCGGCTTCGTCACCTCCGTCGTCGCGCTCGGCGGGCTTTGGGGAGCGCGGCGGCGCGCGAGCGCGCGGCTGATGCTGCTGACGGCGGCGACGCTGATCGTGCTCGCCACGCTGTGGGCGCCGGGACTGTCGCTGTGGCCGGCGGTGTATGGTGTGGTGCCCGGCGCCGCGGCGCTGCGGGCGGTGTCGCGGATCGGGATGATGCTGCTCGTTCCGGCATCGTTCGGCGTCGCGCTCGCCGCGCAACGCCTGCGCGAGCTGTCGGCGGCGCGGCCGGCGCTCGCGCTGCCGCTGCTCGCGCTGCCGGTCGCGGCCGCGATCGTCGCCGAGCAGGGACAGGACATGGACTGGTACGACCGCGCGGCGGCGCGGGCGCGTGCGTCGGCGGTGGCGCGCGCGATCCCGGCCGGCTGCGCGGCGTTCCTCTACACGCCGCTCGCGCCGAACGGCGATCCGTGGTGGTATCACGGCGATGCGATGTGGGCGGCGCTCGAGCGCGGCGTCCCGACGGTGAACGGCTACTCGGGGAACGTGCCGCGCGGGTGGCCGTTCTACGACGTCATCGCCCGTTCGCCAGCGGAGGACTCGCTGCTCGCGCACGCGCTTTCGGCGTGGGAAGCGCGATGGCGGCTCGCTCCGGCGACCGTCTGCCGGGTGCGGCTCGTGGACGCGGATCCGGCGGCGCGCACGCGCTGATCGCGCACCGGCCCCTTTCGTCGCTCCGCGGCGCACGGCATCTTCCCGCCGCGGCGGACAGCACGCGCGATCGCGCGCGCACCGCCGGCCGGCCGTCGTCCTCACCAACTCGGAGACATCTCCATGGCCACGAGCACCCGGAAGTCCGCCGCGAAGCGCGGCGCGGCGAAGCGCAGTCTGAAGGCGAGCGCGAAGAAGACGAAGCGCGCCGTCGGCGCCAAGGTCGGTGGGGCGAAGCGGAGCGCGAAGGCGGCGAAGAAGAAGGTCGCCCGCAAGGTCGGTGGCGCGAAGCGCAGCGCCAAGGCGGCCAAGAAGAAGGTCGCGCGCAAGGTCGGCGCGCGGAAAGCGGCGGCGAAGCGCTGAGCCGCGCCCGCGCCGCCTAACGACGTCCGCCACCGACCTCCATGACTCGATTTCGCGCCATCCTTGGCGGCGTCGTCGCGGCCGCCCTGCTGTCGTCGTCGCTCGGCGGGTGCGCGAGCGCCCGCCCGGCGGCGACGGCCGGCCCGGAGTTCCTGACCCCGTACGGGCCGCCGACGTATCCCTTCTCGCCGGCGGTCCGCGTCGGACCGCTGCTCTACCTCTCCGGCCAGATCGGCACCGACAGTACCGGCCACCTCGTGGCGGGCGGGGTCGAGCCGGAGACGCGGCGGGCGCTGGAGAACATCCGCGACGTGCTGTCGCGCTCCGGCTCCTCGCTCGACCGCGTCGTCAAGTGCACGGTGATGATGGCCGACATGCGCGAGTGGCCGGCCATGAACGCCGTGTACGCCACGTTCTTCGTCACGCACAAGCCCGCGCGCAGCGCGTTCGGCACGACCGGCCTCGCCCTCGGCGCCCGCGTCGAGATCGAGTGCATCGCGGCCGCGTAGCCGCACGACCGTCCACCACCGCCGGAGTCCGAATGGCCCGCATGCACTTCACCCTGTCCGCCGCCGCGCTGCTCGTCGCGTGTCCGCCACTCCTGCTCGCGCAGGGCACGCCGCCGTCGTCGGCGTCGCCCGCTGCCGCCGCCGCCGCACCCGCGCCGGCGGCGCGAGCGGTCACGCCGGGCGCGCGGGCCGCCGCCGAGGAGCTGCTCCGTCTCATGAACGTCGAGCAGGTGCTGCGCTCCAGCACCGAGTCGGCGTTCGACGCGCAGGTCCAGGCGCAGCCGCTCATGGCGCCGTTCCGGCCGACGATGCAGAAGTGGGCAGACAAGATCCTCACGTGGGCGGAGTTCGGCCCGAGGCTGACGCAGGTATACGCCGAGGAGTTCACCGAGCCGGAGCTGCGCCAGCTGATCGCGTTCTACCAGACGCCGATCGGCCAGAAGCTCGCGTCGCGCACGCCGCTGCTCACGAAGCGCGGGGCGCAGGTGGGCGCCGAGGTGGCCGAGGCGCACCTGCCCGAGCTGGAGGAGATGATCAAGGCGCGCGCCGCGGAGCTGCAGCAGGAGGGCGCGTTTCCGGTGCCGCCGTCGCAGGCCCCCGCCGCGCAGTCGCCGAAGAAGCCGTGACGCCGCCGAGGCACAGCCACCGGACCGCGATCCAGATGCGGTTCTCCGATACCGACGCGCTCGGCCATCTCAACAACGGCAGCTTCGCCGTGTACGCCGAGATCGCGCGCATCGAGTTTCTCGGCCTGCTCGGTGACACGCGGCGCGCGATGATCCTCGCGCGGCTCGAGGTGGACTTCCGTCGCCAGGTGCACTACGGCGAGGCGGTCGAGGTCGAGACGTGGATCGAACGGGTCGGGACGACGAGCGTCACGATGCGGCACGTGATCTGGGCCGCGGGCGCGCCCGCCGCCGACGTGCGCGCGGTGGTCGTGCACTTCGACTACGACGCGCAGCGGCCGCGCCCCTGGACGACGGCGCAGCGCGACGCGTTGCAGCCGTACCTCGACGGCGACGAGGGCTCGCCGCCGTCGCGCGCGAGCGCCTGAGCGCCGGGGACGCGCGTCACGTGCGATCACGCCGAGCGCTCCACCGCGCGTCGCGTGCCCTCGCGATCGCCGGCGTGCTGCTGGTGCTGCCGGCGCTTCCACGCGCGGTGTCGGCGCAGCAGCAATCGTCGCAGCAACCGCAGCCGCCGCAGGGCCGCGTGCGCGCCCGCGCGCTCGGCGTCGCGCCGGGGATCTTCCGGCCCGGCGCGCTGAACGCGATCACCGATGTCGCCGGCGTGCGCGTCGGGCACGCGACGGTGATCGCCGGCGACTCGGTGCACACCGGCGTCACCGCCATCCTGCCGCACGGCGGGGACCTGTTCCACGACCGGGTGCCGGCCGCCATCCACGTGGGCAACGCGTTCGGCAAGCTGGTCGGCGCGACGCAGGTGCGGGAGCTCGGCGAGCTCGAGACGCCGATCCTGCTCACCTGCACGCTCTGCGTCTGGCGCGCGGCCGACGCGCTCGTCGCCGAGCTGCTCGCGGCGCCGGGGATGGAGCGGGTCGGCTCGATCAACCCGGTGGTCGGGGAGACGAACGACGGCGCGCTGAACGCGATCCGCTCGCGCCCGATCACGCCGACCACCGTGCACGAGGCGCTCGCGTCGGCGCGGGGCGGGCCGGTGGCGGAGGGGAGCGTCGGCGCGGGGGCGGGCACTATCGCCTTCGAGTGGAAGGGAGGCATCGGCACGTCGTCGCGCGTCGTGCCGAAGTCGCTCGGCGGCTGGACGGTGGGCGTGCTCGTGCAGACGAACTTCGGCGGGGTGCTGCAGGTGCTCGGCGCGCCGGTCGGGCGCGAGCTCGGACGCTGGGCGTTCAAGGACGACGTCGAGCGCGAGCGCGGCGACGGGTCGGTGATGATCGTCGTCGCGACCGACGCGCCGCTCTCCGACCGCAACCTCGAGCGGCTCGCCGCGCGCGCGATCATGGGGCTCGCGCGCACCGGCTCGAGCGCGTCGAACGGCTCCGGCGACTACGTGATCGCGTTCTCGACGGCCGAGCAGGTGCGCCGCCGGCTCGGCCCCCCGGCCACCACGCCCGCCGCCGCGCCGCCGCCGCTGCGGACGACCGCCGAGCTGCCCAACGACGAGACCTCGGCGCTGTTCGAGGCGGTCGTCGAGGCGACCGAGGAGGCGATCTACGACTCGCTGTTCATGGCGACGTCGGTGACGAGCCGCGGCCGCACGGTGGACGCGATCCCGCTCGACCGCGTGCGCGCCGTGCTCGACAAGTACAACGTCGGGCGGCGGTGAGGGGGCGGCTCGCGGCTCGCGGCTCTCGGCTCTCGGCGAGAAGCGGCGCCGCGGATTTGCGCGGATGAACGCGGATACTACGGCCGCTTGGCAAGAGCGTTTTCGCCGCAGATCAACGCAGATCAACGCAGATCGGTCCAGTTGCCGAAACCACCAAAGCTCCTCTCAGCCGGACCGGCGAGAGGAGCTTTGATTGGTGAAGCCACCCACAGTATCTGCGTTCATCTGCGTTGATCTGCGGCGAACACCGCCGTTGCCGAGCGCCAAGGCCGTATCCGCGTTCATCCGCGGAAATCCGCGGCGGAAACGCCGAGCGTCGAGCGCTGCTCTTCTACCGGCGCTCCGGCGCGAGATCCTTCGCGTGGACGCCCTTGTACTTGCTGACGGCGGAGCGCTCGCGGTCGAGCTCGGGGATGTGGCGCTCGTCGTAGCCGCGCTTGCGGAAGAACTCGCCGCTGTTGCTCACCGCGAACACCGTCGTGTAGCCGCGCGTGCGCGCGAGGCGCTCGAGCCCCTCGACGAGGGCGACGCCGACGCCCATCCCCTGCGCATCGGGCGAGACGGCGAGCGATCGGACCTCGGCGAGGCTCGGCGCGTACTCGTCCAGGTGCACGCAGCCGATGATGCGCCCGTCCGCCTCGGCGACCAGGAAGTGGTCGGCGTGCATCTGCACGAACTCGCGGGTGCGCGGCAGGAGCTCGCCGCTCGGCACGTTGAGGTCGATCAGCGCGACGATCGCGTCGGCGTCGGCGGGCGACGCGGGGCGGACCGTGTAGGGGCGGGCGGGGGGACGGACGGGTGCGGCCATCGGACGGGTGCG
>DATMHT010000409.1:0-6198 GCA_035554795.1 Gemmatimonadaceae bacterium | reverse complement strand
CGCCGCTTTGCGCCGCTTTACCGCGCCGTGAAGTCGGTCTTCGCCGTGACGCGGCGGCAGGCTTCGGCGATCAGCGTCGCGGCGCGATCGAGGTCGGCGAGGGCGACCATCTCGTTGGGCGAGTGCATGTAGCGGTTCGGGATCGACACCAGCCCCGTCGCGACGCCCTCGCGGGCGATGTGGATCGCGTCGGCGTCGGTGCTCGTGTCGCGGCCGACCGCGTGCACCGAGTAGGGGATGTCGCTCGACTCGCACGTCGTGCGCAGCAGGTCGAAGACGATCGGCGAGATGATCGAGCCGCGCGCCAGCACCGGACCGCCGCCGAGCTTGTGCTCGCCGAGCTCCTTCTTCTCGACGCCCGGGTGGTCGGTGGCGAAGGTGACGTCCACGACGATCGCCATCCGCGGGTTGACGCCGCTCGCGCCGACGAGCGCGCCGCCGCCGCGCCACGCGATCTCCTCCTGCGTCGTCGCGACCGCGGCGACCGTTGCCGCGCCCGGCCGCTCGGCGTAGCGGCGCAGCGCCTCGAGGACGATGAAGGCGCCGATGCGGTCGTCGATCGAGCGCGACACGATGCGCCCGTTCGGGAACTCCATCGTCCGCGAGTCGATCACGCCCGGGTCGCCGATGGCGAGCCGCTCGAGCACCTCCGCCTTCGACGTGGCGCCGACGTCCACCCAGAGGTCGGTGATCTGCGACGCCTTGTCGCGGTCGGCCGCCTTCATCAGGTGGATCGGCTTCTTGCCGACGACGCCGAAGACGTCGCCATTGCGGCCGATGAAGCGGATGCGCTGCGCGACGAGCACCTGCGGGTCCCACCCGCCGATGCCGCCGATGTAGACGTAGCCGTCGTCGTCCACGTAGTTGACGATGACGCCGATCTCGTCCACGTGGCCGGCGAGCATGATGACCGGGCTCGTCCCATCGCCTGCGCCGCCGCCGCCCGACGCCGGGCCGACGGTGGCGATGCTGTTGCCGGCGACGTCGCCGCGCACGTGCTGGGCGAAGCCGCGCGCCTCCTCTCGCCAGACGCGCGCCGGTGCCGATTCGAAGCCCGAGGGCCCCGGGGTGTCGAGGAGCCGCTTGAGGAACGACAGGGAGGAGTCCGGGATCATGCGGGGCGAAAAGAGCAGGGTGGAGCGCGGCCGCAAACAGGAGTTGCGGAAGTGTAACTGCTAGACGCGCAGGGCGGGGTGGCGTTTCGGGGAGGGCCTAGGCCCTGACCTCGATCGCCCTCGCCTCACTGGGCCGCTCGAACAGCCCGGGATGCATGATCTCCGCGAACAGCTCGATCCCGTCCACCAGGCGCGGGCCGGGGCGGCTGACGAGGCCGTTCGCGTCCACCGCCCAGACGCGGCGGCCGGCGGCGAGCGCGGCCCACTCCGGGCGCTCGAGAACGCGGCGGGCCTCGGCGGCGGCGGGCGCGGCGTCGTAGCCGCAGGGGGCGAAGATCAGCAGCTCGGGGTCGGCGGCCACGACGTCTTCGAGGGTGCGCACGGTCGAGTGCTCGCCGGCGCGCGCGAGCACGTCCACGCCGCCGGCGCGGCGGACCATCTCCGGCACCCAGTGGCCGGCGGCGAACACCGGCCCGGTCCACTCGATCACGGCGACGCGCGGGCGCGGCGCCCGCACTGCCTTGAGGATGTCGTGGACGTGGCGCATCCGCGCCCGCAGCCCGTCGAGCAGCTCCTCGCCTTCGTCGCGCAGGTCGAGCGCGTCGGCGACGCGGGCGACGTCGGCGAGGACGCCGTCGAGCGTCGTCGCGCCGAGGGTGAGCACGGCCGGCGGCGGCGACAGCCGCGCGACGAGGGCGCGCACGTCGCCCTCGCTCACCGCGCAGACGTCGCACAGCGTCTGCGTGAGGATGAGATCCGGACGCAGCGCCGCGATCGTGCGTTCGTGCAACGTGTAGAGACTCTGCCCGCGCGTCGTCAGCTCGCGCACCCGCGCATCCACCGCCGCCGCTGCCGCGCTCCCGTCCACCGCGCTCGACGTCACCCGCGCCCGCGACCCGACGACCGCTGGATAGTCGCACGCGTGCGTGACGCCGACGAGGTGCTCGAGGGCGCCGAGCGCGGCGACGATCTCGGTCGCAGCGGGGAGCAAGGAGACGATGCGCATGGCGGCGAGGGATAGGGTATTGGGTATAGGGTGTAGCGCTGCCTCGGGACGTCCCGAGCGGCCGAGCTACACCCTACACGCTACACCCTGCACCCTTCCTTCACACTTCCCGTATCGGAACGACGATGAACGTCGCCAGCATCGCCGTCGTGCCGATCAGGTAGAGCTTCGGGTCGCCGAGCTCGAAGAAGTAGACGCCGCCGGCGAGCGCGGCGGCTTCGCCCGAGGCCCAGGCGATGATGCGCAGCGAGTTGCGCCTCGCCTCGTCCGGGGTGCGCGCGATGACGACGCGCAGCGCGATCGCGACGGCGAGCGCCGCGAAGCCGAGTATCGGGACGACGATGCGCAGCACGGAGAGGGCGGCCGGGTCCACGCCCGGCAGCGCGCCACCGCCACGCTGGCGCAGCGTGTACCAGCAGACGGCGCCGAAGAGCAGGACACCGCCGAGCATCGCGGCGCGGATGAGAGCGAGGGGGGTGCGGATGGGAGTCGAGGATGTCATGGGTGGGGGATGTGGGCGCGTCGCGCGTAGCGGGTAGCGCGTAGCGCGTAGCGGTGCTGCTGCTGCTGCCTCGGGACGTCCCGAGTGGCGGTCGCTACGCGCTACGCGCTACGCGGTACGCGCGACGCGCGACCATCACTTCCCGTTTGCCGCCGCCGCCGGCCGCTCGTACACGGCCTTGCCGCCGATGTACGTCGCGAGCACCTGCGTCTTGAGGATGTCCTCGGCGGCGACGCGCATGATGTCCTGGTCGAGGACGACGAAGTCGGCGTACTTGCCGGGCGTGAGCGAGCCGGCGACGCTCTCCTCGAAGGACGCGTACGCCGGCCAGAGCGTCATCGAGCGCAGTGCCTCCTCGCGCGTCATCCGCTGCTCGGGGTACCAGCCGCCGGGCGGCTCGTTGGCCGCGCTCTGCCGGGTCACGGCGGAGTGGAAGGAGATGAGCGGGTTGACGTACTCCACCGGGAAGTCGCTGCCGTTGGGGATGACGACGCCGGTGTTCAGCAGCGACCGCCAGGCGTAGGCACCCTTCACGCGCTCGGGGCCGAGCCGCGTCGCCGCCCACCCCATGTCGCTCGTCTGGTGGCTCGCCTGCATGGACGGGATCACGCCGAGCGCCGCGAAGCGCGGGATGTCCTCGGGGCTCAGCACCTGCGCGTGCTCGATGCGGAGCCGCGGGTCGGCGGTCGGGACGGCGGCGAGGGCGCGCTCGTAGGCGTCGAGCACGAGGCGGTTGCCGCGGTCGCCGATGGCGTGGGTCGCGACCTGGAAGCCGGCGCGGAGCGCGCGCTCCGACACGGCCTCGATGTGCGCCGGCGCGGAGACGAGGAGCCCGCTGTTCTTCGGGTCGTCGGCGTAGGGCGCGAGCAGCGCGGCGCCGCGCGAGCCGAGCGCGCCGTCGGCGTAGAGCTTGACCGCGCGCACCCAGAGGTGGCCGTCGTAGAGCGCGCTGCGCGGCCCCATGGTGAAGTAGTGGGCGAGCGCGGCGCTGTCGTCGCTCACCATCACGTAGGTGCGGAGGTTGTAGCGGCCGGCCTTCGCCAGCTCCTCGAAGACGTCGATCGTCTGCCGCGACTCGCCGGCGTCGTGGATGCCGACGAGCCCCCAGCGGTTGCACTCGGCGATCGCGGCGAGCGTCATGTCGCGCACGTCGGCGCGCGTCGGCGCCGGGATCGCGCGCTCGATCAGCCCCTGCGCGTTGTCCACGAAGGTGCCGCTCGGCGCGCCGGTCGAGTCGCGCTCGATGCGGCCGCCCGCGGGATCCTTCGTCGCCGCGGTGACGCCGGCGGCGCGCATCGCGGCGGCATTGGCGAGACCGGCGTGGCCGTCCACGCGCTCGAGGTAGACCGGATGGCCGGGGACGGCGGCGTCGAGCGGCTCGTGGGTGGGGAAGCGAGCACCGGGCCAGCGGTTCTGGTCCCAGCCGCGGCCGAGGATCCACGCGCCCGCCGGCGCCGTCTTCGCGCGCGCGGCGACGCGGGCGACGACCTCCTCGTACGACTGCGCGCCGGTGAGGTCCACGTTCCGGAGCGCGGTGCCGAGCCCGAGGAGGTGTGCGTGGGCGTCGGTCATCCCCGGGATCACCGTCCGTCCGCCGAGGTCGAGGACGCGCGTGCGCGGCCCCTTCAGCGTCAGCGCGCCGCGCGCCGCACCGGCGAAGACGACGCGGCCCTCCCGCACCGCGATCGCCTCGACGACG
Organism: Gemmatimonadaceae bacterium; assembly: GCA_035554795.1. Lineage (GTDB taxonomy): Bacteria > Gemmatimonadota > Gemmatimonadetes > Gemmatimonadales > Gemmatimonadaceae > DATMHT01. The sequence goes on along the minus strand of DATMHT010000409.1, from coordinate 1,876 downwards.
GGCCGCGTGTCGTCCACGGTGTAGATGCGCGCGTTGGTGACGACGAGGTCGGCGGGCGGAGGAGGCGCCGCCGGGCGCTGGGCGTCGAGCGCGGCGGGGGCGAGGAGCAGCAGCGCGGCGGCGAGGAGCCGATGCATCGGGTGGCGGGTGGCGGGTAGCGGGTAGCGACTCTCGGGGGCTGGCGTAACGCTAAGCGACCGCCGCGATCGCGCCACCCTCGCCGTCCTCCCGTCACCCGCTACCCGCCACCCGGCTCTTACGGCAGCTGCCTCTTGTCCTGCGGGTCCCGCGTCCAGATGGCGACGACGCCGCAGGGGGCGTTCATCGAGCGGAAGTCCACCGGGGTGTCCGACGGGCCGCGATAGAGCTCGATGCCCTGCACGTCGGCGGGCGGGATCGCGTCGATGTTGAGGCCGGGGACGTAGAGGCCGTCCACGTAGAAGTCGGGCGAGCAGTCGAAGCGGCCGCCGAGCGGTGCCGGGCGCATCTGCAGCTTGTCCTCGGTGCGGCCGTGCGCCATGGTGACCCCCGGCATCGTGCGCATGATGTCGCTCAGGTGCATCGCCCGGCGGGCGGAGATCTGATCGCGCGTGATGAAGACGCCGACGTTGCCGCGCCGGCGGCGCTCGAACGCGGCCATCTTGCCTGTCGGGGCGGGCGCCGTGACGCCGACGGGCGTGAGCGTCACGGGCGCCGGATCGAGGGAGACGAGCAGCTGCCAGCTCTCGCCCTGCTGGACGCTCAGAGTCCGCGTCCGCGGATGGAAGCCGATGCGGCGGACGCGCAGCTCGTGGTCGCCCGGCGGGAGCGCCGGCAGCCGGAAGGCGCCCTTCTCGTCGGTGTACACGACGACGCCGAACGCGACGACGAACACCTCGGCCGACGGGATCGCGACGCCGTCGGAGTCGGTCACGATGCCGGTGAGGTCGCCGGAGCGCGCCGGCACGGGAGGGAGCGCCGGCAGTGCCGCGATCGCGACGATCGGCGCCGCGTACGCGGCGGCCTCGCGCCGCTCCGGCGCTGGCCGCTGCTTCGGCGGCTGCCGCCGTGCCGGAGTCTCCACCTGCCGCCTGGGTTGCGCCTGCTTCGGCGACGGCTGTCGCTGCTGCATCGCCGCCGCCGGACGCGGTGCGAGCAGCGGCGTGGCGCAGACGACGGCGGCGGCGAGCGTGGCGAGCGCGACGGAACGCGGTGACCGGCGGCGATGGTGGGCGCGACGATTGGCGACGTCCGTCGCGCGTCGGCAGCGGCGGGCGAGTGCGAGATGCGGCATGACTCCCCCCTGGGGCTCGCCGCTCACGACGAGGAGATCCCGCCGCGCGCGCTCCCCACACGAGAATTCATCAAGTCCGGGACCAGCGCAAGAGCGGCGCTCGGCGCTCGGCCGTCAGCTCTCCGCAAGAATTCGTCGACGCCTCAAAGCAGCGACGGCGCGCAAGCAGAAGTGCCTCGCGCGCCGTCCTCGTTCACTGACGACTACCTACTGACAACCAACAGCTGTCAGTCGAGCCGACAACCACGGTTGTCAGTCTCGTCCGGCTACTGCGCCTCGCTCCCCTTCCGCGCCACCAGATACAGCGGCGTCGCCACGAGCAGGAGGAAGGCGAGGATCGCCACCAGCGGGCTCGCCGCGAAGGCGCCGAGCTGCTTCTCGAAGTCGATGCCGCCGGTGAGGTCGCGCGCCGCGAGCGCCGCCAGCGCGATGCCGGTGATCGCGCCGCCGGCGATGAGGCCGGACGACAGCAGCACCCCCGGTCCCGAGTCGGCCGCCGGCCCGCTGCGCTGCTCGGGCGTCATCGCGCGCTCGGCGAGCCAGCGGACGACACCGCCCATGAACATCGTCGCCGAGGTCGAGATCGGCAGGTAGACACCGACC
>DATMHT010000408.1:0-2830 GCA_035554795.1 Gemmatimonadaceae bacterium | reverse complement strand
CGTCAGGATGACGGCGACGTTGGCCGGATGCGTGAGATACGGCATCCGCGTCCCCTTCCGCACCTGGCGGTCGTGGTGCTTCGCCGCGAAGGCGAATGCGTGGTTGATGCGGTCGGAGTAGCCGGTGATGGGCATGGGGGCCGGGAAGCGGGTCGACCGAAAGCTAGCGTACATCGGCCGGAGTGGGGACTCGGGACTCGGGGCTCGGGGCTCGCGCGGCCTCGAGGATGCTTCTACTGGCCGGACTGATGGGCTGTTCCCAGCCCCGAGCCCCGAGTTCCGAGCCCCTGGTTCGCGAACCACCCCATCAGCCGCTCCAACCCCTCCCGATCCTCATCGTCGAAGGCGGCCGGAACGCTCGAGTCGATGTCCAGCACCGCGATCAGCGCGCCGTCGCGGCCGAAGACGGGGACGACGATCTCCGACGCCGAGCGCGCGTCGCAGGTGATGTGGCCGGGGAAGGCGTTGACGTCCGCGACGACGACCGTCCGCCGCTCGGCGGCCGCGGTGCCGCAGACGCCGCGGCCGAAAGCGATCTCGAGGCAGCCGAGCGTGCCCTGGTACGGCCCCACGCGCAGGAGCCCGGGCTGGACGACGCGGTAGAAGCCGGTCCACAGGTGGCCGAAGCCGTGGTGGAGCAGGGCGCTCATCGTCGCCATCGCGGCGACGTCGTCGTCCACGCCGGCGAGCACGCTCTCCACCTGGCTCGCGAGCTCGGCGTAGGCTTCGGGCTTCGGGACGCCGCGGAGGTCGAGGGTGATCTCTGCCATCGTTGATGCTGAAAGTGTCGGGTGAGAACTGCCAACGGCAGTCTTCGAGAACTGCCAACGACAGTCGTCAGTTCAACTGAGAGCTATTGGTGATTGGTGCGTAGTAATTAGTCGCCAAATTCGTCGCAGCGATGCACGCCTACGTGCGCCGTCCTTGGCAACCGAACACTAACCACCAATAGCCAACAACTCTCAGTTGCACTGATAACTGCCCTTGGTGGTTCTTGATTCATCTCTTACGCGACCGTCATCGCCGCGATCACCGCGATGAACTTCGCGTCGAGGGCGAGCAGGGCCACGCCCTGGACGACGACGCCGATGCCGGCGCCGACGGCGCCGAGCCGGCGGCCGAGGAGCCAGCCGGCGACGGCGAGGGTCACGCCGACGGCGACGTAGCCGACGTCGAGGCCGGCGTTGAGCCAGAGCATGTGGTCGAGCCGCGCCGCGCCATACGCGTCGCGCATCGCCAGCCCGCGCCAGGCGGCCGCGGCGAGCGCGAGATCCACCGCGCCCCACGACGCCGTCTGGATCGCGAAGTGCGTCAACAGCGGGCTGGCTCCCGCCGCGTCACCGCCGTCGCCGCCACGTGCCGCACGCCGCGCGGCGACGATCAGGACGACGAGAATGAGGCTCCCCGCGACGACGCTCCCCACGCCCCAGGCGAGGAGGCGAAGCAGGTGCGAGCGCTCGGCGAGGAGGAGAGAGTCGGACCACATGAGAACCGGGTGGCGGGTGGCGGGTGGCGGGAGCGCCTTGGTCCGCGTGGTGTACCATAACGACAGGACGCACCGAGACGCAGCACCGGTGCGATGCCGCCACCCGCCACCCGCCACCCGCTCTTGTCTCTCGTCACCGTCACCCGCCACGGCCTCTACTTCCCCGCTCCCGCGCTGCACCTCGATGCGCGGTCGGCGCCGGGGACGGTGTTCGTGTCGCACGCGCACTCGGACCACTGCTCGTACGCGTCGCGCATCCTCTGCACGCCGGAGACGGCGGCGCTGCACGACGCGCGACGCGGGCGGCGCGAGGCGGAGCTGCTGACGTTCGACGCGCCCGTCCGCGTCGGCGACGCCGAGGTGACGCTGCTCCCCGCCGGCCACGCGCTCGGCTCGGCGATGATCGTCGCCGCGGGGCGCGAGGGCGTCGCCGCCTACACCGGCGACTACAAGCTCCGCCCGAACCCGTTCACGCCGCCGGCCCGGATCCCGAAGTGCGACGCGCTCGTCATGGAGTGCACCTTCGGCGAGCCGCGCTACGTCTTCCCGCCCGACGACGTGCTCGTCGCCGAGCTCGTGCGCTTCTGCGAGGAGTCGCTCGCCGCCGGCGCGACGCCGGTGGTGCTCGCCTACGCGTTAGGCAAGGGGCAGGAGGCGCTGTACCACCTCACGCGCCACGGCTTCGACGTCGCGCTCCACGGCGCGATCGCCAACATGTGTGCGCTGCACGAGCGGCTCGGCTACGCGTTCCCGGGCCCGGGCACGTGGACGCGCTACGAGCGCGGCAAGGTCGGCACGCGCGTGCTGCTGACGACGCCCGGCACGCGGAAGACGGCGATGGTGCAGAAGCTCGAGAAGAAGCGGATCGTCCACCTCACGGGGTGGGCGCTGCACCCGGGCGCGTTCAACATCTACAAGGGATGCGACCTCGTCCTCCCGCTCTCCGACCACGCCGACTTCACCGAGCTGGTGCGCACGGCACGCGAGAGCGGCGCGAAGAAGGTCTACACGACCCACGGCCCGCCGAGCTTCGCCGCGCACCTCCGCTCGTTAGGCATCGACGCCGAGCACCTGGCCGAGCATCCGAACGACGCCGGTGAGGCGTGCGCGGACGAGACGGTGGAGGAGGTCGTGCCGCCGGGCGGGCAGATGGAGCTCGGCGTCTAGCCTCTTCGGCGCTCGGCGGAAGAGCCGCCGCGGATTTCCGCGGATCGTCGCGGATCCCCTTTCTCAGTCATCCCGAGCGCAGCGAGGGATCTTGCGTGCGATGCGTGGAGCATGCTCCGCGACCGGTACGCCAGATCCCTCGTCGCTTCGCTCCTCGGGATGACGGGGACAGCGTAG
>DATMHT010000407.1:0-17556 GCA_035554795.1 Gemmatimonadaceae bacterium | reverse complement strand
CGAGAGCCGAGAGCCGGAAGCCGAGAGCCGGCAGCCGGTCGTTGCCGTTCCACACCCCCGGCCCGCCGCGCTAGCTTTCGGGACCATGTCCCTCGCCCTCGCCCGGAAGTACCGCCCCCGCACCTTCGCCGACGTCGCCGTCCAGGGCCACGTCGCCGCCACCCTCCAGGGGGCGATCGCCCGCGGCCGCGTCGCCCACGGCTACCTCCTCTGCGGCCCCCGTGGAGTGGGAAAGACCACCCTCGCCCGCGTGCTGGCGATGGCGCTCAACTGCGAGAAGGGGGCGCCCGGGGGCGAGCCCTGTGGCGAGTGCCCGAGCTGCACCCGCATCTGGGGGGGCTCCGCCTCCCTCGACGTGGTCGAGATCGACGCCGCCTCCAACCGCGGCGTCGACGATGCCCGCGAGCTGCGCGAGCGCGCCATGTACGCCCCCTCCGGCGACGACCGCTACAAGGTCTACATCGTCGACGAGGCGCACATGCTCACGCGCGAGGCGTGGAACGCGCTGCTCAAGGTGCTCGAGGAGCCGCCGCCGCGCGTCGTCTTCGTCTTCGCGACCACCGAGCCGCAGAAGATCGCGCAGAGCGCCGCGCCGGTGCTGAGCCGGGTGCAGCGCTTCGATCTCAAGCGCATCGGACCGGGCGAGATCCGCGAGCGGCTCGCCGCCGTGCTCGACGCCGAGGGCGTCGCGTACGAGCCCGAGGGGCTGGCGATGATCGCCCGCGCCGCCGACGGCGGGCTGCGGGACGCGCTCTCGCTCACCGACCAGGTCCTCTCGTCGGGCAGCGACAGCCGCGTGACCGTGGACCGCGTGCGCGAGGCGCTCGGCGTCGTGCCCGAGGACGAGTACCTCACCGCGCTCGACATCATCGCCGGCCGCCGCGCCGCGGACGTCTTCCCGTTCGTCGCGCGCCTCGCCGACTCCGGCACCGACTTCGCGATCTTCCTCACCGGCCTCGCCGACGCCGTGCGGGCGCAGCTCGCCGTCACGCTCGGCGGACACGCGCCCGATGTCTCGGAGCGCATGGCGGCCGAGCTCCAGCGCCGGCGCGACGCGCTCGCGTCGGGCGATCTGCTGCGCATGCTGCACGCGCTCGCCGACCTCGAGATCCGCTTCCGCAAGAGCGGACAGCAGCAGATCCTGATCGAGACGCTGCTCGTCCGCTTCGCGCTGAGCGATCGCGCGGTGCAGCTCGAGGAGCTGATCCGCTCCCTCGACGGCGGCAGCGGTGGCGGGGGAGGGGGCGGTGCGTCGCCGGCGGGCGGCGGCGCGCGCGGACGCTCGGCGGCGGTCGAGTCGCGCGGCCCCGCGGCGATGGCGCAGGCGCCGACGAGTGCCCCGGTCGCGAGCGCGGCGCATCCCGCGTCGGCCACGAGCCCGTCGCGCGTGACGTCGAGCGTGCACGGAGCTACGGCCAGCGCGGCCGCTCCCGCGGTCGCGCGTCCGGCCTCGAGCACTTCGGCCGTGCCGGTCTCGGCGGCGATGCCGGCGCCGCTGCCGCCCCCGGACCCGTCGGCGCCACCGCCGGACGTGCACCGGCTGCTCGAGGGATGGGACGACGTCGTCGCCGCGCTGCGCGAGGCGGGGAAGGGCGTGCTCGGCACCGCGCTCGAGGCCGCGTCGCCGGTGGCGGTGAGCGGGCAGGGTGCGGTGTTGATCGAGTTCGACGAGCCGAACGACATCTACGAGCGCGCCTTCGAGACCGCGCGCGACACGCTGCTCGCCATCCTGCGGCGACTCTTCGGCGGCGGCGTCACCCGCGTCGCGCTGCGAAAGAGCGATCGCGCGCAGGCGGCGAGCGCGCCCAAGGAGCGCCTGACGTCCGAGTCGGTGAAGGCGGAGCGCCTCGCGCTCCTGCGCCGCCGTGACCCGGTGCTCGACGCCGCCATCGAGGCGCTGGATCTCGAGCTGTTAGACTGAAGGGCGGCTCTCGGCTCTCGGCCGTCAGCTCTCGGCGGTCGGACAGGATGAACGGGATGAACGGGATGAAAAGCACACCCACATCCCGTTCATCCTGTTCATCCTGTCGAACAAGAGCCGAGAGCTGGGAGCCGCTCCTTGCCTTGCCCGTCTCGCGACGAGCCGGCTAGCTTTCCGTTTCTCTCCCTCCAGCCCGACCGACGCATGGCCGACTTCATGAAGATCCTGCAGCAGGCGCAGCAGATGCAGGGGCGCTTGGCTGAGATGGAGCAGGAGCTCCAGGGCAAGACCGTGAGCGCCACCGCCGGCGGCGGGATGGTGACGGTCGACGCGGACGGCAAGGGGCAGGTGAAGCGGGTGAAGATCGACGCCAGCGTCGTCAACCCGGCCGACGTCGAGATGCTCGAGGACCTCGTGCTCGTCGCCGTCACCGAGGCGCAGAAGAAGGCCGCCGAGCTCGCGCGGCAGGAGATGGGCAAGCTCACCGGGGGCATGGGTCTCCCGTTCCAGCTCCCCTTCTAGCCGCGCTGGCCGCGACCACCCGCCGTGTCGGCGATCGACGACCTCGCCGGTGAGCTGGCGAAGCTGCCCGGCATCGGGCGCAAGACCGCGCTTCGGCTCACCTATCACCTGCTCAAGCAGTCGCCGGAGCAGAGCCGCCGCCTGGCCGACGCGCTGACGACGCTGGCCGAGCGCGTCCGCCCCTGCGAGCGCTGCTTCAACCTGACCGAGGACACGCTCTGCTCGATCTGCCGCGACGCCCGGCGCGATCCGTCGCTGCTCTGCGCGGTCGAGGAGGCCTCCGACATCGGGGCGATCGAGCGGGCCGGGGAGTTCCGCGGCTTCTACCATGTCCTGGGCGGCCGGCTCTCCCCGCTCGACGGCGTCGGTCCCGAGGATCTGACGATCGACCGGCTGGTCGAGCGGGTGGCGGCGGGTGACGTGCGCGAGGTGATCCTCGCCACGAATCCGAGCCTCGAGGGAGAGGCCACGGCGCTCTACGTCCAGCGCCAGCTCGCCGCCACACTGCGCGACCGCGCCGGAACGGCAGGGGTGACGGTCACCCGGATCGCCCGCGGATTGCCGGTCGGTGGTGACCTGGAGTATGCGGACGGCGTCACCATAGCGCAGGCCCTCGCGGCGCGGCGGGAGATGCGGTGACGTCGGCTCGAACGACGGGACGGCGGGGCGGTTCGCCCGCGGCCCCGGTCACGCGCAGCGAGGAACACAGATGAAGACGTTGGGACGTCCGGTGTGGGACCGGCGGGGCAGGGGACGCCGCGCCAGCGACTACGCGCACGACGGGGCCGGCGACCTGGGGCCTGGCGCGCTCGCCGCGCTCGGCTTTCTGGGCGGCGTCACGCTCGGCGTGGTGCTCTGGAGTCGGCAGCTGCACCGGTCGCGGGAGGACCTGTTCAGCAGCCGGCCGCTGCGCCGGCTCGCGGCGCTCGGCTACATCAGCGGACGGCCCAGCATCGACAATGCGCGGCTCCTGCGCGACTACATGCGCTGGGAGAAGCGCCCCATCCTCCGCCGCCGCGCCGAGCAGGTGCTGCGGCAGGTGGAGGACTACCTCGACGAATAGTCCAAGGACGGTTCATGCCCGTAGGCTCAGCCAGTTGGTCGTTCACCGAGGACGACTTCGGCGCGATCACGCAGTCGCTCCAGCGCTTCCTGTACGACAGCAATGCGCGCTGCGCGCTGCTCGTGGACCGCACGGGGCAGCTGGTGGCGACGGTCGGTGAACAGCCCAACTTCGACCCGACCGCGTTCGCGACGCTCACCGCCGCCGACTTCTCGGCGAACGACCAGCTCGCGAAGCTGATCGGCGAGACCGACTTCAACTCGCTCTTCCATCAGGGCGAGAAGGAGTCCATGTACCTCGCCGACGTCGCGCGCCGCGTCATCCTCGTCGTGCTGTTCGACAATCGCACGACGCTGGGCCTGGTGCGCCTGAAGATGAAGCAGACGGTCGAGGAGCTCGCGAAGCTCTTCGAGCAGGTGTTCGCCCGCGGCGCCGCGGGCCAGGATGGCGGCCAGCCGAACATCCTCGCCGGCGCCGACGACGAAATCGACAAGCTGTTCCAGTAAGGGAGATCGAGACAGCCATGTCGATGATCAACTACGCCTCGCGCGAGATCAACTGCAAGATCGTGTACTACGGTCCCGGTCTCGGTGGGAAGACGACGAACCTCGAGCACGTCTACGGCAAGGTGCAGCCGGACACGCGCGGGAAACTCATCTCCCTCGCGACGGAGACCGAGCGCACGCTCTTCTTCGACTTCCTGCCGGTGGACCTCGGCACGATCCGCGGATTCAAGACCCGCTTCCACCTCTACACGGTGCCGGGGCAGGTCTACTACAACGCGAGCCGCAAGCTCATTCTGAAGGGCGTGGACGGCATCGTCTTCGTCGCGGACTCGCAGATCGAGCGCGCCGAAGCGAACGCCGAGGCGATGCAGAACCTGTACGACAACATGGCGGAGTACGGCTACGACCTGACGCGTATGCCGTTCGTCATCCAGTACAACAAGCGCGACCTGCCGAACGCGGCGCCGGTGCGCGAGCTGCAGGCGGCGCTGAACCCGGGCTGGGAGGTGACGGAGGCGGCACGGCAGCGCGTCACGCCCGACCCGTACCACGCCGGCGAGCAGCTCGTCGAGCAGGTGCCGACAGGCGAGTGGATCGAGCGCGCGACGTACTTCGAGGCGGTCGCCGTGAGCGGCGAGGGCGTCTTCGATACGCTCAAGGCCGTCAGCAAGCTGGTGCTGAAGTCGCTGGCGGCGTAGAATCGGCTCTCGGCTACTGCTCGACAGGATGAACAGGATGGACCGGATGCGGGTGTGCTCTTCGTCCCGTTCATCCTGTGCATCCTGTCCAGGAACGGCCGAGAGCCGAGCGCCGAGAGCCGATAGCTGACAGCCGCGTCTACGCCGAGAGCCGCTCTTCCGTGAACCTACCGAACGCCATCACCGTCGGACGCATCGCCGCGACGCCGCTCATCGCGGTGCTACCGTTCTTCGAGTCGTGGGAGCTTCGCCTGCTCGCCTGGGTGCTCTACATGGCGGCGGCGATCACGGACTACTACGACGGGATGCTCGCGCGCACCCGCGGGCTCGTCACGGATCTCGGCAAGCAGCTCGATCCCCTCGCCGACAAGCTGCTGCTCGTCGGCACTCTCGTGCCCATGTACCTGCTCGCCGGGTCGGGCGCGTCGTGGTCGCTGCTGTCGCCAAACCGCACCCCGCTGCTCGCCGACGCGGTCGGGCCGATGCTGCGCGCTGGGACCACGCACGACGCGGCCTACCCCTTCCTGACACCGCTCGGGCCGATCGGCTTCCCGCTCTGGATGCTCGTCGTCGTCATCGGCCGCGAGCTGTTCATGACCGTCTTCCGCTCGGCGGCGGCACGGCGCGGCGTCATCATCTCCGCCATCGGACCGGCGAAATGGAAGACGGGCTTCCAGTCCACGTGGGTGGGCTGCGCCTACTTCTGGTTCTTCGCCGCGACGCTCGGCGCGCGCTACCACTGGACCGCTTCGCCGTGGCGCGCGTTCGCCTACTTCAACGGCGTCTGCGGCACCCTCTCGATGGCCGGCGCGGTCTTCCTGACGCTCTACTCGCTCTGGCTGTACGTGACGCGGTACGGGCAGATCTTCACGAAGAAAGTCAGGGCCTAGGGCCGTAGGGCCCGAGGGCGTGGACTGCATCGGGACGCCTCTCTCGCGCGAGTGGCGTCCCGTTAGCTTTTCTAGGCCCTCAGGCCCTATGCCCCAAGCCCTCCTCATGCACGTAGAGCTCATCACGATCGGCGACGAGCTGCTGCTCGGCTTCACGATCGACACCAACGCCGCGCATCTCGCGCGCACGCTGGCGGCGGTCGGCATCCAGGTGGTACGGCGCGCGACCGTCGGCGACACGGCCGAGGAGATCGCGTCCGCCGTCCGGGAGGCGCTCGAGCGCACCGGCGCGGTGATCACCACCGGCGGCCTCGGCCCGACGTCGGACGACCTCACGAAGCCCGCCATCGCCGCGCTCTTCGGCCGCGCGATGCGCGAGGACGCCGAGCACGTCGCGTGGATGCAGGAGCGCTGGCGCACCCTGTTCGGCGCCGAGATGCCCGCCGTCAACCGCCAGCAAGCGATGATCCCCGAGGGCGCGCGCAAGCTCGTCAACCGCCACGGGAGCGCGCCGGGCATCTGGCTCGAGGACGAGCGCGGACGCTGGGTCGCGATGCTCCCCGGCGTTCCGCGCGAGATGCGCGGCATGCTCGGCGACGAGCTGCTGCCGGTGCTGCGCGAGCGCGCCGGCGGCGGTGCGGGCGGCGGCGGCGTGGTCGTCCTGTCGCGCACCCTGCGCACGACCGGCATCGGCGAGTCGAAGGTCGCGGAGGTGCTGGGCGACCTCGCCAAGGGCCCGCCCGGGATGCCGCTGGCGTCGCTGCCGGGCTGGGAGGGCACGGACCTGCGGCTGACCGCGCGCGGCCACGACGAGGCCACCGCGGCTCGCACGCTCGACGACGAGATGGCGCGCATCCGCGAGCGGCTCGGCGACTACGTGTACGGCGACGCCGACACCGACCTGGCCGCGCTCGTGCTCGAGCGCTGCCGCGCGGAGTCGCTCACCATCGCCACCGCCGAGAGCTGCACCGGCGGCCTGCTCGGGGCGCGGCTGACGGCGATTCCGGGCTCGAGCGACGTCGTGCTCGGCGGCGTGATCGCCTACGCGAACCGGGTGAAGACGGAGCTGCTCGGTGTCGAGGGCGGCGAGATCGAGGTGTACGGCGCCGTGAGCGAGCCCGTGGCGCGGGCAATGGCGAGCGGCGCGCGCGACCGCGTCGGCGCCGACATCGGCATCGGCATCACCGGCGTCGCCGGTCCCTCCGGCGGCACGCCGGAGAAGCCGGTCGGCACGGTCTGGATCGCGGTGGACTTCTGCGGCGACGTCACCGCCCGCCGGAGCCTGTTCATCGGTGACCGGCAGGAGATCCGGCAGCGGGCGACGCAGGCGGCATTGGATATGGTGAGGAGGGCCGTAGGGCGTAGGGCGTAGGGCCTAGGGCCTATACTGCACACTGGCTCCCTCCCCACCGCCGTTTCAAACCAGACGCCTACAACCGTAGGCAAGGCCCCAGACCCTCGCCTTCGGCGGCCCACCCGTTGCAGCTCTGAAGCCCGGCCGAAAGATTTGATCAGGCGCCGACGCGCGCGCATTCGCGCATGCCGTCGCCGTCATCGTACGCGACTCAAGGACCACTCCATGGGCTTTTCTGGCGATCCGAACAGCGGTTCCACCGGCGGCTCCTCCCGGCGCGGCGCGCCGGGCTCCGACGACGCCTACGCGCGCGGCGCGGGTGGCGCGGACGACTCCGAATCCGTCGCCGACGAGCTGGCGGAGCAGGACGGGGCCGCCACGTCGCCGCCGGGCGACGTCGTCCACAACGCCCCGCCGCCGAGCGCCGCGGCGGCCGACGAGCAGCGCGACCGCTACCTGCGCCTCGCCGCCGAGTACGACAACTTCCGCAAGCGCGCGACGCGCGAGCGGCAGGAGGCCGGCGCGCGCGCGCAGGGCGAGCTCGTGAAGCAGCTCATCGACGCGCTCGACGATCTCGCGCGGTTCGCGCACGTGGACCCCGAGACGGTGGATTCGGCGACCGTCGTCCAGGGCGTCGAGATGGTCGAGAAGAAGATGATGAAGGCGCTCGGCGCCGCCGGGCTGCAGGTCGTCAACCCGGTGCACCAGACCTTCGATCCGGCACTGCACGAGGCGGTCGGCACCGAGCCGGCGCTGGCGCGCGAGGACGACCACGTGGTGTCCCGCGTCTACCAGCCGGGCTACGTGATGGGCGGGCAGCTGCTGCGGCCGGCCCGCGTCGTCGTGAAGCAGTGGAACGGATGACCGTCGCGCCCGCCGCCCGGGACCGCTAGCCCACATGGCCCAGAAAGACTTCTACGCCGTCCTCGGCGTGGCCGCCTCGGCGACTCAGGACGAGATCAAGAAGCAGTATCGCCGCCTCGCCAAGAAGTACCACCCGGACACCAACAAGGACGACCCCAAGGCCGCCGAGCGCTTCAAGGAGATCTCGGAGGCCTACGGCGTCCTCGGCGACGCCGACAAGCGGAAGCAGTACGACGACATGCGCCGGCTCGGCGCGTTCACCGGCGGCTTCGGCGGCGCCGGCGCGCCGGGGGGTGCTCGTGGCCGGCCGAGCGGAGCGGGTGCGCCGGGCGCGGGCGGTCCGGGCGGCGGCAGCTTCCGCTTCGAGGACTTCGACATCGGCGGGCTGGGCGGCCTGGGCGACCTGTTCGGCTCGATGTTCGGCGGCACCGCGGGCGCGCGAGGCGCCGGCGCACGCGCGCGCGGGCCGGAGCGCGGGCAGGACATCGAGAGCACGCTCGACGTGCCGTTCCGCACGGCCGCCCGCGGCGGCAAGGTACCGGTCGAGATCGAGATCAACGACGAGTGCCCGACCTGCCACGGCAACGGCGCGGCGCCCGGCGCGTCGCTTCGCACGTGCCCGGAGTGCAGCGGCCGGGGCGTCGTCTCCTTCGGCCAGGGCGGCTTCGCCGTCAATCGTCCCTGCCCGATGTGCCTTGGCCGCGGTCAGGTGCCGACCGAGCGCTGCCCGACGTGCAACGGCGTCGGCGAGGTGCGGACGCGCAAGAAGGTGCTCGTCACCGTGCCGTCGGGCGCCGACACCGGCACCAAGATCCGGCTCAAGGGACAGGGCACCAAGGGCGGCAATGGCGGCACGCCGGGCGACCTGATCATCACCTTCCGCGTGCTCCCCGACCGCTTCTACAAGCGCGAGGGGCTCGACGTGATCGCCACCGTGCCGATCAACATCGCCCAGGCGACGCTCGGCTCGAAGATCAACGTCAAGACGCTCGACGACAAGAAAGTCGCGCTGCGCATCCCCGCCGGGACCGCCTCCGGCCGCCGCTTCCGCGTCCGCGGGCAGGGCATCCAGAAGGGCGAGCAGAAGGGCGACCTGATCGTCGAGGTGGCCATCTCCGCGCCGGAGAAGCTCACCGAGGAGCAGGAGAAGCTGATGAAGGAGTTCGCCGCCGCGGGCGGGATGAAGTACTAGCCCGCTCGCGAAGGGCGGCGCCGCGGATAGGGCGCTGTGCAAGAGCGAATGCGCCGCGGATCAACGCGGATCGACGCAGATCCTTCCCGCTCCGAGCTAGAAAACCAGAGCTCCCCTCGCCAGATCGGCCGAGGGGAGCTCTGATGCGTTGAGGAGCCGGATCGATCTGCGTTCATCTGCGTTGATCTGCGGCGAATCCCAGAGAGCAGCCGGATCCGCGGCCATCCGCGAAATCCGCGGCGCCGCTGTCGCCGAGCGCCGAGCTACGCGGCGATGACCGGGAGCATGGGGCGCGAGCGGCGGCCGGATTCAATGACGCCGCCGCCGAGGACGCGGTCGCCGTCGTAGAGGACGAGCGACTGGCCGGGCGTGATCGCCGCGACCGGCGCGTCGAGCGCGAGCTCGATCTCGTCGCCGTCGAGGCGCACGACCTCGGCGGGGGAGGGCGTCGCCCGGTGGCGTACCTGGACGCCGACCTGGCTGCCCAAAGCCGGCGACGCGTCCACGAGCCAGTTCACTTCGCGCGCGACGACGCCGCGCCCGAGCAGCTCGGCGCGCGGCCCGATGACCACCGCGCGCTCCTCGGGGCGGATGGCGACGACGTACATCGGCTCGCGGAAGCCGCCCGGGACGCCGCGGCGCTGGCCCACGGTGTAGCGCGCGAACCCGTCGTGCTCGCCGACGACGCGTCCGTCCGACAGCATCACCGGGCCGCGCGCGAGCGACGGCGCGTCGGCGCCGAGCCGGCGCGCGATCACCTTCGCGTGGTCGCCGTCCGGCACGAAGCAGATGTCCTGGCTCTCGACCTTCTCGGCGACGACGTCGAGGCCGAGGCGGCGCGCCGTCGCCCGCGTCTCGGCCTTCGTCGCGCCGCCGACCGGCAGCAGCATGCGCCGCACGACCGCGCGGTCGATGCCCCAGAGGAAGTACGTCTGGTCCTTGAGCGGGTCGAGGCCGCGGCGCAGCTCGCCGTCCACGACGCGCGCGTAGTGCCCCGTCGCCACGAACTCGGCGTCCACCGCGTCGGCCTTGCGGAGCAGGTCGCGGAACTTCGTGAACGTGTTGCAGCGCACGCACGGAATCGGCGTGCGCCCGCGCGCGTACTGCTGGACGAAGTCGTCCACGACGTCGCGACCGAACGCGCTCTCGAGGTTGAGCACGTAGTGCGGCACGCCGAGCCGCTCGCAGACGCGGCGCGCGTCGTTGATCGAGTCGAGCGAGCAGCAGGGCCGGTCGGGCACCGGGTCGTCGCCGTAGCAGAACAGCTTCATCGTGGCGCCGACGACGTCGTACCCCTGCTCGACGAGCAGCGCCGCGGCGACCGACGAATCCACGCCGCCCGACATCGCGACGAGGACGCGGGGCTTCATCACCACTCCGGAATCGGCGCCGCGCTGCTCACGTTCCCCGACAGCCGGCGCGCCTTCTCGATCAGGGCGGGGAAGAGCTGCGACACGCGCGCGACGCAGTCGTCGGTCGTGAGCGCGCCGAGGCTCATGCGAACCGCGGCGCTGGCGAGGTCCGGGCGGACGCCGAGCGCGGTCAGCACGTGCGACGGCGTCACGCTTCCGCTCTGGCAGGCCGAGCCGGACGACGCGGCGACGCCGGCGAGGTCGAGCGCCATGAGCAGCGACTCGCTGTCGGTGCCGGGCACCGAGAGGTTCAGGATATGCGGCGCCCGGCGCGCCCCGCGCGCGTGCACGACGGCGTCGGGGATGCGGGCGACGAGCGCGGCCTCCAGCTCGTCGCGCAGCCGCTCGAGGCGCGCCCACTCCTCCTCGCGCTCGGCGACGGCCAACTCGGCGGCGCGCGCCAGGCCGACGGCGGAGGCGACGTTCTCCGTTCCCGGACGGCGGCCACGGTCCTGTGCGCCGCCATGCATCAGCGGCTCGAGCGGCGTACCGCGGCGGATGTACATCGCACCGATCCCCTTCGGCGCTCCGATCTTGTGGCCCGAGAGCGTGAGCAGGTCGAACGGCTGCGTGGCGGCGTCGATCGCGATCTTGCCGAACGCCTGCACGGCATCGGTGTGGAAGCACGCGCCGCGGGCCTTCGCCGCCTCGGCGAGCTCCGGCACCGGCTGCACGACGCCGATCTCGTTGTTGACCCACATCACCGAGCAGACCGCGACGTCGTCGCGCACGAGGGCGTCGAACGACGCGCGCTCGACGACGCCGTTCGCGTCCACCGCCAGGATCCGCTCCTCGGCGCCCTCGCGCCCCGCCTGGTGCGCGACGGCGAGCACCGCCTTGTGCTCGATCGGCGTCGTGACGACGGCGTTGCGGCCGCGCGGGCGCAACGCGCGCCACGTGCCGAGCACGGCGAGGTTGTCCCCCTCGGTGCCGCCGGAGGTGAAGCAGATCTCGTCGGGGTTGGCGCCGAGACATCGGGCGACGCGCTCGCGGGCCTCGTCGAGCGCGGCGCGCGCCTCGCGACCCCATCGGTGCGTGCTCGACGGGTTCCCGAAGCGAGGCCCGAAGAAGGGCTCCATCGCCGCGAACACCTCCGGCCGGACCGGAGTCGTGGCGGCGTGGTCGAGATAGATGGGGGTGGGCATGGGAGAAATATATGGGCTGGGGCCATAGGGCCTAGGGCTGAGGGCCGTAGGGCCCAGCATGCCTCGGGACGCTTGCCGGGCGGCGCGTCCAGGCCCTAGGCCCTGCGCCCTGAGCCCTACGTCCTAAGCCCGATGTCCTAACCCTTCAGCACCGCCCTGACCGGCGCTGCGTCGAGCCCCATCAGCTTCTGCGGGAAGGCGATCAGCTCGTACTCGCCGGGGGGAACGCGACGCAGGTCGAGGTTCTCGAGGATGTAGGCGTTGCTCGCGAAGAGCATGTGGTGCACCGCCAGCGTCTTGCTCTCGCGCTCGTCCACGCTCGGCGCGTCCACGCCGAGGAGGCGGAGGCCCGCGCCGGCGAGGGCGCGCACGGCGCCTTCGGTCATCGCCGGCCACTCGGTCGGGAACGCGCCGCCGGCGATGCTGCGGCCGGTGCGGAGGAGAAGCCGCTCGACGCCATTGCCGACGCGCGCGTCGAGGGCAAGCAGCGCCGCGACGTCGATCTCTCCACGCAGCTCGCTCACGTCCACGAGGAGCGCGGGTCCGTGGAACGCCTCCAGCGGCAGCTCGTGCGCGCCGGGCCAGCCCTCCTTCACGTGCACCGGCGCGTCCGCGTGCGTACCGACGTGCGGGCTCGCCGTGATCGCCGAGACGTTGACGCTCGCGCCCTGCGACATCGCCCACGTCCAGCGGCACGAGTAGGGCGTGTCTCCCGGCCACTCGGGAGTGCCGGTGCGGAGGGCGATGGAGATGTCGCGGAGCATTCGACGGAGGCTCTCTGCTTGGGTACGCGCCGTCTACCGGGACGGCTCCGCGGCTCTACTCGCGGACGGATGCGCGCCGCGGGTATGAGTGGTGGGTGATGCGTGGGAAGGTCGTGTGTCGCGCGCGGTCGGCTCGCGTGTCGTGACGCATCGCGCGAGGACCTCGCCGTGCCACGCCGTTCGCCAGGCGCGATACTACTGCTGCCTCACCACGCATCACCCATCGCTCAGGCCGCCACCGCGCGCAGGCTCGTGGCGCGAGTGCCCCGAATGGAGATGAGGCCGAAGCGCCCTTTCACCCTTCCCTCTACGCCCCATAAAACTTCGCCCGCACCGCCCACAGCTCCGGGAAGAACCGCTGGCTCACCGTGCGCTGCAGGTACTTGGCGCCGAGCGTGCCGCCGGTCCCGCCCGTGCCGGGGCCGATGATGCGCTCGACGAGCTGCACGTGGAGGAAGCGCCACTGCGCGAACTGCTGCTCGTACTCGAGCAGCCCCTCGGCGAGCAGGAAGAGCGGCGTCGGCTCGGGGCCGGTGTAGAGCGACTCGAGCGTCGCGCCGTTCGCCTCGAGCAGCCGACCGAACAGCTCCTGCAGCGTCGGGCGGTCGAGCCAGCGGCGCACGATCGCGGGCGCCTGGCCGTGCTCCTCGATCACGCGCAGGAAGTGCGGATCGCGCAGCCCGCTCGCGGCCTCGATCGCGCGGAACTGCGCGCTCTGCGAGCCGCTCGACGTGCCGAGGTAGCCGCGGAACTGGGCGAAGTGCTGCGGCGGCAGCGTGTCGAGCGCGGCGAGCTGGCCGGTGACGATCCGGACGAGCGCGTTGAGGCGCCGTACCGCGAGCACGGCGCGCATCGTGTCGCGCGCCTCGAATGCGGCGAAGAGCGCCTCGAGCTCGTGCAGGATGACCTTGAACCACAGCTCGCTCGCCTGGTGCACGACGATGAAGAGCAGCTCGTCGGGATGGGTGGGCGCGGAGCGGGTGCGCTGGAGCGAGAGCAGCTCGTCGAGCGCGAGATAGGAGGGGTAGCTGACCCCGTCGTCGTGTGGCGTGTCGGCGCTCAAAACGTGGATACCTCGAGCGCGGCGATGTCGTCGACGCGCATGGTCTCGGTGGTGTAGAAAGGCTCGCCGTAGCGAGCGCGGATCAACGACCCGTAGTGCGCGGCCTGGTGACGCACGATGTCGAGCAGGGGCTCGCCGTTCGGGTACACCTCGCCCGCCTGGATGGCGCCCTCGAACTGCGACTCGTAGCAGCGCACCGCCTCGAGCTTCTGCTCGAACTCGTCGCTGACGTCCACGACGAACGTCGGCTTCTCGAAGTCCTCGCGGTACGTGGTGCTGTGCACGACCTTGAGCGGCCGGTGCTTCGGGATGGACGGCTCGATCTTCTGCAGGCCGGCGACGAAGCAGGCGTCGCGCACGAGCTCCGCGGTGGTGCGGTGGTCGGGGTGACGCCCGCGTGGCGCCGGCGCGATGACGACGCGCGGCCGGAAGCGGCGGATGACCCGCGCCAGCCGCGCGCGCGTCTCCGGCGTGTTGGTGATGCCGGCGTCGGGGAGGCCGAGGTTCTCGCGCGCCGACACGCCGAGCACTTCGGCGGCACGGCTCGCCTCGGCGGCACGGAGCTCGGCGGAGCCGCGGGTCCCGGTCTCGCCCTGCGTCAGATCGAGAATCGCCGTCCGCCGGCCTTGCTTCACTGCCTTGATCAGGGTCCCGCCACACGTGAGCTCGACGTCATCGCGGTGCGCGGCGATGGCGAGGATATCGATCGGGGAGGAGTTCATGGGGCGGGAACTTAGGGGGTGTAGGGGGGAGCGTATAGGGTGTAGCCCTGCCCCGGGACGTCCCGAGCGGCAGGGCCACGCCCTACACCCTATGCCCTACACCCTACTCGTACCGGAGCGCCTCCACCGGGTCCAGCCGCGCCGCGCGGAAGGCGGGGAAGAGGCCGAACAAGACGCCGGTGAGGGCAGCGGCGGCGAGGGCGGCGGCGATCGCCGGCGCCGGGACCGACGCCGGGATCGAGGTCGTCGAGCGGACGAGCAGCGCGACCGCGCTGCCTAACGTGAGGCCGATCGCCGCGCCGATGCTGGTCAGCGTCGCCGCCTCGACGAGGAACTGCCAGAGGATCGTCGCCCGCGTCGCGCCGAGCGCCTTGCGGACGCCGATCTCGCGGGTGCGCTCGGTGACCGAGATCATCATGATCGCCACCACGCCGACGCCGCCGACGAGCAGTCCGACGGCGGACAGGGCGATCATGATGACGAAGAACACGCCGAAGAAGCCGTTGTACACGTCGAGCAGCATGTCCGACGTCGTGATCGCGAAACTGTTCTCCTGGCCGGGCCGCAGGCCGCGGCGCGCGCGGAGCAGGGCCGTGACGTCGTCGATCGCCTGGAGCTGCGGCACGCCCGACACCGGCTTCACCGTGAAGTCGAGTCCGCGCATGTTGATCGCGAGCACGCGCCGCGCCGTCTCGAGCGGGATGATCGCCTTCGGATCGTCCCCCGAGCCGCCGCCGCTCGGCTTGCCGAGGAAGCTCGCCGTGTAGTGGTAGATGCCGATGACGGTGAACGGCGTGCCGTTGAGCAGCACCTGCTTGTCGAGCGGATCGGCGTCGGCGAAGAGACGCTCGGCCATCTTGTCGTTGATGACGACGACGCGCGCCGCGCCGTCGGCCTCCGCCCGCGTGAAGCTGCGCCCCGGATAGATGTCGCCGCCGTCCACGTCCGTCCACGAGTCGGTGTAGGCGTCGATCGGCGCGCGGGGCAGCTCACGATCCTTGTAGCGGAACGAGGCCGCCGAGCCGCGGTGGGCGGTCACCGCGAACACCGACGGCAGCCGCGAGATCGCCTGCGCTTCGGCGATCGTGAGCGGTGGGTTGCGGCGCCAGACGCAGGTCTCGTCCGTGCCGTCGCACGCCGTCGCGAAGGCGATCGGGCGGCGGAAGATGAAGAAGCTCGTCGGGCCGGCCGCCTCGAGGTCCTTCGCGACGCTGGCGTTGATGCCGTGGACCGCCGCCGCCATCGTCACGACGACGAACACACCGACGGCGACGCCGAGGATCGTGAGACCGGCGCGCACCTTGTTCGCGCGAATCGCGTCGAGCGCGATGCCGACGCCCTCGAACGCGCTGTACAGCCGGGTGCCGAGGCTCACGCGCTACTCCTGCCGCAGCGCGGCGATCGGGTCGAGGCGCGCCGCGCGGCTCGCCGGGTAGATGCCGGCGGCGATCCCGACGCCGGCGCCGAGCAGCGTCGCGACGCCCAGCGACCAGGGCGCGACGGCGGCGGGAAGCGGCGAGAACTTGCTGATCGCCTCGGCGATGAGGATGCCGAGCACGATGCCGGCCGCCGCGCCGACCGTGCTCAGCGTCGCCGCCTCGACGAGGAACTGCGCGAGGATGTCGCGGCGGCGGGCGCCGAGCGACTTGCGGATGCCGATCTCACGCGTCCGCTCGGCCACCGCGACGAGCATGATGTTCATGATCACCAGCGCGCCGACGATGAGCCCGATGGCCGGCAGCACGATGCTCGCGAGCACGAGCTTCGACTTGATCTTGGTCCAGAACTCGAGCGCGGACTCCGACGACTGGAGGGAGAAGTTGTCCTCCTGCGACGGGCGGAGCTTGTGCCGGCCGCGCATCGTCTGCCGCACGACCTCGCGCGCCTCGTTCATGTCCTCCGTGGTCGCCGACTGGACGATCATCGCGTCCACGACGCCGGGCTCGGTCGTCAGCCGGCGCAGCGGCGACCGCGCCGAGCCGACGAGGAACTTGTCGAGAGAGATGCCGAAGATGCTCCCCTGCTTGTCCGCGACACCGACGATCTCGTACGGGATGTTGGCGACGATGAGCGTCCGGCCGACGGCGTTGCCGTTCGGGAAGAACCGAGCGGCGACGTCGCGGCCGACGACGACCACGGGCGCGCCCGACTCGAGCTCCTGCGTGCTGATGAGGCGACCGCTCTCGACCGCCATGTGCTTGATCGTGAAGTAGTCGCCGGAGATCGCGGTCGCGGGCACCTGGCGGGGCCGCTGGTTGCCCGCCTTCACCATCACGGTGTTCTCGCTCTTCGTCGCCCACCGCGCGTCCGACGGCAGCTCGGCGGCGACGGCGCGTACGTCCACCTCGCGCAGCTTCGGCCGCCGCAGCCACTCGCGGTACATCGCCTCGGTCACGCCGCCCGTGGTCCAGTCGGGGAAGCTGCGCAGCTCGAAGGAGTTGATCCCCATCAGCTTCCCGACGAAATCGTTCTCCATGTAGCTGCTCATCCCCTCGACGATCGAGACGACGGCGATGAGGAACATCACGCCGATGGTCACGCCGAGAAGCGTGAAGAAGCTCTTCAGCTTCTGCGCGCGGATCTGGAGCAGCGCGAGACGGACGGCTTCGAGGAAGGGCATGGGAGGGCGAGGGCCGTAGGGCCTGAAAGCCCGAGGGCCTGGCCTGCGGCTGAAGGTGACTGGTTCGGAACGGCGGTTCGGAGCTTCCCGAGCGGCCCGTCTAGGCCCTACGCCCGACGGCCCTGGGCCCTCGCCCTTCTACTCGTACCGCAACGCCTCCACCGGATCGAGCCGCGCCGCGCGGATCGCCGGCAGCATGCCGAAGAGGATGCCCGTCAGCGCGCTCGTCGTCAGCGCGGCGACGATGGCGAGCGACGGGATGCTCGCCTCGATCGGGGTCAGGCGCCGGATCACCGCGCTGAGCAGCGCGCCGAGCACGAGGCCGATGACGGCGCCGATCGTCGTCAGCGTCGCCGCCTCGACGAGGAACTGCCAGAGGATCGTCACCTTCGTCGCGCCGAGCGCCTTGCGGACGCCGATCTCGCGCGTGCGCTCGGTGACCGAGATCATCATGATCGCCACCACCCCCACGCCGCCGACGAGCAGCCCGACGCCCGACAGCGTCAACCCGATGATGAACAGCGTCCCGAACAGCTTGTTGAACACCTCCATCATCCGGTCCTGCGTGACGAGCGCGAAGTCGTTGGGCTGTGCCGGGCGGAGCCCGCGGCGGGCGCGGAGCGCGGCGGTCACGTCGTCCATCACGTCGCCCTGCGCGTGGCCGGCGCGCGGGCGCACCATCAGGACCACCCCGCGCCACCAGAGCGAGAGGTGGCGGCGCGCCGTGCCGAACGGGATGATCGCGCGCGGCCGGTCCGGCCCGCGGCCGTCGAGCGTCTTCAGGAACCCGGCCGTCGTGTGGTAGACGCCGATCACGGTG
>DATMHT010000406.1:0-2070 GCA_035554795.1 Gemmatimonadaceae bacterium | reverse complement strand
GACGACGTGGGTCCGGTCCCCTCCTGGTACACGATGCTGCCGTCGGCGCCGGCGAGATAGGACATCGACGGATACACCGCGCCGTTGACGCCCGTCGTACCGACGACGGCGCGGTAGCCGCTGCCGTCGAGGTTGGCCATGTCGATCGCGCCGCCTCCCGGCGCGTCGGCGCGGTAGGCAACGATGCGGCCGTGCGGCACGACGACGAGGTGCAGCGTGTCCCGGATCGCGCCATACGCGGCGAGGACGGAGAACAGGCCGATCTGCCCACCGTACACCTCGATCTGCCCATCGGCGCCGACGTGCACCGCCCCGACGGACGAGTAGAGCTGCGCGTGTTCGGCGCGCGCGTTACCCCACCGGTCCGCGACCGGCGCCTGCGGCGTGATCGCCACCGCCGTGTAGATGACGGTGTCGCGCGGCGAGAGCAGGATCTGCGCGGCGGCGCCCGGCTGCACGGTGAAGATCGCGCTGTCTCGCAGCGCGGCGCTGCTCAGGTCGGCCGTCGCGTAGACCTTCGCCTTGCCGGCGATGGTGCCGAGGCGGACCGGCGCGCTGGCGCGGCCGTCGGCGCCGGTCGTGTCGAACAACGTCGTCGAGACGGCGTCGGGCCCGCACGACGTCGTAAGAGACGCGCACACGTACGCAGCCGCCTCGGCCGCGCGCGGGGTGCCGGCGAGCGCGGCGACGGGCGCGACGTCGAACCGCACGACGGCGCCGGCGACCGGTCTGCCTAACGTGTCGCGGACCTCCGCGACGAGCGGCGCGTCGAGCGGCGTGAGCACCGTGTCGGCCGTGCCACCGCCCGCGACGACGCGCAGCGACGGCGCGACCTTCCGGGGCGCCGTCGCGCCGTCCCCGCCGCAGCCGAGCACCGCCACCGCGGCGGCCGCCACCGCGAGCGGGCGCACGGCGCGGGAGCCTCCGGTGCGATCAGGAAGCAGGGAACAGTGGCGGCGGACGATGTCGGGCATGGCGAAGAGAGTCTCGGGCGTGCGAGCGCGGGAGAGACGGGGATCACCTCCGCACGCGAGGCGGGTGCTGCGGGCATCCGTTTACCGACGATTGCACGAGCTCGCGCGCCACACGACGGCGCGCCAGCGGGTCACGTTCCGCGTACGCCGGCGAGGCACTCCGGCTCGTTAGGCCGCCGAGCGGTGGTGCGTCAGCCCGACCGGCGCCCCGTCTCCGACTCGCGCAGCCGCGCGAGTCGCGCATCCACGCCCGCCGGCAGGAGCAGCGCGTCGGCGATCGCGGCGATCTCCTCCGCCTCGCGCCACGCCGCGACGAGCGGAGCGAGCTCGCCGTCGAGGGCACGGCGCTCGCCTTCCTCCTGCAGCGCCATCTCCAGCGCGAGGCGCTCGGTCGGTGTGAAGTCGCGGAACGCGAGCGGCGTCCCCCTCGCGAACGCCGTACGCTGCCACGCGCGTGCGGCGAGCGAGCAGACTGCGTCCCGAGCCGGGTCCTCGGCCTCCGTCAGGACGCGGACCGCGTGGCGCACGCCGTACGCGCTCGTGCCCGAACGGTTGGTCGCGGCGAGGAGGGTCGCCGCGTGCCGCTCGGCCTCGATCCCCCAGAAGTAGCGCCCGCCTTCGTTGTTCTGCACCCAGAGCGCCCAGCGCCCGTCCGGCTCGACGTGGAAGGCGGCATCCTTCAGGTCGCGACGACGGATCGGGGCCGGCTGGAAACCGCCGCTCGGCATCCTGGCAACGACCGTATTCGGGTTGCCGACGACCGAGGTGCGCAGCAACTCGAAGACCGCGCTGCCGACGAAGGTGGCGGCGCCGAACGACGCCGCCCCGGCGACCACGGCTGCCGCGGCGGCCACGCCGAGACCCGAGTAGAGCAGGTGCTTGCGAAAGCGTCGGCCGAACTGGTCGCCGTAGCGCCAGGCGGCGAACTCGGGCCGGAGGGGCGCGCCGATGCGCACGAGCTCGAGCCCCTCGGCCAGCCGCGCGAGCCCGACGTTGTCCGTCTGCGCCCTGAGCCGCTGCCCCCGGAAGAGCCGCTCGCTCTCCTCGATCGCTTCCCACCGCTCCTCGAGCGGCGAGAGGTTCCACCGCTCGCACC
>DATMHT010000405.1:0-15873 GCA_035554795.1 Gemmatimonadaceae bacterium | reverse complement strand
GACGCGAAGCGCTCGACCTTGTAGTCCCACTCCTCGTCGTCCCGCTCCGCGATCGCCTTCAGCGCGGGGTCCTCACGGTGCTCCGGGCCCCAGTAGCCATGCTGCATGACGAAGCCGCGCGGCTGCTCGAGCTCCTGGTTCCAGACGTAGTACGCGGCGCCGAGCGCCGTCCCGTTGTCGCCCGACGCCGGTTGGATGTAGACGTCGGTGAACGGCGTGTTCGAGCGGATCTTCCCGTTTGCGACGCTGTTCATCGCGCAGCCGCCGGCCATGCAGAGGCGCGGGTTCTTCGTCCGCTCGTAGAGACCGTTGAGGACGTGGAAGGCGCACTCCTCGTACACGGCCTGCAGCGAGCGCGCGATGCTCTCGTGCCGCGGCGTGAGCGGCGCCTTCGGGTCGCGCGCCGGACCGAGCAGCTCCTCGAGCCTGGGCGTGTAGACGATGCCCATGCTCGGATAGCCGTTGTCCCACTCCATCGTGACGCCTTCCGACCAGTGGCGGAAGTAGTCGAGCTCGAGCTCGAACAGCCCGTCGTCCTTGAGCGTGACGAGGTGCCGCAGCTCGTCCACGACCTCCGGCCTCCCGTACGGCGCGAGCCCCATGACCTTGAACTCGTCGCCGTAGCCGTGGAAGCCGAGGTACTGCGTCACGGCGGTGTACATCATCCCGAGCGAGTGCGGGAAGTACACCTTCTCCAGCACGTCGAACTGCCGATCGGCGCCGAGCGCGAGTGAGGTGCTCACGAAGTCGCCGAAGCCGTCGATGGCGCAGAGCGACGCGTCGGCGAACGGCGACACGAAGAAGGCGCTCGCGAGGTGCGCGGGGTGGTGCTCGACGTAGTGGACCTTCGGCACGTCGTCGGCCGGCAGCCCGAGCGCGTCGGCGAGCGGGGCGCGCAGGTCGCGCACCTTCTGGGCGTTCCTCGCGCGGTCGAAGATGAGCTTGAAGTCGGGGCGCTTCGACAGCGCGTACATCCCCTTGCGGAGGAGGTTCGCCTTGGGGTCGCGGCTGATCGCGACGTGGTCCACGTCCGCGCCGCCGATGCCCGCCATGCGCAGCACGCTGCGGATGGATTCGGTGGGAAAGCCCGCCCAGTGCTTGACGCGCCGGAAGCGCTCCTCCTCGACGGCGGCCACCAGCTGGCCGTCCTTGAGCAGCGCGGCGGAGACGTCGCCATGGTAGGCGTTGATGCCAAGAATGTACATCAGTGTGCTAGGACGTTGAGATCGGGGCGGGCGCGACGATGCGCCGCGCGGACCGAGGAGGGACGCGCGGCGGCGGTTGCCAACGGAGCACGCTCGGCGCACGCCCACTGGCAGGCCGCCGCGTCGCCCCCTTCGCAACCGGAAATATGCCGTTCGACCAGAGCTATAGGCAGGGCTGATGCCAACGCGACGACCGGGCGCGCCGCGTGCGCTGCGTCACTTGCTCGGGGCGCGCGGCCGCGACTAGGTTGCCGGCACCCGCCGTGCGGTGCCGAGGCACCAGTCGCCGCCACCAGTCGATGTCCATGAGCGCAGCGACGCACCGCCCCTACGATCTGCCCTGCCCTTCGCCGCGCGCGCCCCGCCGGGTCGAGGACGTGGCGCGGGACGGCACCTGATGGCCTCCGGGCGCCCCGCTGACGCCGACGGTCGGGACCGCGAGCTCCCGCTCCGCGTCGGCATTACCGTGGATCCTTACGTGCCCGTGCCGCCCGTGCTCTATGGCGGCATCGAACGCATCGTGGACTTTCTCGTCCGCGGACTCGTCGAGCGGGGCCACCGAGTGGTGCTCTTCGCGCACCCGGAGAGTCGCACGCCGGCTCGGCTGGTGCCCTACGGGGTACCGCCGCACCGATCACGGGTTGCGCGCGCCCGAGAGCTGGCGCAGCTCGGGAGCGCGCTGTTGAGATACGCGCCCCGCCTCGACGTGATCCACAGCTTCGGCCGGCTCGCCGCGCTCGCGCCGTGCCTGCCGTTCCGCCGCCTGCCAAAGATCCAGAGCTACCAACGCGACGGCGTGCCGTGGCGAAGCGTCGCCATGGCGGACCGCCTCGCCGGCCGGTCGCTTCTCTTCACGGGATGCTCGACGAGCGTGTACGCGCATCGCCCGCCGACCGGCGGCGGCCGCTGGCGCACCGTGTTCAACGGCGTCGACGTCGAGAAATACACCTTCGCCGCCAACGTCGCGCCCGACGCCCCCCTGGCCTTCCTCGGCCGTCTCGAGCGGATCAAGGGCGCCCACAACGCGATCGCGATCGCCCGCGCCGCCGGGCGCCGTCTCGTCATCGCCGGCAATCGTGTCGACACGCCTGACGACGCGCGCTACTTCGACGACGAGATCGCGCCGTTCATCGACGGCGACGCCGTACGCTACGTGGGCCCGGTGGACGACGCGCAGAAGAACGCGCTGCTCGGCTCCTCCCTCGCCTTCCTCATGCCGATCGAGTGGGAGGAGCCCTTCGGCATCGTCATGGCCGAAGCGCTCGCCTGCGGTACCCCCGTCATCGGGTACCCGCGGGGCGCTGTCCCGGAAGTCGTTCGCGACGGCGTCAATGGGTTCTCCTGCACGACGGTCGAGGAGGCGGCGCGCGCGGTTGGACGGGTAGCGTCGATCGACCGCGCGACGGTCCGGCGCGACTGCGTGGCGCGCTTCGGAAACGACGCGATCGTCAGCCAGTACGAGGCATTGTATCGCGAGATGCTCGCGGAAGTGCGAACGAAGCGCGCCTCCTGATGGGCGCCGGCCCGCACCTCCCGCACAGACTCCGCAGAGGAGGAGCGCCGGACACGCGCCCGTCAGCGTCCGCGAATGCGGGCGCTGACGATCTCAGAATAGAGAGCGATCAGGGCATCCGCACTTCGCAGCCAGGAGTAGTCACGTTCAGACAGAGACCGTGCGGCGCGGCTCATGGCGCCGAGCGGCCGCGGGTCGACCGCGAGCCGGACGAGCGTGCTCGCCAGCGCCTCGACCTGCAGTGGAACTACGGCGCCGGCTCCGGCGGCGGCCACCGCGGGCGCGATGCCGACCTCCTCGGACAGAATCACCGGAACGCCGCGGGCGAGCGCCTCGGCGGCGGCGATGCCGAAGTTCTCGTTGCTGGACGGCAGCACGAAGAGATCCGTGGCGTCGAAGGCAGCCTCCTTCGCGCCACCTTCCAGGTGTCCGACGAATCGAACGGTGCCAGCCCCGACGGTGCGTCCCGCGAGCTGCTGTAGGTCGGCTACATAGCGCGGCTCGCCGTCGCCCGCGATGGTCAGCTCGATCGCCGGTGCGCCCGAAACTCGCGCGCGCGCGATCGCGTCAAAGAGGAGGGGCAGGCCCTTCTTCGGGTGAAGCCGCGACAGAAAGAGAAGCCGCAGCGGAGCCGCCGAACCCGCCTGACGGCGCTCGAGAGCGTCCGCGATGCGGTGCTCCATTCTCTCCTCGCTCACCACGTCCACGCCAAGCGGGATCTCGCGTGTGAGCGTTCCGTAGCCGAGCTCCGCCACGGCGTCGGCTTCCGCACCCGAAGTCACATGAATGGCGGCTGCGCCCGCGAGGTGACGCCGCTCGACGAGCGCGAGGTATGGTGCCTTCTTCCAGGACTTCTGGTCCAGGCTCCAGGCGCCGAGCGTGCCAAGCGGACGCAGCACGTACGGGACGCCAGCGCGCCTCGCGAGGCGACATCCCGGGATCGTGGAATAGGAGAACAGCGCGTGCACGTGAACGACGTCGAACTCGTGCACGCGGTCGAGGAGCCAGCGGGTCAGGGGCCAGGAGAACTTGTACTCGCCGGGCAGGGTGCGGGCGAAGTATCGATACTCGACGCCGTCGGAGACGACCGCGCGGTCCAGCGGCACCGGCAGGCGCGCCGCGCCGTCGGCGTCGGTCGTGGCGACCGTGACCTCGACGCCGCGTCTCGCGATCGCCGAGGTCATCCCGCGAATCGCGGTCGACGGCCCGCCATATCGCTCGGCGACCGACGGCATGACGTGAAGTACTCTCACGTCGCGAGACCGGCCGCGCTGGGTACTCGAGCGCGAGGCGACACGCCGGACCGCAGCGCCATGCCGACGTCGGCGTCCGCGACGCTGACGTCCTGCTCCTCGGCCCAGCGCACCAGCGTGAAGAGCGCCCAGGGACGACTCCAACTCAGCCCCGGTCGCGCAGCCAGGAAGCCCTCCCACACGGCGCGGACCGCGGCGGCGTCGAGTCCGACGCGAGCCAGCCGGTCGGCCGACGTCAGGGCGGCGTGCACCTCGGGGCGAAGCTCCTCGCGCAGCCAGCGCGCGAACGGGAGCTCGAAGCCCTGCTTCGGGCGGTCCCAGACCTCTCTGGGCAGTAGATCGGCGACGGCGTCGAGAAGCAGCGGCTTGGAGCGGCCGGGATCGAGCTTCAGCGTGTCGTCGACGCTCATGGACGCCGCGGCCACCGCGTCATCGATGAATGGCACGCGCAGCTCGAGAGCGTGCGCCATGCTGAAGACATCGGAGTCGCGCAGAAGAGTGTTCCGCATGTACCCGGAGAGCTCGTACCACGACACGCGCTGCAGCAGGGATAGGCCAGTCGGAGGCGTAGGCAGACCGGCGGCCCATGCCTCGCTCGCCGACTCGCGCCCGGCGAGCGCGCTCAGCGCGCCGCCGGCGAAGAGCGCACGCGACGCCACGTATGCGGCGCGCGCCGGCTCGCCGGCAGCGAGGGACAGGGCGATCTTCCCCGCTCGGCCGTCGCCGCCACGCGCGACCAACGCGGCGAGCGCGCGCGCGGGCGCCCGAAGTACCGCTCCACCGCCCCACAGTGCGGCGATGCGCTGGGCGCGTCGAAAGTCCGGATAGCCGGCGAACAGCTCGTCCCCTCCGAGCCCCGAGAGGACCACCTTGTAGCCGGCGCGTCGAACGGCCGAGCTCACCGCGAAGGTGTTGACGCCGTCGAGCGACGGCTGGTCCATCGCGCCGAGAGCCGTCGGGAGCGCCGCCAGGACGTCAGCACCCCGGAGCAGCACCTCGGCGTGCTCGGTGTGGTATCGCCGCGCGACAGCCGCCGCCGGCCCAGCCTCGCTGTAGCCCCGTTCGGCGAACGTGATGGTGAAGGTGCGCAGCGGCCGGTCACTCGCGCGACTCGCGAGCGCGACGATCGCCGACGAGTCGATCCCGCCAGAGAGAAAGAGCGCGACCGGCACGTCGCTGACGAGGTGGTGGGCGACCGAATTCTCGAGCGCCGTCCGGACCATCGTGGCCGCTCGCGCCCGATTAGTCTCGGGCGGCGTCGCCGGCGTGCGAAGAGTCTCTGCGAATCGCCGCGGCTCGCCGGCGGTTGCACGCTCGGCGTCGACGGCCACCGTCACGACGCACCCTGCTGGCAGGGCTCGCACTCCGGACAGTGCGGTCAACGGCTCCGGAACCGACCCCTGCGCCAGGTAGCCGCCGACGGCGGCGCGGTCGATGACTCGACGCACACACCCGGTCGCGAGCAGCCCGCGCACCTCGCTCGCGAAGAAGAGGCCCTCGGCTGTCTCCGCAAGGTAGAGCGGCTTGATGCCGAATCGGTCGCGCGCGAGGTAGCCACACCCCGCATCGGCGTCCCAGATCGCGAACGCGAACATGCCGCGCAGTCGAGGCAGGAAGAGCTCGCCGTGCCGCGCCCAGCCTTCGAGCAACACCTCCGTGTCGCTGCCACTCCGGAAGGTCGCACCCGACGCCGCGAGCTCGGCGCGCAGTTCGCGGTAGTTGTAGATCTCGCCGTTGAAAACGATGGAGAGCCGCGCCGACGCATCGAACATCGGTTGATGGCCCTGCGGCGACAGGTCGAGGATGGACAGCCGGCGGTGCGCGAAAGTGCCCGCCGCGCCACCATCTTTCCTGCCTCGCAGCTCGCACGAGCCCGCGTCGTCCGGTCCCCGATGGCAAATCGCCGCCGAGATGCGCTCCACGGCACGACTCCGCGCTTCCCCGGTGGCGCGACCGCCGAAGGCGCCAGCGATCCCGCACATCAGCGCGATCCTCCGGTGGCCGATCCGAAGGCGCGTTCGACCAGCGCGCCGAACCGGTCGCGAAACCGCTCGTACTTGAAGTGCGCTTCGTAGCGGCGTCGCCCCGCGGCGCCCAGGGAGCTCGCGAGTGTGGGGTTCTCAAGAAGGCGGACGACGGCGCGCCCGAGACCGGCGCGGTCGGCTTGCGGCACGAGCAGACCGGTCTCGCCGTCAACGACGACGTCCGCGCCGCCGTCGTTCGGACTGGCGATGCACGGAAGTCCGGCACGCATCGCTTCTAGATACACGAGACCGAAGCCTTCCCCGGTGCTGGGCATTGCGAACACCGACGCGCGCGCGAACAGCGCGGCCAGCGTCGCGTCGCTTACGCGGCCGGCGAAGACAACGCGATCGCCGAGACCGGCCGATGCCGCCTTGCGCGCGAGTCGCTCGGCATCGTCGCCACCGCCGGCGAGCACGAGCTGCGCGCGCGGTACGTCCGCCAGCACGTCGGGCCACGCTTCGATGAGCTGATCGTGGCCCTTGTAACGCTCGCCCGAGCTCATGCGCCCGACGAGCAGCACGACGCCGGCACTGGCGACGCGGGCCACCACCGCGTCGTCCACGGGTCCGGCGTGAGGCGTCGGCGGGAGCAGCGCGAGCGGGCACGCATCGACCGTCCCGATGCCGGGGTATAGCGCGGCCACCCGTCGCGCCGTGAACTGCGAGTTCGCGACACGGAGCGCCGCGCCCTCGAGGACGGAGAGGCGGTCCTGCGTCATGTGCTGCGGCAACATCTCCACTCCATGCACGAAGACGCCGTACGCCGCGCGGCGCGCGCGAGGCAGCCAGCGCTGCACGCGTGCCGGACCGAGGTGCGTGAACATCAGCGCGTCGACGCGGCCGGTCACCTCGGCCGCGGCCAGCGTGGCGAAGAACCGAGCGCGCTCCCATCGCGTGACGACGCCTTCGCGCGCGGGCAGAAGATCGAGCGCCCACGGCGGCCGGCCCGCGAGATCCGCGAGCGCACGGTCCACGAGCCGCGCGACGTACGACACACCGTCCGCCCCCTGCCGTGAGATCGAGACGACGCCGAGGTGAGCGTCCGTCAGGCCGGTGCCAGCGGCGCCGGCGGCGGGAGTCGGGCACTCCGGCGGCGCGGCGGTGAAGGTGCTCACGCCGACGCTCCGTCGGCGGCGCCCGCGACCACCGTGGACGCCGCCATCGGCGCCGGCGCGACGCGGCGCGCCGCGCCCGCGCGCGGCAGCCGTCGCCACGGAGCGGCGAAGCTGACGACCGCCCACATCACGACCAACGCCTTCACGATGTGATTTGCGTTCTCCGCGAACCCCTGCTCGGGCGAGAGCGTCGAGAACAGTACGAACGGCGCCCAGGCCCACCAGAGCGCCGAGACGTACGAACGGCGCAGGAAGACACGGTACAGCAGGCCGATACACAGTGCGTACAGGAACGTGCCGACGAGCATGCCGCCGTAGCCGAAGTTGGCGTACATCTCGCCCGGAACACTCAAGCCCATCGACGTCGCTCCCAAGAGCTCGATTCCGGTGAAGCGCGGGATGATGTCCTTTCCGCCGACGACGAGCTTGCCCGGGTCGAACAGGCGCGGCAGCACTGCCGAGCGCATCCCCGCGATCAGCGTCTCTCCGCCGGCGTAGGGCTCGGCAATGGGCATCCACGCCAGCATTCGGCTCGTGATCCACCCTTCGTTCAGGCGACCGATGGTTCGCTGCAGCACCGTGGGTCCCAGTAGGACCGACGGCTGCCGCGCGAACTGCAGCAGTGTCGTGGAGGTCTCCGATGCGCGCGCGCTCACGCTCTGCTCCTGTTTTCGCATGTCATCACGACTGTATGCCTTGAAGGCGCTGATCGCGAGGAAGAGCGAAAGGCTGGGAATGGCCAGCAGGAGCAGCAGCGTACGTGAAGGCCGAAAGCGGTAGACCGCCACACACGCGATGCAGAAGGTGAACTGGATCGAATCGAGGAACTGCAGGTCGGCGGCGTTGCCGTAGGCCACCGGGGCGAAGGCGAGAATCACCCACAGGGGCCACCGCGGAGATCCCAGGAGGAGTAGCCCGAGCGCGCCGACGATGGCGAGCATGCTCAGCATGAAAGCGGCGTAGCGTACGCTCATCGGGGTCAGGGGTACGATGGCCACGCGCGTGATCACGCCGCCGACGACCATCGCCCGGCAGAACTGGTCGAGGCGCGCGGTCGTCGATCCCCCAAGGGGCGGGGAGGATTCGGCCGTGCGCGGCTTCGCTTTCCACACCGGCCAGTAGAGCCCGAGCAGAAACAGGAAGGTCGCGGGCACCGCGAATCGAAAGTAGTCCTCGGCCGGCACCGCCATACGACCGGGAATGCTGTAGTCGCTCCAGGCGGCGATGACCCACTGGAGGCACGCCGAGAAGCCCATGACGCCGGGGAGCCAGACCGTTCGGTACGCGGCAGCGGCACCATGGACGATCGTGAAGACGGTCATCGCCACGCCGATGCCGATCCACCACGACGTGTCCGCATACGCCGGTGCGAGTAGAAGCGCGACCACGATCGAGGTCGCGAGCGCGCGTCCGAGCACCGGCACCGGCACGAGCAGGCGTATCCGCGCGCCCCGCTGCGGCGCTGCCGCGACCGCCTTCTCCTCAATCGTCGGCATCAGCGCGGCAGTCATGCGATCCTCCGCCTCGTCGCCCGCTGTGCACCGTCGACGACACCCCTCGCTGCCGCGCCGACCGAGTAGCCGGTGACGCGATCGCGCGCGGCGCGCGACATGCGCGCCAACCGAGCCGCGTCGCCCACGACCAGACGCAGGCGCTCCGCGAGCGCCGGCACGTCACCGACGGGAAAGGTGTAGCCCGTCTCGCCATCCGTCACCATGTCGGGCGCGCAACCCACAGCATCGGCCAACACCACCGGGCGGCCGCTCGCCATGGCCTCGTTCGCGACCAGCCCCCAGGTCTCGCGCGCCTCCGATGGAAGCACGAGTACGTCGCACGCGGCGTATGCGCGTGGCATCTCGGTCTGATTCAGGAACCCGGCGATGCGAACGGCACTGATCATGTCGCGCGCGCGGGCTTCGCACTCGGCCCGGAGCGCCCCGTCGCCCGCGATGAGCACGGCGACGCTCGGGTCGCCCAGCGCGCGCACGGCGTCGAGGACGTCGAGCGGACGCTTCCACGGGAGCAGCTTGCCCGCGAAGAGAACGACGGTGGCGTCGACCGGGAGGCCGAACTCGGCACGGACGCGGGCCCGATTCGCGACCGCGCTCGCGGCGCGAGCGGCGAAGAACTCGTTGTCCACGAAGTGTGGCGCCGGCACGATCGATCGCGCGCCGTAATAGCGGAAGTACTCTTCGGAGCGCTTTCCGACGCTCAGGCACACGTCGAACCGACGCAGCAGCGACGGGTAGAGTGCTCGCTTCACCAGACGCTTGATACCCGCCGCGTCCCCCGGAAGCTGCGAGTCGCCACGCACCATCACCGGCACGCCCGCAGCGCGGCACGCGGAGACCGCCTGCCAGTAGGCGAGCGAGTGCCAGCCGGCGACGAGGAACGCGTCGAAGGCGCCACCGGCGATCGCGCTACGAATGTCCGGTACGTCGCAGCCGAAGAACGTGGATGCGGACGGGTGCTTCGCGCGGTTGGGCAGGAACACGTGCCGGTAGCCGCTCGTGAGGTCGACGTCCCACTCGAACGCGACGCCGAATCCGGTTCCCTGCTCTTGCGGCGACGGCCGGTGGGCGAAGTACACGGTGAGATCGACGCCTGCGGCGACGAGCGCGCGGTAAAGCGGCGCGTGATACTGCACCGGGTGCGTCGCCAGCACGCCCAGTCGCAGCGCGTCAGACATGGCCGACCGCGACCGCGCTCGTCGCCGCACGCGAGGTCGACGCCGGCCGCGCCTCCGCGACCACCGCGTCGAAGGTGCGCAGGATGCGCGCGGTCATGGCGCGCGCCGAGTAGGCATCGAGCGCATCGGTACGGACCACGGCCGCGTCATAGCCACCGGGCGACAGCATTCGCCGCAGCGCCGCACCGATCTCGGACACCTTCGACTCGGCGCGCGCGTCGTCGTCGTACGTCACGAGCTCGCCGGCGCGCGCCTCGCGCACGACGTCGCCGACCGTGCTCGCTGCGTGGTAGACGGC
The DNA here is from genome assembly GCA_035554795.1 of Gemmatimonadaceae bacterium. Lineage (GTDB taxonomy): Bacteria > Gemmatimonadota > Gemmatimonadetes > Gemmatimonadales > Gemmatimonadaceae > DATMHT01. Next base: position 5,776 of record DATMHT010000405.1, on the reverse strand, counting down.
CAGTAGCGGCCGGCGCGCGAGGATGCACGGGAAGATCTTCGACGCCGTGTAATGGTGGTCGGTGCTCCCGAGCGCGAGAATGCCGTCCGCCGACGTGAGCACGTTCAACGCCTCGACGTACGGGATGCGGCGCGGGTGCTCCGTGACGACTTCCGCCAGTCCCATCTCCGCGGCCACCGGCTCGACGAGGCCGCGCGTCGCGTTCGGGTCGTAGGTCGTGCCGAAGAAGTGCAGCCGCAGCCGCCGCCCGAGCTCCGGCTCGTTGCGGCGAAGCTCGACGACGGCGCGGAGAACGGCGCGCAGTGTCTCGTAGCCATGCGGCAGCATCGCACCGACGTACGCGAGGTGCAGGTTCCCGTCGCGGGTCCAGTACGGGTTCGGTCGCGCGCGACGACGCAGCGCGTCGAAGTCCGCGGCTTCGAAGCCGAACGGTACTGCGCTGAACCGGTCGGGCGGGATCTCGGGATGCCTGGCACGGATCGCGTCGTTGGTACCCTCGGAGACGGCCAGCACGTGCGCGGCCGATCTCACGGCGATCGGCTCCAGCGCCGAGGCGATGCGACTCGCCCAGTACCCCTTCTTCCACGGCCGCTCCTGCCCCGGCATGGGGGGAAACGCCCACGGGTCGGTGAAGTCGAGGACGTACGGGACGCCGAAGTCGCGTCGCATCTCGGCGCCGAGGAGGAACGGGTAGAACGGTCCGCCCGGGATGAAGATCAAGTCGGGCGCATCGTGGCGGCAGATGCGACGCAGCGCGCGGCGCAGCGGCAGGTACGACCGCAACCCGAGATCGCCGACGCCGAGCCGCCGCGTTAGCCATAGCGGCAGCGCGCCGACGCGTGTCACTCGCGTGCTCTCCGGCACGAGCTGCGCGAGCTCGTGGTCCGGCGGCTCCGCGTAAAGCTCCGCTCGGACGCTGAGCACCTCCACCGCCCACCCTTCGTCGGCCGCGTAACGGGCTAGAAAGCGCGCGCGATGCGTCGCCGGCGACGGGTGCGGCGGGAAGGCCGGAGCCAGGATCAGGAGTCGCTTCATCGGGCTACGCCGCGGTCACGCTGCGGTCCGCTCGAGCGCGTCGACCAGCGTCGCGGCATCGTGCTCCCAGGAGAACCGGCGCTCCGCCGCCTGCCGCGCGCAGCGCTTCGCCGCGCTCAGGGCGTCGCGGTTGGTCGCCAGCGTCCGCACCGCCTCGGTGAGCGCGACCACATCGTTGGGCGCGCAGAGGATGCCGCTGCCCGGCGCGAGCTCCAGTCCCGATCGCTGGCCCGGTGTGTCCGTCGCGATGACGGCGTTTCCGGCTACGAAGTACGTGAGCAGCTTGTTCGACAGCGCGAGCCGACTGTTCTCGTTCCACGCCGGCTCGAGCGCGAGACCGACGTCGTGGTTGGCCGAGAGCGCCACCAGGTCGGCGGGCGGCGCGAGGTCGTGCAGGTGGAGCGAGCTGGCGACACCGTGCTCCTCCGCGATCTCCATGAGCCGCGCGCGAAACTCGGGCCGGACGACGCCGCGCAAGTGCAGCTGAAAAGGAACTCCCGCACGGCCCACGGCCGCGACCGCGTCCTCGAGTCCGCGGTTCGGACCGATCACCTGGGAGAACCAGTAGAACGACGGCGCGTCGCCAACGCGTTCGTCGCGCGCCGCCGCGTCGCGCCAGTCGAGCGGAAAAGTGTTCAGCACGACGGTGGGTCGTGTGACGCCGTAACGCGCCGCGATCGCGTCGGCGATCGGACCGGAGCTCGCGATGAGGAGCTCGCATTGCGGAAGCCAGGCAAGCTCCACCGCGGCGATGCGGTCTGATTCAGCCCGCCCAGCCGCGTCGTCGGTGACGTTGCCGACGTAGATGTCCTCGTAGTCGAACACGAGCCGGGCACCAAGACGGCGAGCAGCGCGCCCGGCCGCCGGCAGAGCGGGCGCGTGGTGCGCAACGACCACATCGCACGGTTCGCTGGCGGCAGCGGCGGCCATGCGCCAGAGGTGCTTCGCGGCCGCCGCGTCGCGCACCGCCGCGGTCCGCACGCCGCGAGCGAACAGCGCGCGCGAGGCCTCGTGACGGACGCTGGCGACCGCCCATCGCACGCGCAGGAGCGGATCAGCCGGACGGACGACGACGCGCTGCAGCCGCCAGTCGCGCGTCCTCATGAGCACGTCGTCACGCGCGGCCGCGGCCGGATCGCTGTCGTACGCGACTACGCGCACCAGGTGTCCCGCCTCGTGCAGGGCATCGGCCTCCTTCAACACGCGGGGGTTGTTCGACACATGGGCGGTCGTCACGATACAGAAGCGAAGTGCGCCGCGGCGGCGAGTGGTGCGAGCCGTCATGAGTGAGGATGAGCGCGGGGCGGCGCCGAGGCGTTCTCGCACGCCTCGGCGAGCGCGCGCGCCGTTTCGGCGAGTCGCGAGCCGTTGGAAATGTGCACCGACGTCAGGCAGCAGACTCGGAGCGGCACGGTGGGTCGGATGGAATGCCCGGGACGTGCGGACGCGGGGAAGACGTGGCCGCTGTCGGGACCTGGCGACGCGGCGACCTCCGCCAGGAAGGCCACCGCTTTCACGAAGTCTAAGGTCGGCGCGTGCGCTCAGGCAGCCATCCGCGACCGGACCCGCCATCCAGCCCCCGCGCGCGGCGGTCAGGAGCTGACGTTGGCCGTGCGCACCGGATGGACCTCGGCCGCGGCCCGGCTTGGCGCGATCATCGGCACTACCTCGCCTGCCGCGGCCGCCCCCATGACGCTCGACGGCTGTAGCTGCTCGCCTACGCCGCGCCGGAACGCCGGCACTTCCCCCGTCGCGATCGGTACCGCGCGCTCGTATGCGCGCTCGTACGGCGATGTGTGCCAGAGCGCCACCAGCTTCACCTGCACCACCTGCCTCAGCTCGCGCGCGATCGTGTGGATGTGCGACAGCGACGTCTCGTCCGCCAGTCCGTCCTGCCAGAGCACGAGCGCCCCGATGCGGCCGCCCGCGGCATCCACCAGTGGCAGCTTGATCTCCCAGCACGCCGCGTGGGCGCCCGCCGGCCGGATCCACGACCAGACCGGCACGTCGTCCTCGAACCGCCGGTCGCGGGTGCTCCCGTCGTGCGAGTCGAGGAAGCTCCGACGCAGCCGCACCTCGGCGCGCTGGAAGCCGTCGTCGCCGAAGGTGCGCTCGAGCGAGTGGAAGATCGTGCCGAGATCGTTCACGGTCGCGAGCTGCGCGCTGATCTCGCGGATGCGCACGCTCCGGCCGATGACGCCGCGCTGACGGACGCCCTTCCGAACGAGCCGCGCCAGCTCCTCGAACTCGGCGAAGCGCAGCCGCTGGATCGCGAAGCCGACGCCGAGCCCGAACAGCACGAGGACGATGGCGACATACTCGGAGTTGTTGACGAGCAGCATCCCGCCGAGCGCGAGCAGCGCGCACGCGCCGTACAGGAGCAGCGCCACCTGGCGCGGCGAGTGGCCGAGGCTCAGCAGCCGGTGGTGGATGTGCCCGCGGTCGGCCATGAAGATCGGCTGGCCACGGAGGAAGCGCCGCACGATCGCGAGCAGCGTGTCGAGCACCGGGAGGCCGAGCGACACGACCGGGATCGCGACGGCGACGATCGTCTGCGACTTCTGCGAGCTGAGGAGGCCGAGCCCCGCCAGCATGAAGCCGAGGAAGAGGCTGCCGGAGTCGCCGAGGAAGATCGACGCCGGATTGAAGTTGTAGACGAGGAAGCCGAGCGTCGCGCCGGCGACGATGATCGTCACGAGCGCGGCTCCGGGCCGGCCGTTGATGCTGCCGACGACGAACATCGTCGTCAGCGCGAACATCGCCGCGCCGCCGGCGAGGCCATCGAGGCCGTCGATCAGGTTGAAGGCGTTCGTGATGCCGACGAGCCAGACGAGCGTGAATGCGAGGCTGACGACGGGGCCGAAATGGACGACGCCGACGAATGGCAGCGCCAGGCTCGTCACCTGGAGGCCAGCCGCGAACACGCCGACGGCGATGGCCACCTGGAGCACGAGCTTCGTGCTGGCACGCAGCGACCGCAGGTCGTCCCAGAGACCGACGAGGAACACGGCGGCAGCGCCGGCCAGGACGATCCACAGCCCCGTGCCCCGCGTTCCGAAGTCCACGCCGCGGCCGAAGTACGCGACCGTGCCCAGCGCGGTGACCACGCTGGCGAAGATCGCCAGCCCGCCGATGCGCGGGATCTGCCCCGTGTGGACCTTGCGTGCGTCCGCCCCGTCGAAGAGGTGCGCGCGCTTCGCGCGCTCGCGCACGACGTACGTCAGCACCAGCGACGCGCCGATGGCGACGACGAAACCCAACAGGTAGAAGCCGATGGCGGAGTTCTGCACTCGGGAGGAGATGGCGGAGATGTCGGGGCGGGACGTGCCGTTCGGCGGCGGGCCGGAAGCTCGACGTGGTGATGCCGCGCGACCTCGATCTGGCGACGCGAGCGGCGACGCGAGCCGGGGCACGTGTCGGGCGGGAGTCGCCGCCGGGTGGCGCGCGACGGGCGGTGCTCAATTTATCGCCGCCAACGGGCAAGTTCAGTGCCGACCACGACCGCCGCCGTACCGGTGTGGTGAACGTGTCACAGGTGTGAGAGGCGTCACCGACGGCGCGCGATCTCCGACCTCCGGCGATGCGCGCGCGACGATCGGCGACCGGCACCCGAGCCGGCGCCGGTCAGACGGTCTTCAGCCGGTCAGCCGAACACCGCCCCGCCCTGCCGCAGCCGGCCGGCGAGCGCCTCGTCCACCCGCGCCGTCACGACGATGGCGGCGTCGTCGGCGTGCTGCTCGAGGACCTCGCCGTTCCGGTGCAGATCGGCCAGGAGCCGGCCGTCGGAGAGCGGGAGGCGTATCGTCGAGACGGGGCGCTGGTCGCGGACCGCGGTCAGCAGGGCGCGCCGCAGGGGCTCGAGTCCGTCGTCGGTGACCGTCGAGACGAAGATCGAGTTCGGCAGCAGGTTCGTGACCCGCTGCTGCAGCGCCATCAGCGTCGCGTGCTCGACCGCGTCCACCTTGTTGAACACGTGCAGGACGGGCTTCTCCAGGGCGCCGAGCTCCATCAGCACCTGATCCACGACGAGACGCTGCTCCTCCCAGGTCGGGTGGCTCGCGTCGATCACGTGGAGCAGGAGGTCGGCCTCCTTCACCTCTTCCAGCGTCGCGCGGAACGATGCGACGAGGTTGTGCGGCAGCTTCCGGATGAAGCCGACGGTGTCGGTCACGAGGACGTGATAGCTCTCGGCCAGGTGGACGTCCCGCGTCAGCGGATCGAGCGTGGCGAACAGGCGGTCCTCGACGAACACGTCCCGGGAGCCCGAGAGGCCGCGCAGGATCGACGACTTGCCGGCGTTCGTGTAGCCGACGAGCGAGGCGCGGAACACGCCGCGCCGCGAGTGGCGCTGGACCTCGCGCGCTCGCTGCACCTCGCCGAGACGCTCCTTCAACGTCCGGATCCGGTGATTGATCAGCCGGCGGTCGGTCTCGAGCTGCGTCTCGCCGGGTCCGCGCATGCCGATGCCGCCGCGGAACTTCTCGAGGTGGGTCCACATCCGGGTGAGCCGCGGCAGCATGTAGTTCAGCTGCGCGAGCTCCACCTGCATCTTCGCCTCGCTCGTGCGCGCCCGCGTGGCGAAGATGTCGAGGATCAGCTCGGCCCGGTCCATCACCCGCGTGCCGATCGCGTCCTCGATGTTCTTCCCCTGCCGCGGGCTCAGCTCGTCGTCGAACAGCACGAGCGTGGCACCGCGCTCGGTGAGCCGCTCCCGCAGCTCGTCGATCTTCCCCTTGCCGAG
>DATMHT010000404.1:0-59163 GCA_035554795.1 Gemmatimonadaceae bacterium | reverse complement strand
CGGCTGGATGTCCATGAACGCGATCGCCGTCGCGTCCTCGTAGCACACGGAGACTTCGGCGGCGCCGTGGATGATGTCGCAGAAAACGCAGGGAGATGTCTCGGCTGGCATCGGAGTGGGGACGGTGGGAAGGGGGAGTCGGGAGTAGCGATTGCAAACGGCAAGCCCGCTCCCGCTCCCCATTCCCGCCGCCGCTCTGCTCGGCGCTACATCCTCACGAGCTCGACGCGGCGGTTCTGCTGCCGACCCTCGGGCGTCGTGTTCGGCGCCGCCGGCTTCGTCTGGCCGAGGCCCCGGGCGACGAGCCGGCCACCGTCCACGCCATAAGTGGAGACGAGTGCCGCCTTCACCGCGTCGGCGCGCTTCTGCGAGAGCGTCAGGTTCGCCGCCGCCGCCCCGGCGTTGTCGGTGTGCCCCTCGATCGTGAGCTTGAGATCGGGGTGGTCGTTGAGCATGGCGGCGATCTCCTTCAGCGTCGGCGACGATTCCGGACGCAGGCGATCGGAGCCGATGTCGAAGTAGATGCCCTGCGTCGCCACGCGTCCCTTCTCGGCGATCGCGTCGTAGAGCTTCTTCCCGCCCGCCATCACGCTCACGTTGCCGATGAACGCCGGCGCGTCCTCCTTGCCCGGGATCTCGACGAGGATCTTGTTCGACCGGCCGAGGTCCGCGTTCGGGATGTTCGCGATGCGGGTGTCGTTCATGTACACCTTCACGTACTTCCCATCGGCCATGATCCGCCCGCGGTACGTCTGGCCGTCGTCCACGCGGCCCGACGTCGAGCCGAGCGACTGATGGTTGCGCCCGAAGACGCCTCCCTGCCCCTTGTCGCCGTAGCGGCGGAAGCGGACGTCGTCGGTCGCGTTGTCGGCGAACCGGAAGATGGTGTAGTTGCCGTTGTAGCCCGGCGTCGCGTCGAACTCGATCGTGAACCGCTCGGGGAGCGTCTCGGGGAGCTGGATCGCGAACTTCCCCGGCCAGCTCGTCACGCGGAGCATGCGCCCGCCGCTCTTGAGCTCCGCGACCTCCATGTTGCCGTCCACCAGCTCGAGGCGGCGCGGGAAGTCGCCGACGTTGTCGGCGGCGAAGTCGTCCACGAACAGCGGGCGGCTGCCGGGCACGAAGTCGTAGTTGACCCACGCGCCCTCGCCGACCTTCCCCGCCGCCGCGGACTCCGCCCCGCTCCCGCCAGCGCCGCCGCCAGCGGAGGCGCTCGCGTCAGGCGCCGTCTCCACCCGCTTGCCGGCCTTCTTCGCGTCGTCGATGCACTTCTTGTCGCTCGCCGCGCACTTGACCACGTTCTCGGCCTTGTCCATCGCGGCGTTCGTCGCCTCGGTGGCCTTCTGGTCCGCGCGTGCTTCGGCGGCGCGCTTCGCCGCCTCCTCGGCGCGCTTCTTCAGGCGGTCGCCGAAGCTCTGGGCGTCGGCGGCGTGCTGCGGGATGATGGTGAGTGCGGCGACGAGGGCGACGAACGCCGCGACGACGCGCGCCGGCGCGCGCGATGAGCGGGTGGGCATGCGCTGCTCCTGATGATGATCGGACGAGGTTCGCGCCGCGTCGCGCGTTCGTGCCGGAGCCGGCCCTCTCCAGTGGGCGACTCGCCGCGCGAACATCTGGCGGACATGGGCACGTGTCAAGGAGCGGCCGCCGGCGAGCGGACGAGGAGCCCGCACCCGCCACACCCGCTCACCGCGCGCGCCAGCGCGCGGTTGCCGCCACGCCAGCGGTTAGGCGCGCGGGCGCGACGATGGATGCGGCGGCGGCGGCGGCTCGCGACCGGAGACCGGGTGGGAAAGACCGCTGCTCTCGAGGCGATGCATCGCCTCCTCGTACAGCGATCCCGCGGCCGCGCCGAGCATCGCCTCGTGCGACTTGAGCACGTCCACGAGCTCGAGCTGCGTGATGGAGGGGACGGGCTCGGTGCCCGCCGTGTACGCGTCGAGGAGCACGGGCGTCAGCCCCAGCGCGCGGGCGATCTCGTCGCGCGAGAGACAGAGCGCATCGACGGCGCGGGCGAACGTGCTCTTGCTGGCGAGGTCCGGGTTCGCCGGCATCTGGCACCCCGGGGATCGAAGACGGCGAGCAAGCGAGGACGGCAGCGCCTAGATAGCCAGTCGTCCGCCGACCCGGATGGGCAAAATTGCCTAGAAAGTCTCCGAGAGCTCGCCGGTTCGGCCCTCGCCATAGGGAGACCCCCTCTTGTCCATTGTGATCTGGCGCACTATATCCAACCCGCACTGGCCCCCGGCGTGGCGACGACGCCTGCGCGCGGCCAGACCGCGGCCATGGGCCGCGTGATCACGATCGTGGCAGCGGTCGCGTCATGGACGTCCCGCATGGCCACGCCGACGGCGCCCGGCGGCGCTGCTCAGTGGAGGCAATCCGTGCTCCGCCCGTCGCTCACCGACTCGCTCGCGTCGCTCCACCACCACGTCCAGCACGCCGACCGTCGCTTCACCGATCGCGCGATCGAGCTGACGCCACACTCCGACGCCGTGCGCCTACCGGCACTGGAGCTCGAGCGGCCCGGCCGCGCGCTCCTGCGCGTCCTCGACTTCCTCACCGAAGGAGTGCTGCTCGTCGACGACGCCGGGAGCATGTTCTACCGCAACCCGTCGCTCGAGCGCACGCTGCTGGAGGACGACGACCGCGGCGCGCTGCTCCGCGAGATGCGCTACTTCGCCCTCTCGCTGCCGCGGCACGCGCCGGCCGGCACGCGAGACCACGGCAACGGCGCCCACGGCAGCGACTCCCACCGCGACGGCGCCCACGACGATGGTGGCGGCACGGGTGGCGCCGCGACCGGATGCGGTCCCGCGACTCGCGAGACGCGCACCGCCACCGCGCGCTACCGGATGCACGCGACGCCGCTGGGGGACGCGCTCCCCGGCGCCGAGCACGCGGTGATCGTCACGCTCGAGCGACTCACCCTGTCGCTGCCCTCACCGCTCGCGCTCGCCAACCGATTCAACCTCACCGCCTGCGAGGCGGGTGTCGCGCTCCTGCTGGCGCAGGGACACTCCAACGGCGAGATCGCGAAGACGCTCGAGATCAGTCCCCACACGGCGCGCCATCACACCGAGAGCGTCCTGCTCAAGCTGAACGTCCACTCGCGCGCCGAGGTGGGCGGCAAGGTGCTCGGAACGCGGCGGCCGTCCGGGCCGATGCGCACGGTCTGACCGACCCCCGCTCCCTACCGTGACCGCTCGGCGTGCGGGATTCCGCATTGTCCGACGCGATCGGGGCGAATGGCCTGCGCCATTCGCCCCGATCGCGTTAGCCGACGCGGCGGGCGTCGCGAGCGCGCCGCCCCGAGTCTCGGGCTACTGCGGCAGAGACGTCGAGAGGTCGTACGAGCTGTCGAGGACCACCGGCCCGATGTTGGCGAGGAGGTAGGTCACGCTGTTGGTCTCGTCCACGAGCCGGAACCGCACGGAGGGATCCCCACCAGTGATCCACTGGATCGCGACGAGCGTCTTGCTCTGCCCCCCTGGGCACGAGAGCGTTCCCGATGGGGCGGGCACCTCGAGGGTGCCACTGGTGCGGCCGCCCTTGTTCGCGAACTCTGACTGGAAGGCGCCGCTGAACGATACGCCCTGCTTCTTCGGATCCGTCGGCCAGTTGCCGCCGTTGTTCTTGCACGCGTACAGCGCGTCCACGTGGTAGTAGACGCGTTCGATGGTCGTGCCCGTCGCGTTGCCGACACCCGACTCGTCGAACGTCACGAACAGGTACCCCAGGGTGCTCACGGCGATGCTGATGGCCCTGCTCACCGATTTGTACTGCGCGCCCTGCGTGACGTTGAGGTTGGGAGGGGTGGCGGACGGCGTGGTCGGAGCGTCGGCGCACGCGGCGAGCGCGAGCGCGGCGAGGGGGAGAAGGAGGGAGCGCTTCATATGGACCTCCACCTGCTACTGCAACACCGGCATCGCGCCGGCTGGCTCCCCGTGGGACCTGCCCGAGCCCGGTCGGGCTGGGTCGCATGGCCGCAACGACATCGCTTTGGGGAGAGGGCCAGTGACAATCATGTGGTGGCCCCAGGGCAGCGCATGGGCAGAACTGCCCTTCCTCCGGCTGACGCCGTTCGGGCTATGGCCAGCGCGCGAACGGCGCCGCTAGATTCTCCCGGAGACGTCCTTCCTCTCACTGGAGACCGATGGCGACTTCCACCCGTACCGAGCGCGGCGCGACCAAGGGGGCGGCCGCCGCGGCGCTGAGCCGCGAGCAGCTCCTCGGTGCCTACCGCACGATGCTCCTCTCGCGCCGACTGGACGACAAGGAGGTCCAGCTCAAGCGCCAGAACAAGATCTTCTTCCAGATCTCCGGCGCCGGCCACGAGGCGGTGCTCGCCGCGGCCGGGCTCGTGCTGAAGCCGGCTTACGACTGGTTCTACCTCTACTACCGCGACCGCGCCCTCTGCCTTTCGCTCGGCATGACGCCGGCGGAGATGCTGTACGAGGCGGTCGGCGCGGCGGTGGACCCGAGCTCGGGCGGGCGGCAGATGCCGAGCCACTGGGGCCACAAGGCGCTGAACATCGTCTCCACGTCGTCGCCCACCGGGACGCAGTTCCTGCAGGCGGCCGGCAGCGCCGAGGCGTCGCTGCGCGCCAGGATCCTCGACGTCACCGACGGCTTCCACGGCGACGAGGTCGTCCTCGTCTCGACTGGCGACGGCACGACGAGCGAGGGCGAGTTCTGGGAGTCGCTCAACACGGCGGCCAACCTCAAGCTCCCCGTCGTCTATCTCGTCGAGGACAACGGCTACGCGATCTCGGTCCCGGTCGAGGTGAACACGGCCGGCGGCTCGGTGTCGGCGCTCGTGCGGTCGTTCCCGAACTTCCACATCGAGGAAGTGGACGGCTGTGACTTCGTCGCCAGCCACGCCGCGATGACGCGGGCCGTGGAGTACGCGCGGCAGCGGAAGGGACCGGCGCTCGTCCACGCGAAGGTGATCCGCCCCTACTCGCACTCGCTTTCGGACGACGAGACGATGTACCGGCCGCCCGAGGAGCGCGACGCCGACGCGGCGCGCGACCCGGTGACGCAGTTCCCGAAGTGGCTGGTCGCCCAGGGGCACGCGACCGAGGCACAGCTCGCGGCGATCGTCGAGGAAGTGGAGCGCGTCGTGCTCGAGGCCACCGACGACGCGCTCGCCCAGCCACAGCCGGGCGCCGACACGGTGTACTACGGCGTCTACTCCCCCGACGTGGATCCGACCTCGGAGCAGTTCGACACCGAGGACGATCCGCAGTTCTCGGGGAACGAGACGACGATGGTGGACCTGCTCAACGCCTGCATGAAGGACGAGATGCGGCGCGACCCGCGCATCCTCGTCTTCGGCGAGGACGTCGCCGACGTCAGCCGCGAGGAGTACCTCGGCAAGGTCAAGGGCAAGGGCGGCGTCTTCAAGGTGACGTGGGGGCTGCAGAAGGAGTTCGGCGGCACGCGCGTCTACAACTCGCCGCTCGCCGAGGCGAACATCGTCGGCCGCGCGATCGGGCTGGCGCTGCGCGGGTTCAAGCCCGTGGTCGAGATCCAGTTCTTCGACTACATCTGGCCCGCGTACATGCAGCTCCGCGACGAGCTGGCGACGATGCGCTGGCGGTCGAACAACGCCTTCGCCGCGCCGGTCGTCGTGCGCGTCACGTACGGCGGCTACATCCGCGGCGCGATCTATCACTCGCAGACGGGCGCGTCGCTGTTCACGCACTGCCCCGGGCTGCGCGTGGTGTGCCCGGCGACCGCGCTCGACGCCAACGGCCTGCTGCGCACGGCGATCCGCAGCGACGATCCGGTGATCTTCCTCGAGCACAAGCACCTCTACCGGCAGACGTACAACAAGGCGGCGTATCCGGGCCCGAACTTCATGATCCCGTTCGGGAAGGCACGCGTCGTCCGCGAGGGCTCGCACGTCACCGTCGTCACCTACGGCGCGACGGTGCAGCGCGCGCTGGCGGCGGCGAACCAGGTGGCCGACCAGGGCATCGACGTCGAGGTGATCGACCTGCGCACGCTCTCGCCGTGGGACCAGGAAGCGGTGTACGCGAGCGTGAAGAAGACGTCGCGCGTGATCGTCGCGTACGAGGATTCGCTCTCGTGGGGCTACGGCGCCGAGATCGCCGCGCGCATCGCCGACGACTGCTTCCCGTGGCTCGACGCGCCGGTCAAGCGCGTCGCGAGCACGGACACGTTCGTCGGCTACGCGCCGCAGCTCGAGGACGCGATCCTGCCGCAGGTGGAGACGTTCCGGAAGGCGTACGAGGAGATCGTGCGCTTCTAGCGACGTCGCGGGACGTCGAATCGGGACGCTTGTTTGCGGCGACGGCGCCGCGCCGGTGACGGTGCGGCGCCGTCGTCCGTCAGGAAAGTGCAGGGCAGACGATCCCTCGGCAGGATCGCACCTCCACCGCCCACGCGGGCACGGGGTCGCGACAAGGGCAAACCCGTCGAAAGGCGGGGACGCAAAGCCACGAGGCTACCGCACGATCGCACGGCGACGATGCCGCGCGACGGCCACGCCGGTCGGGTTGCCGAACGAACCGACGGAGATGCCCCATGTCCGCGACGACCCGTCGCGGGACCGCGCTCGTTGGCGCGCGTCCCGACCGCCGCGCGCGTGTGCGCACCGCGCTCGCCCTCTGCACCCTCGCCACGCTCGCCGCCTGTCAGGACGCCAGCGCGCCACCGGCCCCCGCGGCCGCGCCGACGCTTCGCCGTTCGGCGGTCGCGGCGGGCTCCTCCAGCGACGTCATCCCCGACGAGTATATCGTCGTCTTCCGCGATTCGGTACGCGACGTGCCGGCGCGGGCACGCGAGTTGGCGACCACCCTGGGCGGCACGCTGCGCTACACCTACACGAGCGCGATCAAGGGCTTCGCCGCGCACTTCCCCGCCGCGGCGGTGGACGCGCTGGCGCGGAACCCGATGGTCGCGGGCGTCGAGGCCGACCAGCGCGTGCGCGCGAGCGACGTGCAGAGCTCGCCCGACTGGGGGCTCGATCGCCTCGACCAGCGCACGCTGCCGCTGGACAAGAGCTACGGCTACGCCACCACGGGCGCCCGCGTGAGCGTCTACATCCTCGATTCGGGGATCCGCGCGACGCACGCGGAGTTCGGCGGGCGCGCGCTCGGCGCCTACTCGGCGATCAACGACGGCAACGGCACGAGCGACTGCAGCGGCCACGGCACGCACGTCGCCGGCATCGTCGGCGGGAAGAGCTACGGCGTGGCGAAGGGCGCCACGCTCTACTCGGTCCGGGTGCTCGACTGCACGGGCTACGGCTCGTACAGCGGCATCATCGCCGGCATCGACTGGGTCACGCAGCATCGCACGCTCCCCGCCGTCGCCAACATGTCCTTGACGGGCAGCGTCTCCTCGACCCTCAACTCGGCCGTCCAGAGCTCGATCAAGGCGGGCGTCGTGTACGCCGTCGCCGCCGGGAACAGCTCGACCGACGCCTGCAACTACTCACCCGCGAGCACGCCCGAGGCGCTCACGGTCGGCGCGTCGTGGAATGGCGACGGCATGTCCGGGTACTCGAACTTCGGCCCGTGCGTGGACCTCTTCGCCCCCGGTTCGGCGATCCGCTCCGCCTCCTACGTGGACGACACGAGCTCCACGGTCATGGGCGGCACCTCCATGGCGTCGCCGCACGTCGCCGGCGTGGCCGCGCTGTATCTCTCGGCCAACCCGGGCGCGACGCCGGCGCAGGTGACGTCGGCGATCGTCGGCGGCGCGACGCCGAACGTGCTGTCGTCCGTACCGTCGGGCACCGCGAACCTGCTCCTGTACTCGAGCATCACGTCGGGCACGATGCAGCCCGCCCCCGACACCACCACGCCGCCGCCGGACACGACGACAGTGGTGACATCGCCGCCTCCGCCGGCGACGGTGGACCAGCCGCCGGTGGCGAGCTTCACGTGGAGCTGCGCGCGCGGCAAGTGCAAGTTCGACGCGTCGGGTTCCACCGACGACGCCGGCATCGCGTCGTACACCTGGGACTTCGGCGACGGCACCTCCGCGGCGACGGGCAGCTCGCTCACCAAGCTCCTGTACACTTACAAGGCGGCCGGCAGCTACACGGTGACGCTGACGGTCACCGACACGGCCGGTCAGCAGAACACGCGGACCGCGACGGTTACCGTGAAGAGGCTCTGACGCGGACCGAGCCAGGTTATGCGAAGTGACGAGCGGGGTGGGGAACGCGTTCCCCACCCCACTCGCTTTCCTTTCGAGCAACGTCCGGCCCGGGAAGCACTGCGGGGCCCCGCGAACGGGACCCCGCAGCTCTTGCCTCGTTCGCGGCCGCTATCGAACGGCGGCCTCGAAGCCGTTACGGCGCGAAGGCGTCCTGGTTGTTGATCTGATCGAACACGTTCTTCAGGATCTCTTCCTTCGTGCGGTCGCCCGCGTACCAGATGCTGTTCGACGTCGAGCCGTTGAACGGCGACGGCGTGGTCGCGGCGAAGTTCAGGATGCTGTTGATGGTCATCGCCGCCGACGGCAGCGCGCCCGACGCGAAGCCGTTGGTGGACGGCGTGCCGCCCTGGCACGTCGCGGTGCCGGTCGTCGTGTTGTCCACCATCGGGCAGATCGCCGTGAGATCCATGGTGAACGTCCCGATCCCGCCATTCGGCAGGAAGCTCGACGGCGGCTTGACCTGGTTCTTGCCCGACCCGTACGCGGTCGTGCTGTAACCGGCCGAGCTGAAGTAGACGTCGAGCGCGGTGGCCAGCATCTGCGCCTTGAGCATCGTGTTCATGTTGGTCGCCGAGGCGCCATTGATGATGCCGTTGACGTAGGTGACGAGCTGGCTGCACGTCTTGCCGGCGGCGTTCGCGAACGGACCGGAGCCCGAGCCGAGGCTGGAGAGGTACGTCGCCAGCGACGGGCTGCCCATGCAGTAGTTCTGAATCAGGCTGTTGCCGTTCGGGCCTTTCCAGAAGCCGATCGTCAGCGCGCCGGTCCGGGCGGGACCGCAGACCGTGACCGTCTGGCTGGCCGAGCCGGTGGCGCCGGTGTCGTTCGTCGTGAAGGTCGCCGTGTTGCCGTAGCTCACGCAGCTCGATGCCGGAATCGCGATCGTCCGCGAGTACGTGAACGTACTCGGGTTGGCGTCGCCGACCGACACGGTTCCCAGGGTACCGGCATAGGTGTCGGTGACGGAGATCGTCTCGTCGATCACGTTCGCGGTGAACGTGATGCCCGCGACCATGAAGTTGTCCGACCCGGCGGCGAGTGCGCCCTCGGTGAGCGTCTGCGCGGGCCACGTCACCGTCGCCGTGTTGTCGAGCGACCCGGACGGGAGGGCGCTCAGGCTGCACGAGTAGGCGAAGTTGTTGGCGCCCGACGCCAGCGTCACGTTCGCGCCGCCGGTGACGGTGCAGGTCGTGCCGTCGCTGAGCTGATCGGTGACGTCGGCGCCGGTGATGGCGCTGGCGTTGGGGTTGAAGACCTGGATCGTTCCGCTGACCGCGACGTTGCTGACCGTGCCGCCGTCGTGCGTCACGGTGACGGTGTAGTTGAACGTCGCGCTCCCCCCGACCTGCTTGACGAGCGTCTTGTCCACGGCCTTCTGGATCGTCCACGCGTACGTGTTGTCGTACGCGCCGTTCGCGTCCTTGAGGATCGTCGGAGCCGCGGCCTCGGTCCCACCGCCCTCGACGTTGACCTTGAACGCGTCGTACTTGCACTTGCTCGACGCGACCGGGTAGCCGTCGGCGAGCGAGCAGACGGCCAGGATGTAGACGCCGCCCGGATTGAGCGTGTTCGAGTACGGCATCAGCCGGATCTTGCCGCTGTCGAAGTCGTGGGTCCCGCTGTAGGAGACCGAGTTGCCCGACACGCTGAACGTGCGATTCGTGTAGGCGTCGAAGTCGTCCGACAGGTTCGTCGGCGAGCCGCTGCCGCCGTCCGGAACGGTGGCGGCATCGTTCGGGTTGGCCTGGCCCGACGGCGAGAGCACGGCGAAGAAGTAGTCGCCGTCGCCGCCGAGGAACGCCGCGGCAGGCCCGCCGTCGAGCCAGACGTACTGCTTGCCGTCGTAGATGTTGCAGTTGTTGTTCGGGTTCCCGTTGGCGCAGTGACCGGTGCCGTCCACGGTCTCGTTCACGGAGGTGAACGCCGCGCCGGCCACGTTGTTGGCCGAGGGGGCCGACGGCGCCCGCGTCCGCTGCTTCGCCAGCTCGGTCGGCGAGTCGGAACACGCCGTCGCGACCGCGACCGCTGCCACGGTCGCGGCTACCACATACCGTTTCCTCATAGAGACATCCCTCCGCACTGCTGAAGGCGCCGGCGCCACCAGGGTTGTACGCGCCGGTTCAACTCTCTTCGGCGGCCCAGCTGTCTCCAGCATCGGAGACCTGTGGCTCTGCGGACCGGCCTCGCAGCCGGGGTGCTCTTCTCGGAGAAGGGTTTGTGACGCGCGTCACGATATGGGAGTCCCTTAATTCGAGCCATTGGTCATTTCGCCTATTTTTTTGGTGATCTGCCTCACGAGTTCCGGTGCGAATCGTGCCCGCGTCAGGCGCGAGCGGCCGGAATCCACCGTTAGGCGATCGCCGCGCCCCGGTACCGACGCCCGTAGCCAGGCACCGCGCTCCGACGGAGCCACGCATGGACGACACGCTCGCGCCTAACGTCCTCTCCAGCATTGGAGACGTTCTCGCCGCGTTGTTCGCGCTGTCACTGAGCGCCCCGCTCGAGGTGTGGGAGCGCGGGGTCGTTCGCGCCCTGGCGTCCCTCACCGGCGCGGACGACGTCACCCTCGTGCTCCAGGGAGGCGAGACGATCGGGCCCCTCGCGGCCGGCGTCTCGGCCGGCATGGTCCGCGGCGCGCTGCGCGCGCCCAACGCGCCGGCGATCCCCGACGACATCGGCCACTCGCCCTACCGCGCCTACGCCTGGTGTCGCCCCGCGACGACGACCCAGCACGTGCCCCACCGCGCCCTGGAGGCGGTCGCCGGCGTCGCGGCGGACGGCGCCGCCTACGAGGCGGTCGGGATGACCGCGGAGCTCGGGCTTCCGGGTGTGTTCGCGACGGCGGTATGTCGGCTGTCGCCGCACCGTGACGCGATTCAGACGCAACGCCGCCTCGAGCTCCTGCGAAGCCTCCTTCCAGCCTTCGCCTCCGCGGCGCGCGTGCGCACCAGCGCCGCAGGAACGCGGCGACTCGCCGCGCGCCTGCTCGAGGCATCGGGCGCGAGCGCCCTGCTCTTCGCCGGCAACGGCGAGCCGCTCTACGCGACGACGGCCCTCACGCGCCTCCTCGGCGGAGACCCCGCCCGGGACCTCGTTCGTGAGGAGATGGCGCAGCTCGTCCGCACCTTCCTGGCGGATCGTCCGGCGACGCGGCAGAGCGACGCCGACCAGCGAACGCTCGCCACCGACTCGTGCACCGTCGAGACCACGCACGGCCGGTACGTGCTGCGCTGCTGCGAGATCCCGCCCGAGGAGCCGGGGCCGCCGGCGCTCGTCGCGACGACGATCGAGTTGGTCGCGACGATCGGGAGCACCGCGGACCCTCTCGAGGGCGCGGCCTCGACCCTGCGCACCCGCTACGGCCTGACCACGCGCGAGCTCGACGTGGCGAGGCTCCTGCTCGCCGGCAAGCCGAACGCCGAGGTGGCGCGCCAGCTCGGCATCAGCGAGTTCACGGCCCGCCGGCACACGGAGCACGTGCTCGAGAAGCTCGGCGTGCGCTCGCGCGCCGAGGTCCCGGCCGTCCTGCACGCGCACCTGGCGCCGCCTCGGGCCGGCGACGCCTAGCGGGCCGCCGCTGCCTGGCTTGCGGCCCCTCCGGAGTTCGCTATAATCGGCTGGGCCGCTCGGTGACCGTCGCCGGTCGTCGGCGTGCAGCAGTGCGTGACGTACCGGCGCCGGAACGCGCGCCGGACCACCCGCTCCCGGAGATCCGCACGATGGATCTCACGCTTTCCCCCGACGGCCGCGAGCGCTTCACCACGGCACTCGACGCTCTGCTCTCGGCCGCGGCACACGACGACGACGAGCGATGGGGACGCGCGGCGACCGCGGCGCTCACCCGGCTCGCCGACGCCGCCAACGCGGTGCTCGTCCTCCAGTGCGGCCGCGCGGTCCGCGCCTTCGGCGACGGCATCTCCCACGAGCTGCTGCACCGCATCGTGCAGTCGCCGAAGGCGTCTCCGACCTCGGGCGCCGACGACCTGCCGCCGCCGCGCACACGCGTCTGGTGCCGCCGCGCCGGTCACGGCGAGATCTCCGAGGTCGCGGTGGACGGCGCGCGCTACGAGGCGGTCGGCATGACCGCCGCGCTCGACCTTCCGGGCGTCAACGCGAGCCTCGCCTGCCACTACCACGGGCCGCGCTCGGCGGCGGAGACGCGGGGCCACCTCGAGACGCTGCGGCTCGTCATGCCGGCGTTCGTCGCCGGCGCGCGCGAGCGGATGTTCGCGGCGCCGAGCCACCGTGCGCTCACCCGCCTGCTCGACGCGCTCAGCGCCGGCACCCTGCTCTTCGCCCGCGACGGGAGCGTGCTGTATGAGAACGCCGCGCTCGCGCGGCTGCTCGCGGCCGAGCCGCAGCGCACCCGCATCCGCAACGAGCTGTGGCGCGCGGCGATGGGATTCCGGATGCGCGAGGCAGCGGCGCTGAGCGGCGGCGGCGACTGTCCCGCCGCCCTGCGCGACTTCGTCGCGCAGCCGATCGAGCTGCGCAGCGACACGGGGCGCTATCGCGTCCGCTGCTGCGAGATCGCGCCGGACGGGCCGGGTGGCGCGGCGGCGATCGCCGTCTCGCTCGAGCGCCTGATGCGCGTGGACTCGCCCGCCGACGCATCCACCGCGGTGACGGCGCTGCCGGTCGAAGCGCTGCGGCGGACCTACGGTCTCACCGATCGCGAGGTGGACGTCACGCATCTGCTCCTGCACGGGAAGTCGAACGCCGACATCGCGCACACACTCGGGGTCAGTCCGCACACCGCGCGTCATCACACGCAGAAGGTGCTCGACAAGCTCGGCGCCACGTCGCGCGCCCAGGTGCCGTCGCTCCTGCGCTCGGTCGAGCAGTGGGCCGACGCCAGCGCCGCGCCCTAGGCGGCGCGCAGCGAGGCGCGGCAGCTCGACGATCGGCGGGACCGCGGAGAGAGGAGGAGCGAATGCCGAAGGCGTCGAGCACCAGCGCGCCGCGCCACGTTCTCGTCACCGGTGGCGCGGGATTCATCGGCAGCCACGTCGTCGACGCGCTGCTCGGGCAGGGACGGGCCGTCACCGCGATCGACAACTTCGACCCATTCTACGACGCCGGCGTCAAGCGGCAGAACCTCGCCTCGGCCGCAGGACACCCGGGGTTCCGCCTGATCGAGGGGGACGTGCGCGACGCCGCCGCGCTCGCGGCGCTCCCCGACGACATCGATGCCGTGGTGCACCTCGCCGCGCTCGCCGGAGTCCGCCCGTCGATCGCCCGCCCGGTCGAGTACGTGGACGTCAACGTCAGAGGCACGCAGGTGCTCCTGGAGTGGGCGCGCGTCCGGCGCATTCCGCAGTTCGTGTTCGCCTCTTCCAGCTCGGTGTACGGCGTCGACCCCGACGTCCCCTGGCGCGAGTCCGACGTCGGACTGAGGCCGATCAGCCCGTACGCCGCGACGAAGGTGAGCGGGGAGCTCCTGGGGCACAGCTACAGCCACCTGTCCGGGCTCCGCTTCATCGCCCTGCGGTTCTTCACAGTGTATGGGCCGCGCCAGCGGCCGGACCTCGCCATCCACCGCTTCGCGACGCTGATGCGACGCGGAGAGCCGATCCCCGTCTACGGGGACCCGGCGGCGACCCGCCGCGACTACACCTACATCGACGACGTCGTGAGCGGCGTCGTCGCGAGCGTCGACTACCGGGCGAGCGACTACGAGGTGATCAACCTCGGCAACGCCAGCCCGGTCAGCCTCCGCGAGCTGCTCGACGCGCTCGAGTCGGCGCTGCACGTCGAGGGGCGCATCGAGCCGCTCCCGCCGCAACCGGGCGACGTGCCGCAGACCTGGGCCGACGTCTCCAAGGCCGGGCGCCTTCTGGGCTACTCCCCCTCGACGCCGCTCGCGGTGGGCCTCGAGCGCTTCGCGCGCTGGCTCGACACCCACGAGGAAGCGTCGTCCGGCGCCATCCGGCAGCGTTAGGCGACATCGGACAGCGTCTGGCTGCCCGGCAGGCCGCCCGTCAGGCTGCCCGGCAGGCCGCCCGGCAGGCTGCCCGTTAGGCGTTAGGCCGGGACCAGGGTGCCGTTAGGCATCGCTGCCGCGGCGGGCGCCCGCCCCGTTTCGGCCGCGCGCCTGCACCACCTTCCGCCGCCGCGGCCGAGACGAGTTCACAGCGTTAGGCCGCCCATGGGCTCGGCAGTACGGGCGCACGATCTCGACAGCTGCAGAACAATTCGGTCCGTCGCCTAACGTTAGAAACAACAAATGTTGTATTAGCACTTGTTCGACCCAGACATTTTGTCTACGTTCTTCGTGGACCTCCGGCGTGACGAGCGGCTCGAGCCGTTCGTTGACTGAGTGGGGGATGCACCCCCTCGGAAGCCGACAAGGTCGATTGGGCCAAATTGATCGGCAGGATCGCGACACCCCCTCGGGGGCCAGCGACAAAGGCAAACCCGGCGAAAGCCGGGGACGCAAAGCTACGAGGCTACAGCCGTCCTCCACTGGTGCGAGGCGGCCATGCCAGTCGGGCCGCCGAACGGACCAGAGGAGTGTCGCATGCATTTTCCGCGCATGGTCATGTTCGCGGTTATTGCCGCGTCCGGTATTCTCGCCTCCGCCGGTTGCTCCGGCGATACCATCACCAATCCAACGGACGCCGTCTCGCCCCGCTCCTCGCGGTCGAGCACGACGCTCGACGTGACGGTTTCGCCGAAGCACGACACCCTGGCCGTCGGCATCCTCGACACGCTGAAGGCGACCGTCACGGGCGCGCCCGGCAATAGCGCCACGGCCAGCTGGCACAGCGCCGACACGGCCATCGCCGTCGTCAGCTCGAGCGGCGTCGTCCGCGCCCGCGCCGCCGGCCACGCCCGCATCGTCGCGTCGTACAAGTCGGCGAGCGACACCGCGGACGTCTACGTCCCGGGCGGCACGACCAGCAGCGCGACCGTCGCCTCCGTGAGCGTGTCGCCGAGCAGCGTGTCGCTGCTCGCCGGTCAGACCTCGCAGCTCAGCGCGCAGGCCAAGGACGGGTCGGGCAACACGATCAGCGGCGCGTCGTTCAGCTGGACGACCTCGAACTCCGCCGTCGCGACGGTGAGCGCGTCCGGCGTCGTCAGCGCCGTCGCCGGCGGCACCGCGACCATCACCGCCAGCAGCGGCGGCCAGAGCGGGACGGCGCTCGTCACGGTGAGCAGCACGTCGACCTCGACGACGTCCACGTCGTCTTCCTCGAGCAGCGGCTGCTCGGCGTACAGCTACTCGCGGCTCGTGTCGGTGAGCTCGGCGAGCGCGCTCGCCTCGGCGCTCAGCAACGCGCAGGCCGGCGACCTTATCAAGCTCGCCGACGGCACCTACGGCGGGTCGTTCACGCTCGGCAAGTCGGGCAGCAGCAGCGCGCCGATCGTGGTCTGCGGCTCGTCGAACGCCGTGCTGAGCGGAACGAGCGGCGTGACCAGCGCGACGGTGCTCATCGTCTCCGGCGCCCATAACGTGACGCTCGACGGCTTCACGGTCACCAACGGCATCGTCGGCATCCGCATCAAGGGCGGCTCCTCCAACGTGACCGCTCGCCACCTCACGGTCCACGACCTGGGTCAGGAGGGCATCGTCCTCAAGGAGACGAGCAAGCACAACCTGATCGACGGCGTGCACGTCTACAACACGGGCCGCTCGTCGCCGGGCTACGGCGAGGGCGTCTACATCGGTACGACGAGCTCGCAGTGGGTGAACGGCGTGCCCGATCGCAGCGACTCGAACACGGTCCGCTCGTCGCAGTTCGGTCCGAACATCACCGTCGAGGCCGTGGACATGAAGGACGGCACCACCGGCACGGTCGTACAGGGCAACTCGTTCGACGGTACCGGCTACAGCAGCGGCAACGCGTCGGCGTGGGTCAACGCCTACGGCAACAACGCGATCATCACCGACAACACCGGCAAGGTGGCCGCGCAGAACGGCTACAAGGTCGAGGCGATCACGAGCGGCTGGGGCAACGGGAACGTCTTCCACAACAACTCCATCGACCTGTCCGGCGCCTCGGGCTACGGCGTCTACGTGGGCTCTGCCCCGACGGGCATCGTGGTGGGCTGCGACAACACGATGGTGAGCGGGAAGCTGAGCAACCGCAGCTGCCAGTAAGCGAGCGCCGCAGCGACTCAGCTGAACGAGAGGGGACCCGGGCCTGGCCCGGGTCCCCTCTCGTTTAATGCGCTCGCCATCGCAGCCGCGGATTGCGAGCCGCTAGCGCGAGAGGGCGTGCGCGCTCATGCGCGACGCCACGATCGCCGCCGTCTCCGCGGGATGGAACATGTACTCGCACAGGGTGCGGTCGCCGTGCGTCTCGATTCCCGTCAGCGCCGTCGGCGGGCCGTCGCGCAGCAGACGCACGATGCGGTAGTCGTGGCGGTCGAGCAGCGCGACGAGCGCGTCGGTGCGCTCGCGCCGGCGCCTCCCGGAGTTGCTGTCCGTCTCGTAGACCGGCAGCACCTCGCAGAAGATGACGGGCCGGTGGGCCGCGATCGTTCCCTCCAATCCGGTCAGCACCTCGAGCTCCCCGCCCTCGACGTCCACTTTCACGATGGAGACGGGGCCGGGCTGCAGCGCCGCCACGATCTCGTCGCCGCGGAACGCGACCGCCGGCTCCGTCCGCTCGTAGAAGGAGTCCGGACGGAACCCATCCACGATGCTCGCCGCCGCGTCCACCGGCGACGACAGGTGCAGCCGCACGCATCCCGTGTGGTCGGACAGCGCCACCGGGATCACCTGCGCCCAGTCGAGCGCGTTCAGCCGCGCCAGCTCCTTCACGTAGGCGACGGCGGCGGTGTTCGGGTCGAAGCCGTAGTAGGGCCCGCGTCCGCCGGCGGCGGCGTACTTGAGCAGCGTCTGGCCGACGTTCACGCCGACGTCGAGGAAGGCGCCGGGACGCCAGTCGTGCATGGCGACGAGGGCCTGCAGGAGCCACGGCTCCGACTGTCGGATGTTGTCGTACCCGGCCGAGCCGCGGATCGGGATGACGAACGTGCGGTCGCCGATCGGCATTCGCGTGCGAAAGTTCGCGTAGCCGAGCAGGTGCGTCCTGCGGAGCGCGCGCACGGCGAGGTGACTGAGTGGCGGCATCGTGAGGCGCCTCGGCGTTCGGGTGATCGTCGTCGGCGGGGTCGAGCAGGCGTGGAATGCGTCGGACGGCGGCGCGATCACGCGTCCGCCGGGGAGTGGCCGGCGAGGATGACGGAGTCCCGGTCCACGCGTGCCAGCCGGTGGAACTGCTCGGCGTTCACGAACAGCGTCGCCTCGGCGGCGGTGCCGTTCACCACGGCCTCGGCGAACGGCTCGGGCGCCAGGTACGCGTCGTAGTACTCCGCGACCCACCGCCGCATCGCCGCGATGCGCGCCGGCGGCAGCGCTCTGACCTCGCGCAGCCGCTCCACGAGCTCCTCCTCGTCGGCGAAGGCCACGCACGTGCGGCCGTCCTCCAGCCATGGCCGGAACCACTCGCGGTAGTTCAGGATCGGGATCGTTCCCACGGCCATCGCCTCGATCGCGTTGTGGCAGAGCGGCATGGAGACGCCGGGCGCGCAGAGAAAGAACTCGCTGCGCGCGACGAAGCCGAGCCAGTGCGCGGGCGGCACGTGCACGCGCGCGCCGTCCACGACCACGCAACGGTCGGCGGCGGCGTCGCCTCCTTCGGCTGCCAGCAGCTCCGCCAGCCCCGCCGCGTCGCTCACGAGCAGCACGTCGTCCGCCGGTTGCGCGAGCACGGCCGCGACGATTTGCGGGCGGAGGAGCGCATGGAACCGCTCGGTGAGATAGGCGTTCCTGAAGCTCGCGTGCGTGGACGCGCGGAAGTTGCCGGCGAACAGCACCTTCATGCTCCGCGGGTGCCCGCGGAGGGCGGCGAGCCGTTCGTGATGCCGCGCGGCGTACTGCAGCGGGTGCATCGGATACGGCATGACGAGACAGTTCGTGTGACGCGCCGCCGGCGCGGACACGTCGAAGTCGAGGTTCACGACCCGACGCCACCGGTGCGCCGCGACCTCCGGCGGCGGGCGGTCGGCCACGAGCACCTTGTCCTCGGTGCGCGCCGGGAGAGCGCGGGCGAAGGTGACGCGCTCCATCCCCAGGCTCATGCGGCCGTACGGGTGCAGGTAGTCCGCGAGGGGCATCCGCCCGAGCACCGCGACGGTCGCGCCGCGGGCCGTGAGGAAGCGCAACAGGAGATAGAGGTAACGCCCGATGCTCTCGCGCACGAAGAGGTACACGTCCGCGTCCGCGGGCGGCGGCGACGGCGTCCTCAGTCGGGGGAGCAGCACGTCGCGCGTGTAGGGATAGAGTGACGGCAAGAGCGCGCGGCGGTACTGACCGAGCTTCGAGAGCGCGTACGCGGGTCGCGAGTCGCGCGCGGCCCGGACGACCCGTTGCGCCAGCGACGGGGTGCGCCGCGCGCGTGCGGACACCGGGAGCGTGTCGCCCGCGGCCTCTCGCGTCGGTGACTCGAACGTCGCGCTCATGCGTCGCTCAGCTGCCCGCCGCGGCCGTGCGCGCGCGCCGCACGAGGTGCCGCGCGAGAAGCGGCATCACGTACCACGGCTCGACGAGATAGCGGCCCGCCAGCCGCCGCGGCTCGGCCGCGAGCCGGAACAGCCATTCGAGCCCGACCCGTCCCGCCCAGCGCGGCGGTGTCGGGATCTCGCCCACGACGTAGTCGAGCGCCGCGCCGGAGGTGGAGATCGCGTTCACCGCGAGCCGCGACTCGTTCTCCAGCACCCAGTGCTGCTGCCGCGGCATCCCCATGCCGACGAGCAGCACGTGCGGCCGGAAGTCGTTGATCGCGGCGATCACGCGTTCGTTGTCCGCGCTGCCCGGGGCGGTGTCGAAGTACCCGTGCGCGGTCGCGATCGCGAGCCCGGGGTGGCGCGCGCGCAGAACCTCGGCGGCGCGCTCGGCCACGCCGGGCCGCGAGCCCAGGTAGAACACGCGCCACCCCACGCGCGCCGCTTCGGCCATGAACAGCGGCAGCCAGTCCACGTACGTGACGCGGTGGTCGCGCCGGAGCGGCACGCCGAGCATGCGGCCGAGAAGCACGATGGACATGCCATCGACGCGCACGTAGTCGACGCGCTCGTAGAAGCAGCGCAGCCGGGAGTCCTCGCGGAGCAGGTAGAGGCTGTGCAGGTTGTGCGACGCGAAGACGCGGCGCGTGCCGGCCTGCACGCTCTCGGCGATGCGTGCGTGCAGGTCGTCGACGGTCAGCGCGTCCACGTGCGTGTCGAGGAGACGGTGCGAGCCGGTGTTCACGGTGACCTCCTTCCCTTCTCAGGCCGGCGGCGCGCCCACGAGGGCGTGCACGTCCACGAAGTACGTCATGCGGTGCCCCGAGTGCGCGGAGTCGATGCAGATCGCGCGGCCGTCGGGGCTCCAGCGCGGGTGCAGGTCGCACCGCTCGGCGCCGTCGAAGCGCCAGGGCGCGTGAAAGCGGCCGACGTCCACGCGCGTGCCGGCGGCGAGGTCGTAGAGCAGCAGGTGCCGCTGCCGCCCGCGGTCCGGGTAGCTGTCGGTCACGAGCCAGCGGCCGTCGGGCGAGAGCGACGGGTGCCCGTCGCCGTAGACGTCGAGCACGCCCGCGCCGAGGCGCTGGCGCGCGCCGGTCGCGACGTCGATCACGTGGTAGCCGTCGCCGGCCTCGCGCGTGCGCGCCCAGGCGAGGACGCGCGTCTCGTCGAGCCAGGCGTAGTGCGACACCATGCGGTCGTCGAGCAGGAGGCGCGGCTCGCCGCCGTCGCCGCCGCCGTCGTCGTTCGCGACGTACAGGCGCGAGAAGCGGCCGCGCGGCCCGGTCCACCGGTGCAGGAACAGGTAGCGACGCCCCGACGGTGAGTAGAGCGCGTGGTTGACCTGGTGCCGACTTCCCGCCATCGCCGGCCGCGGCGCGTTCGCCACGAGGTCGGCGAGGCGGACGACGAGCGCGCCCTCGCCGCTCGTCAGGTCCACGCGCCACAGCCCGTCGCGCTCGGGCGACTGGTCGGGAGCGAAGTTGCTCGCGTCCGCCGCGTAGCCGTACTCCGATCCCACGGACGCGAGGCGGCGGTAGTTGAGCGAGAGCGCCACGGGCGCGCGCGGGTGCACGGCCTGCACCGGGTAGAGCACGCGCCGCTCCTCGGTCGCGTCGGCGTCGTGCGCGCCGTTGGCAATCGTGACGATGCGCGTCATCAGCACGCCGCCCACACAGTCGTTGAAGAGAAGGCTCCGGCCGCCGTCGCACGGGAGCCACTGCGCCATGCTCCCCTGCTGGTGGGTCCACGCGCTGGAGTCGCCGACGACCGAGCAGCGCCGCGCCTCGCGGTCGAGCACGAGGATTTCTGCGCGCCGCCCGTCGGCCGCGACGCGGTGTACGATCGCGCGTCGCATGTCGGGCGACCACGGCGACTTGTCGAAGTAGCCGAAGAAGACGCCGCGCTCGGCGCGCAGGCTGCCGCCGCACCACTCGGTGGCCGACTCGATGCGCGCCGCGGGGTGCAGCTCGCACCGGAATCCGCGCTCGTGGAAGTACACGTAGTTGGCGCGGCGGTAAGCGGCGCGGACGGAGCTCCGCACCCACGGCAGCGACTCCAGTGCGCGCGCGACGCCGCGCTCGAGGCCGCGATAGGCAGGCATCGAGATCACCCCGCGCCGCCGGGCGGCAGCCGCCCGGGCAGGAGCCGCCGGGCGCGCTCGATCAGCATCTCGACGCGCGCGGGCCAGCCGTGGTGAGCGACGACCGTCTCGCGCGCCAGGCGTCCCATCCGCGGCAGGACGTCGCCGGCGGCGTGCGCCTCGTGCGCGCGGCGCAGCGCGGCAACGAGCCCCGCGCGGTCGCCGGGCGCGAACAGCCAGCCGGTGGCGCCGTCGCCGGTCGCGCGACGGGCGTCGGCGAACGCCGAGGCGACGACCGGCGTCGCCATCGCCAGGTACTCGTAGATCTTGAGGGGCGAGTGGTACATGCGGCCGAGCTGCGACGAGACCTGGCCCGAGTAGCCGACGTCGAAGCCCGCCACGTAGGGCGGCACCTCCGCGCGCTCCACGCGGCCGACGAACGCGATGCGGTCGCCCAGCTCCAGCGCGCGCACCTGCGCCTCCAGCCGCTCGCGCGTCAGCCCGTCGCCCACCACCGTCACGTGGACGGCCACGCCCTCGCGCCGGAGATCGGCGACCGCGTCGAGCAGGAGGTCGACCGCCGCCCACGCGTACAGGTTGCCGACGAAGCCCACGGTGAAGCCCGGGAAGAGGCGCCGCGGCGCGTACGACGCGGGGTCGTGGAACGCGGTGTCGACGCCGTTCGGGATCACCACGACCTTGTCGCGCGACACGCCGCACGCGTCCACGATGATCTCGCGCAGATCGTCGCTGACGCACACCAGCAGGTCGCAGTCGCGGTAGGCTGCGCGCTCCATCCGCTTCGCCAGGCCCGACAGCGCGAGGCTCCGGCGCTCGACCTTCGCCTCGTGGAAGAGCGGCCCGTTGGTCTCGAGGATCCACGGCACGCCGTCGCGCCGGAACGCGGCCCCGAGCGCCTGGAACGCGCCGAAGCGCTCGTAGACGAGATCGACGCGGCCGGCGAGCGCGCGGTGCGCGCGCCGCGCGTTGCGACGCGCGAGCACGATCCGCGCGGCGTCGGCGGCGAGGCGTCGCGGAAGGCTCTTGCTGATCGCCTGCTGCGAGCCCTTGCGCGTCCACGCGCGCGGCACCATGTCGCCAACGACGTAGCGCTCCACCCGCCACCCGTGCGCCTCGAAACCGCCGATGGTGCCGAGGATGTGGGCGCGCGCGCCGGTCGTCTCGGCGTCGGCCCGCGTGGAGACACGCGGCGAGCCGGAGAGATAGCCGAGGCGGCCCGCGGTCGCCTCGCGCGATTCGGCGGCCGCGAACGGCGCGGCGAAGGCGAGCTTCTCGTGCGCGGTCTCGATGGTCATGAGCGGGACGGAGCGCGGTCGGGTATGAGGGCGTGCCGCGCGTGGCGCACGCGCACGCCGATCGAGACGGCGTGGCGGCCGGCGCGCGGCCGGAGCGGGAGCCCGGCCGCCGTGGGCGTCGGCAGCGCGATCGTGGCGACGTACAGCACCCAGACCAGGTGGTTCTGGCGCAGCACGATGGTGTCGGTGATGCTGAACAACACCAGGAAGGTCAGCAGGAGCAGCGGCCAGAGCTCGGCCGGGTCCGCGCTGGCCCGGTACGCGGCGACCGCGCGGCGCGCGGCGGCCAGAATCCCGAACACGAACAGGGCGAGCCCCGCGA
Organism: Gemmatimonadaceae bacterium; assembly: GCA_035554795.1. Lineage (GTDB taxonomy): Bacteria > Gemmatimonadota > Gemmatimonadetes > Gemmatimonadales > Gemmatimonadaceae > DATMHT01. Next base: position 36,731 of record DATMHT010000404.1, on the reverse strand, counting down.
GCCCGAGGTCGAGCGCGACATCGAGGAAGTTGTCGTGGGCGTGCGGCGCGTTCCACCGGATCGCGTTCACGACCGCGGCGGCCGTCGCGCTGCCGCTCGACCAGAACGCGCCGTAGCCGTAGCCCAGCCGCGGTCGCTGCTCGATGAACCACAGCACGACCTTCCAGAGCTTCGTGCGGCCGCTCAGCGTCGCGTCGCGCCCGACGAGCGACAGCATCGAGTCGGACTCCGTCGCGAAGAGGACGGCGAGCGCTCCAGCCGCGAGCACGGCGAACGTGAGCAGCACGAGCCGCAGCGACGGCCGCCAGCGGAGCGTCCGGTAGAGTGGCAGGAGCAGCACCAGCGTCGCGAGGACGACGACGGCCGTCGCCGATCGCGAGAGGAGCGTGAGCACGCCGCAGAGCGCCGCGCCCGCCCACGCGCCCCACGGCCGCCGATGCGCGGCCTGGGCCCGGAGCAGGTGGATCGTCGTGCCGAGCGCGCAGAGGCGGCCGAGCATGTTCTTGTTGCCGTAGATGCCGCGCCAGGCGCCCTCGTGGTATCCGGCGGTGACGCCGGCGTCAGGGACCAGCAGCGCCGTCGCCAGACTGAGCGCCGCGGCGATCCCGAGCGCCCAGCCGAAGACGCGCAGCTGCGTTCGCCGGTCGAAGCGTGCGGCGACGTAGACGCCGAACAGCGTCGCGGCGCCGAGCGCGACGCTGCGCTGCAGCGTCACCCGTGGCGCGGCGGACCACAGCACCGACGCGGCCGCCATCGCGACGAGCGCCCACGCCAGCCACGCGCGCCGCGCGGCGCGCAGGACGCTGCGCAGGTGCGTGACCGAGACGAGCGCCGCCGTCAGGTAGATGGCGAGCAGCAGCGTGCGCGTGATCGGGTCGCCAGCGGCGTCGCCGCCGCCGTCGGCCGCCGCGCCGTCGAACGCGCGGCTCAACCCGCCGGACATCACGAACAGCGCGAGCGCGCAGAAGGCCGGCTCGACGAGCAGCAGCGCGGCGCGCACGTGCCGCCCCGCCGCGGGCGAGGGCGCCGCCGCCGAGACGGACGGCGGCGGTGGCGGCAGCACGCCGATCCGCGGCACGCCGTCGTCGGTCTTGCCTTCGGCGCGGGCACCGGCGATGCGCGGCGACACGTCGTTCATCACGCCCGCGACGCCCGCGGCCGAGTCACCGGCGGCATCGGGACGACCGTCGGACGCGTGAGGGCGGAGCGGCAGGAGACCGCCGCCGGAGGGAGCGAGATGATGACGCAGTCGCCGCATGGTCACTCGGGCAGAGGTGACGGCGTGCGCGAGGCGCGACGGCGCACGCGCGTGGCGAGACCGCGAGCGGCGAACCATGCCGCCAGTCGCTCCTTGCGCTCGAGCCCCAGGACGCGACACGCGAGTCGTCCCGCGCGGGTGCGCGAGACGACGGCGCGCCGGCCGGCGAGCCGCTCTCCGTGCTCCAGGCAGCGGCGCGCGAAGGCGCGGTCGGTCGGGAAGGCGAAGAGGGCCAGCCGCTGGTAGGCGACGCCGAGCGAGCGGCGCGACTCGTCGAGCCCGCCGCTGGCCGCGAGGAGTCCCTCGACCTTCTCGAGCACCGCGAGGCGCGACGCGAGCTTCCGGACGTCGGCGTGGTCGGTGCCGACCGACGGCCCGTCGTGGGCGCGGTAGAAGGCGTGCCCACCCTCGGCGACGACGAGGCGCTGCCCGAGCAGCAGCGCGCGGAGCACGAGGTCGCCGTCCTGGTTCGCCGCGAGCCGCTCGTCCCAGCCACCCGTGCGATCGTACGACGCGCGGCGCCAGAGGAGCGCGCACGGCGGGATCCACGCGCCCTCGAGCCAGGCGCGCAGCAGGTTCGCGCCGCCCGCGCGCGGCTGCGGGACGTGGGGCGACACCGCGCTCCATCGCCCCCGCCGGTCCGCTCTCAGGCGCGACCAGCGGCACGCGGCCAGGTCGCCGCCGCCCGCGCGCAGCGCGGCCACCAGCGACGCGAGCGCGTCGGGCGCGAGCACGTCGTCCGCGTCGAGGAACATCACGTACGTCCCGCGGGCGAGCGACGCGCCGTGGTTGCGCGCCGCGCCGCCGCCGACGTTGCGGTCGAGCCGCACGGCGCGCACGCGGTCGCCGAATGCCGCGATCGCCTCCCAGCTCCCGTCGCGCGACGCGTCGTCCACGACGATGTGCTCCACCGCCGGGTGACGCTGGGCGAGCACCGAGCGGATCGTCTCGGCGACCCAGGGCGCCGCGTCGCGGCACGGCGTCACGACCGACACCAGCTCCGTGGCGATCGGAGTCCCGTCGCCCCCGCGTTCGGCCGCCGTCGGCATCGTCGTCGTCCTCGTCGTCATCACGGTACCTCGGGGGCGAGGCGCTCGACCGCGGCGCGGCGGTCGCGCCGGGCGACGACCCGCGCGTACGCACTGGCCGTCTCGCGCGCGAGCACCTCCCAGTCGAGCGCGTCGAGCGGCGCGCGGCCGCCGGCGGCCGCGCGCTGATCGCGACTCCACGCCAGCGCGTGGTCGAGCTCCTGCGCCGTGACCGGGCCGTCGTACGTGCGGACCCAGCCCGGGCCGACGAGCTGCTGCAGCTCGGCGAGCGCGCCGGCGTTCGGCACCAGCACCGGGCGGTCGAAGGAGAGCGCGAGCAGCGCGGCGCCCGAGTTCAGCACGTCGCGGTACGGCAGCACCACGAGGTCGGCGGCGTTCACGAAGAGCTGCATCTCCGTCGCGGCGATCGGCGCGAGGTACAGGCGGACGCGCGCGTCGTCGCCGGCGAGCGCGCGGAGCTCGTCGCCCAGCGCCGCCGACGCCGGCTTGCCACAGACGAGCGCCACCACGTCGGCGTCGGGCAGCGCACGCGCGGCCACGACGAGCTCGGGCACGTTCTTGTACGCGCGCACCTGGCCGACGAACGCCACGACGCGCGCGTCCGGCGCGATGCCGAGGCGCTCGCGCGCTTCGGCGCGCGTGACGTCGTTGGGATAGGCGGCGCGGTAATGACCGTGCGGGATCACGAAGTGCGCGGCCCGCCGCAGCGCCGGGTAGCGGCGCAACGCCTCGCGCTGGCCGGCGCGACTGAGGTGGATCACGCCGTCCAGCTGCCGCACGAAGCCGCGCCAGAACCACCCCTCGATGCGCGGGAAGCGGCGGTCGTGCGAGGACAGATTGTGGACCGTCCACACGATCCGCGTTCCGCGCCGGCGGGCGAGCCAGACCAGCGCGAGCAGCGCCAGCGACTTGCGCACCGCGTGCGCGACGCCGCGGTGGTTGATCGAGCCCTCGGGCCAGTGCATGTGCCAGACGTCGTAGCGCCCGCGCAGGAGCGCGTCGCGCGTGAACTCGCGCACATCGACGCCGGCGTCGGCGAGGTGCTCGTACAGCAGCGCGTTGTACGGGTTGCGCTCGCGGTTCGCGAACGCCGGGTGCGCCAGGACGCGCATCACGACGCCCTCCGTTCGGCGGCGGGCGCCGCGCGGCGGGCCGCCGCGCACGACGCCACGGCGTCCAGCAGCTCGCGGAGCGCAGCGGGCGGGGCGAAGCGCGCGCTCACGAACGCCGCCGCCTCGCGCCCGAGGGCCGCGCGCGCGTCGGCGTCCGCGAGCAGCCGCGCGACGGCCTCGCCGAACTCCGGCATCTGGTCTTCCAGCACGAACGCGGACCCGGTGCCCTCCTCGATCCCGGCCGCGCCGCACGACGTGGTCACGACCGCCTTCCGGAACGCCAGCGCCTCCACCGTCTTGATCTTGAGGCCCGTGCCGAGGCGGACGGGGTTGATCACGACCGCGGCGCTGGCGTACGCGTCGGCGAGCCGTCGCGTGTATCCCACGCAGCGCACGCCGTCCACGCCGTCGACCCCCGCGTCGCGCAGGCGGCGCGCGGTGTCGCCGTAGACGTGGAACTCCGCGCCGGGACGCGCGCGGCGGACCGCCGGCCACGCGTCGCGAACGAACGCCTCGAGGCCGTCGCGATTGCCGGCGTTCGTGCTCCCAACGAAGACGACGACGTCTCCCGGCGCGCTCGCCGCGGCCGGCGCGGCGACGGGCTCGCAGAGGTGGGGCACGCAGATGACGCGGCGCCCGGGCAGCATCGACTGGAACTCGCGCTGCTCGTGCCGCTGGATCGCGATGACCACGTCCGCGTGGCCGAGCGCCCGCGCCTCCTCGTCGCGCGTGCAGTCGAGCCAGGCGCCGCCGTGGACCACCCCGTACATGCCGGCGCGGACGTGCATCAGGTCGTGCGTGTCCACCGCCGTCAGCGCGCCGTTCGTCACCGCGTCGAGGCAGGGCGCCATCCAGGCGTACTCGGCGATCACGCAGACGGGGTCGTACGTCCGCACCGCGCGCGAGACCTCCGGCAGGTACGGCGAGCAGTCGTATTCGAGTGGGCCGGACACGAACCGCGCCGCGCGGACGGGCAGGTAGCGGTCCACGAGGAGGTGCGTTCGGAGCGTGCGATTCACGGACGGCAGCAGGGGTGAGAATCGCCCCTCGATACGCCGCGCGACGAGCACCACGCGATGACCCGTCGCGCGCAGTCCGCGGATGAGCGAGACGATGCGCGCGACGTTCCCCGCGCGCTGCGGAAAGAGCGTCCGATCCGTGATGACGATGACCGTGGGGCGCATGTGCATCTCCCGTCAGCTCTCTCGCCCGTGCCGCATCTCGTCCTCCCAGAGGGCGAGAAAGAGGCTGCGGCGCAGCGCCTCCGCGTCGGGCACACCGCCCCGCGCCGTCTCCGCGCAGAGCTGGCGGTACTCCGAGCGCGAGTGCAGCATCCAGGTCAGCAGCCGGAGTGGCCGCACCGCCTCCGCCGGAAGCGCGACGCGCTGTCCGTACCAGCCGACGCACGCGTGCGCGAGCGCGCCCATCCGCGTCGCCGGATCGAGCACGGCCCGATGGGCCTCCCGCCGCGAGCGGAGGTCATAGGCGCGTGCGAGGTCGAAGGCGAAGTGCGCGAGGAAGTACACCAGGTCGAGCAGCGGCAGCCCGAGCGGCTCCGACGACTCCCAGTCGAGCACCACGAGCCCGCCGTCGTCGCCGACGAGCAGGTTCCAGGGCGCGAAGTCGCGCTGCTCGTGCGTCACGGGCAGCGCGTCCAGCTCGCCGAGCGTGGCGAGCGAGGCGACCGCGTCGCGCAGCATGGCGCGGTCGACGACGGACCCGAACGATGCCTCGAACTCCGCGACGACCGGGTCGACGATGCGCCGCCGGCGGTCGGCCGCCCGCCGCGCGTCGCCCTCCACGACCAATTGCAGCAGCCAGTCGGTCGCGCGCGCGGCGAGCGCGTCGGGCTGGTCGCGCAGCAGCGTCGCGAGCGGCCGGCCGCGCAGCGCTGTCTCGGCCACGACGACCGTGTCCGCGTCGGCGCGGCAGAGCAGCAGGCGCGGCACGCCGGCGAGACCGTCCGGGCGCACGCGTCGGAGCGCCTCGAGCGCGCACGCCTCGTTGCGCAGCGAGGCGTGCGACTCCGGGACGCGCGCGATCTTCAGCGCGACGCGTGGGACGGTGTCGCGGTCGGAGAACGCGAGCGCCACCACCTTGTTGATACTCCGCCGCCCGCCGGTGAGCAGCGTCCAGCCCAGTCGTGGGGGCGTGTCCCCGAGCCCCCAGGCGCTCCATTCGCTGCGGATCGTCTCGCGCAGCGAGTCCGGCCGCCCCTCGTCGCGGCGCTGGGTGCCGGCGCGGCGCGGGCTCTCGCCGCGGCCGACGGCGCCCCGCTTCCGCGCCACGGCGCAGATGAACGGCGCGGTGCGCAGCGCGGGGGCGACGAGCCAGAGCGCGTGCCGCAACCGCCGGCGCAGGCGGCTCCGTCGTGTGCGCGCCTGCGGCAGCCGCGCCAGGAAGTCGGTCGCGGCGGCGCGCGTGTCGAGCGAAGCCCACACGAGCGGTTGCGCCTCGTCGGGGCCGGGGCGGACCGCGTAGCACGCGGCGCGCTCGAAGCCGGCCGCATGGAGCCGCGCGCGCACGCGCGCCGGCGACTGCCAGCGGGAGCCGCGCCACTCGGTGTAGCACGCGCCTCCGTCCTCGAGCGCCCGCGCGGCGGCGCGCAGGACGCGGTCGTCGGGATCGGCGGCGACGGCGAGCTCGCAGGTGCCGTCGGCCGGGAGATCGCTCGGGCTCGCGCCGGCCGCCTGCCAGACCCGGTCGGCGAAGGTGCGCGCCGCGTCGGCGAGCGCGCCGTGGGCGAAGCAGACCGCGCGCTCCACGCGCGGCTGTGGGAGCAGGAAGCGCCAGTCGGCGCGCCGCAGCCGCGCGTTGCGGCGCTCCTCGGGCAGGCTCGCGCATCCGCCCCCGCGCACCGACACCGGAGCCGAGAGCTCGCTCTGCGCTTCGCGGGGCGCTGCGTGCGCGGCGGTCGCGGCGGGGCGCTCACGCGATGCGGCGTCACCGACCACCTCCAGAAGCTCCTCGTACACGGTCGACACCTGCGCGGCCATCGCCTCGGCGGAGAACTCGCGCCGCGCGCGCTCGCGACCCGCCGCGCCGAGTCGGTCGCGCAGCTCGGCGTCGCCGAGCACCGCGCGGATCGCCATGGCCAACGCCTCCGGATCGGCCGGCGGGACGAGGAGGCCGGTGGCGCCGTCGAGGACAACTTCGTTGGTGCCGCCGATGTCGGTGGCGACGACGGGCCGTCCCGCGGCCATCGCCTCCATCACCGAGATCGGGCTCCCCTCGACCAACGAGGGCAGCACGAACAGGTCGCAGGCGGCGAGCAGCTCCGGCACGTCGGACCGGTGGCCGACGAACCGCACGCGGTCCGCGACGCCTGCCTCCCGCGCGCGCGCCTCGAGGGACGCGCGCTCGCGTCCCTCGCCGGCCACCACGAACGTCGCCTCGGGCACCAGCGCCGCCGCGGCGACCAGGTGCTCGAGCCCCTTCTGCTCCTCCAGGCGCGCGAGGGTCAGGATCGTGGGGCGGCCGCCGCACGCCTCGTGCGCCCTCGCGCTCGCGGGCGTCGTGATCCGCGACGGGTCGACGGCGTTGTAGACGACCGTGACTTGCCGGTCGCGGCGCACGCAGAACGGCTGCATCTCGTCGGCGATCGCGCGCGAGACCGCGATGTAGCGGTCGACGGCCGTCGACACGAGGCGGTGCCGTCCGGCGGACTCGTACCGGCGGACCCACGCCCCGCTGAACAGCTGCTGCGTGGCCACGACCGCCGGCACGCGCGCGAGGCGCGCGCCGAGCAGGGCCCGCGAGCAGCGCAGCGGCCAGCCGAGGTGGGCGTGGAAGACCGACGCGCGCTCTGCGCGGATCGCGCGCGCGAAGGTGTGCAGCTCGCGCACGAGCAGGGTGCGCCGCGGCCGCGGCAGGCAGCGCACCTCCACGTCGAGCGCCCGAGCGCGCTCGCCGATCGGCGTGGCGCCCCGCGCGTCGTGGTGGATCAGAACCGGGCGCCACCGCCGCCGGTCGAGCGCGGCCAGCAGCGTGAAGAGCATCTGCTCCGCCCCGCCGAACACCGTCGAGTCGGTGTAGTGCACGACGGTGCGCCTCATGCGAACCGTCCCCCGGTCGGGCGCCCGAAGATCGCGGCGACGACGGGCTGCTCCCCGCCGCCCTCCCGCAGCGCCCGCCGGACGCCGCACCAGAAGAAGTAGTCGAGCGCGAGCGGGTAGTAGCGCAGCAGCTCCGCCGGCCGGTGGCGCTCGGCCCACCGCAGGAGCGCGATCGCCGCGCCCGGCACGCGCCCCGACGAGTCGCTCACCGCGAGCAGCGCCGCCCGGGCGAGGCGCCACTTGCGCGAGCCCTGGCGGAACGTGCCGATGCGCAGGCGCGCGATCATCTCCGGGTGCTTGCGCGCGCACAGCACGGCGGTCATCCCCTTCGCGACGTGGTCGCGCGCGAGGCCCGCCACGTCCTTCTCGTAGTGCTGGCCCGCCACCGCCTCCGCGCTGTACGCGAGCGCGACGCCGGCCGCGAGCAGGCGCGCGGCGAGGTCGACGTCCTCGTTGCCGTAGACGTGGAACGACTCGTCGTACCCACCCACCTCGAGCAGCAGGTCGCGGGGGATGGAGAAGTTCCCGCTGTAGAAGGCGCGGACGCCGATCTCTCCGCTGCGGGCGAGCGACTCGAGGTGGCGGTTGAACTTCGTCCCGACGAACCGGACCGTCGGCGACGCGCTCGCGTCCACGTCGATCGGTACCGCGCCCAGCACGCCGCGCCGCGCGCCGCCCGCGTGCGCCGCCAGGTGCGCCTCGAGGAACGCGGGACGCGGCTCCATGTCGTCGTCCAGCAGGACCACGATCGCGCCGCGGCTCTCGCGCACGCCGGCGTTGCAGGCCGCGGCGCGCCCGCGGTTCGTCCGTGACTCGACGGCGCGCAGCGCGTACGGCGCCGCGTACGCGGCGACCATCTCGCTCGTACCATCGGTCGAGCCGTCGACGGACACGACGACCTCGAACTCGGCGGCGGGCAGCGTCTGGCGCGCGAGCGCGTCGAGGGTGCGGCGGACGGACGCGCCGCGCTCGTAGGTGGGGATCACGACGGAGATGCGCGGTGCGGCGCTCATGCCGACGCCCTCCCGCCGACGAGGCGCCGGCGCACGCGCCGCCACGCGCGCCGCAGTATCTCCGACGCCGCGCGCGCCGTGCGCAGGCGGCAGGCGAAGTCGGCGAGCGACTCGTAGCCGACGACAGGCACGCGGTGCAGCGCCAGCGGATCGTCGTCGGGGGCCGAGAGGCTGATCTCGACCGTGCACGCCGAGCGATATCCGGTTTCCGCCGCCAGATCGCGCACGCGCGCGTCGTAGGAGCCGAACGGGTAGGCCAGGTGCGCCACCTCGCTCCCGAGCTGCTCCTCGAGCAGGTCGCGCGAGCGCCGTAGCTCGTCGCGGCACTCCGCCGCCGGGAGCTGCGCCAGGCGCGGGTGCGTCACCGAGTGCGCGCCGCAGGTGAACCCGGCTGCCTGCAGCTCGCGGGCGGCGCTCCGGTCCATGAGCGGGAACTCGACGCCGCGCTCGCGCAACAGCCACCGGCTCGGCTGCCCCATCAGCCCCGCGACCAGGTAGAACGTGGCGGTGAAGCCGCGGGATTGCAGGACCGGCACGGCGTGCTCGACGCAGCTCGCAAAGCCGTCGTCGAACGTGATGACGACCGGCCGCCGCGGCAGCGGCGCGCCGGTAGCGCGGTGCGCGAGCAGGGCGTCGAGGCCGACCGGCGTGTACCCCGCCAGCGCGAGCCAGCGCATCTGCGCGGCGAAGGCGCGTGGCGTGACCGTGTACTTCTCGAATCCCTTCGCCGGCCACGGGCTCACCTGATGGTACATCAGGATCGGCACCGTGCGGCCGGCGAGCGCACGCTCCGCCGCCCGCGGCGGCGCAGCCGGGACATCGGCTCGGCGAGTCATGACGCGCCGCATCCTTCACCCCTTGCGGTGTGCTTCGACTGCGCCGCCGGACGGCGGGGCGACGAGAACCGGAGCATGGCTCTCACTAGAACGTCACCTGGGCGGCGTTGCTGCAGTTGGCGGTGCCGGTCTTCCCGGCAAGGCACACCTGATAGCTGAAGGTGCCCACCTTGTTGCCGAGGTTGTCGCTGTAGGAGCCGGAGTTGCCGGTGCCCGCGGCGATCCTGCTGCCGTTGCGCCAGAGGTCCACGCTGGGCGCCGTGCCCTTCGTCCAGCTCAGCTGGGCCTTGTTCGATCCCTTGGCCTTCGCGCCGCTGCTGGACCGGACCACCGTCAGGTTGCTGGGCGGCACGTCGTTCGTGCGGGCCGCGACGGCATTCGAGTACGCCGAGTTGCCGTCCGTGTTGTACGCGCGGACGCGGTACCAGTAGCGCGTGCCGGCGGCGAGGCCCGCGTCGCTGTAACCGGTCACGTTCGCTCCGACGACCGCGACCTCCGCGTACGTGCCGGGGACGCCGCCGACGTCCGGGGCGCGCTCGATCCTGAAGCCGCTCTCGTTGCTCGCGTTGTCATTCCATGCGAGGTCGATCTGCGACGTGGACGCAGCCGTCGCGACGAGATTCGTCGGTGCGGAGGGTAGCTGCAGGGCGGCCGGAGTGGTCGCACTCGCTTCGTTGCTCGCCGCGGTGCCGGCGGAGTTCGCGGCGACCACGCGGTAGTAGTAGGTGGTCGACGGGGTCACGCCGCTGTCGTCGTACGAGGTGCTGCCGGCGGCCAGCGTCGCGATCTGATTGGTCGCGTCCGGAGTGAAGCCCGCCGTGGTGCTCCGATGCACCCGGTACTCCGTCTCGTTCGCGGCGTTGTCCGTCCAGGTCAGGCCGATCTCGGCCGAGGAGAGCGCCGTGGCCGCGAGGTTCGACGGCGCGGCAGGCGGCCCCGCCAGGACGGTGGTGGTGGCAGATGCCGCGTTCGAATACCCGGAGTTGCCCGCACCGTTGTACGCGCGGACGCGGTACCAGTACCTGGTGCCGGCGTCCAGGCCGGTGTCGCTGTAGCCGGTCACGTTCGTTCCCACGACCGCGATCTGCGCGTAGGTGCCGGGGGCGCCGTTGACGTCCGGGGCGCGCTCGATCTTGAAGCCGCTCTCGTTACCCGAGTTGTCCCGCCACACGAGGTCGATCTGCGACGTGGACGCGGCCGTCGCGCTCAGGCTCGACGGGGCGCTCGGCGCGCCGGGCTGGACGACCCGCAGGTAGGTGCGCCAGAGCCACGCCTGGTACCACGAGTCGCTCTTCAGCGTCTCGTATCCGGCCGCGTACATCACGTCGTCGTACGCGTAGAACTCCTTCTGCTTGATGTCGTGGTCGGCGGTGCTCAGGTTGATGGACTTGTTGCGCGTCTCGTAATCCACGTACCACGACATGCTCCAGCCGCGCGGCGCGGCCGCGGCCTGGACGGCGTCCGCGGTCACCCAGTGATCCGGGTGGTCATTCGGGTTGAGCGTACGGCTGTAGTCCGGCGCATGGACTTTGACGGATGCGAGCAGCGGGTCACTGGATTCGAACTCGACGATCCGGCCGACGGTGGTGTAGAAGTCGCTCCACGTCTGGTACGTCGTCGACCCGTCGATCGCGGTCGTGGCCTGCGCACTGTCGCGTAGCCGCTCCAGGCTGCCCTTTCCGTAGCCCAGCCCGTCCGAGCCGTTGCCGCCCGGCATGCGCATGTAGTAGCTGACGGTGTTCGCCTTCGTGCAGCGCCGGATCGGATGCGTGGAGATCGTCTGGGTGGCGCAGGACCAGGCGCCGGGGCCGGCGATCGAGTCGACGGATGCCTGCACCGCCGCCTCCCGCGTCTCCCAGTAGAGCTGCTCGCGGCCCGCGTCGCCAGCGGTGGCGTACACGAACACGATTCGATCGCCGTTCTGGAGCGCGTGGTACACCCTGTCGCCCATGAACAACTGCCAGTCGTCCTGGTGGGCGTGGATGAAGACGTCGATGGACGTCGGTGATCCCGCCGCCAGCGCGGCTTGAACTCTCGGCGGCCTGGGGCCGTCACCCGGACCGGTGAGACGCTGGGGGTCGCAGGCGGCGACGAGCAGGGCAATCGCCGCGACGGCCATGAATCCAGGCGGCGAGGTCCGGCGAGGCCGCGGCGGTTGCACAGACATCTTGAACTCCACGAATTTGGCCTGCGGTACAGCCATGCCTGCGGATGCGGACGGATTCACCCGGTCCCGCTCCATGCAGCACCGGCGCCCCACAGCGGGCGCCGAGTGGAACCGTCGTCGACTATGTAAGTCCTCGAAGTCGTCCACGTCGTCCACGTCGTCTCTCGTGTCGCGGCTTCGAGTTGCACGCGCTCATCGAGCAACGCTTCGGGATATCGGCTCGGCGAGTCATGGCGCGCCGCCCCGCTCACCCTCCGCGCTCTCGGGCTTTCGCGCCCGCACGGTGATGAGCATCTCGTAATCGGCGTCGCGGTAGTCCAGCTCCGACGGGCGGAGCTCCTCCGCCGCCAGGCCGTGCAGGAAGGCGATCGCCGAGAGCACGTTGCCGTGTGCCTCGACGGACAGGTGGTCCGGCGGAAACGCGACGGCGAAGAGCCGCTCGGCAGAACACGTCGTGAACCGCCAGTACTCGCCCCAACGCTTCATGTCCCAGCGGCTGATCTGGCTGATGCCGGCGACCGTGGCCAGCACCACGCCACCGGGCTTGAGGATGCGACGCACGGTGCGGACGGCCGCCTGCGGATCGATCAGGAACTGAAGAACCTGCGTGAGGATGACGCAGTCGAAGGCAGCCGTCGGGATGGCGTCGCCCTGCGCGAGATCGGCGACGATCGTTGCCGCCGGGTTACCCGGGACGACGTGCAGCACGTCACGCCGGTCGACGGCCTCGCCGCCGAAACGGCGCGTGTAGCTGTCGTCGCCGACTTCGAGGACGCGGCCACGGATGTCGGCGGCGTGCGCCCCGAGGAAGCGCTCCATGTAGTAGCGATCGATCGGCGTGCCGCCCCGGTCCTTCCCCCACCGGCGGCTGATCGGCGTGAGGCGGCGAAGGTCGCCGAACCGCACGCGCCGCGCGGGAGGGGAGTACTCTCCGTCCCCCACTCGGCTGCGGAGCCACGCGTACGCGCCGAGCGGGAGGACGCTCTCGGCGACGTGTTTCGCCCTGCTGCGCAGCGTCATGATGCGCCTCGCTGCGAGGAGCCGTCCGCGGCGCCCGCGAGTGACGCCTTGTGCCGGAATACTCCCGTCTGCACTCGGCGCTTGCAGGCCAGCGCGGCGCGCCGGCCGCGCTGCAGCTGGTGGAGCGCCCACGACGTGAGCGGGTGCCGAGGCGGCCGCGAGCGCGAATGCGCGAGCGACCACAGTCGGGTCCCCCGATAGCCCTGCTCCGAGAGGTAGTGGTCGAGCCAGACGAGGTACGCCCGCCGAGCCTCCGCTCGCTTCGCCGTCCGGTCGACGACGGAGCTGCTCGAGTTCTCGTGCTGGCGGTACTTGACCCAGCATCGAGGGGCGAGAAATACCCCGCCACTCAACGCTATCTTGACGAAGAACACCCGGTCTTCGTAGACCGAGAACTTGCGCTCCTCCTCGAAGCCTCCGACTTCGCGCACGGTGGAGAGGCGCAGCAGCGCGTCCGACGGCAGCGGCGCCCGCGCGGATCCCTCGAGTATGCCGACCAGCAGCTGTGGCGGCGGCGACACCGTGCCGGGCGAGCCGCCCTGGTCGGGCACGTGGTCACGCGCCGCGTCTTCCGGTGCGCCGGTCCAGGAGTACCAGTACCGCATGCTGCCGTAGACCATGACCGCGTCGGGGTGCTGCTCGAGACAGGTGACCTGCTCCTCCAACTTCTCCGGCACCCACACGTCGTCCGCGTCGAGGAAGGCGATGAATTCGCCCTGAGCCCGACGCAGTCCGAGATTGCGCGAGCCGCTCACGCCGCGGTTCGCCCGCTCGGGGTGCGTCAGATATGTCACCCGCCCCGGGTTGCGCGCGGCGTAGCGCTGCGCGATCGCGGTGCTCCCGTCGGTCGCCCCATCGTCGACCAACAGCAGCTCCCAGCGCGTGTACGTCTGCCCGAGGACGCTCTCGATGCACTCCTCGAGAAACGCGGCGCTGTCGAAAAACGGCACGACTACCGAGACGAGTGGCCGTCCCGTCATGCCGCTTCCTGCCGTTCCGGGCACGGCTTCAGACGGCACGGGCAGTCTCCCGATCGGATGGACAGAGTACCGCGCGCAGCTGACCGCCGACCGCCTCGGTGGAAAAGCGGGTGAGCACGTTGTGACGAGCCCGGTCTCCCATCCGCCGACACCACTGCTCGTCCTCCACGAAGCGGCGGAGGGCGCGGGCGAGTGCGCGAGGATCCTCGCGCGGCACCATCACCCCGCCCGACGCTTCGCCGTCGGCGAGGATGTCGGCGACCCCGCGCGCATCCGCGGCGGCGATCGGGAGCCCGCAGGCCATGGCCTCGATGGGTGCGACCGGGAATCCCTCGTGGCGCGAGGGAAAGGCGTACACGTCGGCGGCGGCGAGGTACTGCCGAACGGCGTCACGATCCTGGAGAAAGTCGTCGATCCAAATGATGCCCTGGCCGGCGGGATCCCCGAGCATCCGGCGCAGGCGGTCCGCGTCCACGCCAGTTCCCACCAGGATCAGGCGGAGGTCCCCGGCGACCTCGGTGCGGAGCAGCCTCCAGGCGTCGAGCAGGACGTCGAGACCCTTCTTCCACATCGACACGCGGCCGTGCCAGGCGACCACGCGCGCCGCGGCGGGAATACTCAGCCTGTCGCGCGCGGCGCCGCGGTCGAAGGGGCGCCACACCGTCGGGTCGATCGGGTTCGCGACCGCGGCGATCCTCGCCGGGGACACGCCGTAGCGAGCCCGCACCCTGGTCGCTTCTGCTCGACTGGCGATGATCAGCCCCGCGCAACCACGGACCGTAATCGGCCGAAGGTACGCCTCGATCCGGCTTCGTTGGTAATCGCCTCCCTGGAAGGTGGCGAAGACCGGCAGACGAAGCAGGCGGCCCAGCGCGGCGCACACGTCGAAGCGGGGGTACTCGTACTCCTGGCAAAGGAGGGCGGTGCACCTCTCGCGACGGAGCTCCGCGGCGAGGCTCCGGACCGGCGTCTCGAGGTAGAGGATCGTCTCCCGCAGCACCGCCAGCGCCGGAAAGAGGAGGCGCCGGAACCCCGTCAGTGCGCCGAACATGCCGCGCACGGTGCGCGCGCGCGGCGCGCGGACACGCCGACGCAATGCGCGATAGATCCGGGGCGCCGGTAGAATGCAGAGGGTCGCTCCGGTAGCGCCGTGTCTGCAGCGGATGGGCGAGGTGATCCGACGGGAGACGTAGATCAGCACGACGCGAACGCCCGCCTGCTGCAGCGCGTCGGCATAGCCGAATGCGTAGCTGCCCGTGAACTCGCGGCAGAACGCTTCGAGCGAGATGCCGAGGGGCTCGATGAAGTCGTCGAGGATACCCCAGGGCATCAGGGCCACCGTCGGCCGCTGGCCGCGCAGCCCTGTCTCCGTGCTTTCGTTCTCCCGCCGGAGGCGCCCGGTGTCAGGCAGCTCGAGGGTGCTCATCGCGCTACCTGCAGGCTGCGCCGCCGGACCAGGTGCAGGAACGAGCTCCTCGCCCCGGGCTGTGGCAGACTCCCGCTCGCACGCGCCACCTTCCATGCGAACCGCACGAGGGAATCCGTACCGTGGATCTCCGTGGGCTGCAGAGCCTGCGGCGGCGTCCGGTGGTTATTCACTCCGCTCCGCGACGGAGGGATCACCACCGTCGCGTCTTCTCCGCTGACGTCGCCACCGGCCAGGAGAGCCGCCGCAGAATAGCCGTGTCGGCGCAGCACGGCATCCGCCAGCGAGCAGCTGTCGGCACAGCCGTCACCGAGCACGATGACCACGGACCGACGAGGGGGGAGGCGGTGTTCGCGCCGGAACTGCCGATACTGCTCCAGGCCGAGTACGCGGTACCCGGCCCGCTTCAGCCAGGCGAGCTGGCGTGCGAAGTGGGCGAGCGGAACCCGATCGCGCTCCACCGGCTGACCTGCCGCCCCGAGCGCCCGATAGACGAGGACCGGGGTGCCGTGGGTCAGCTGCCACCAGCTCCCGGGATCGGCCAGAGCTCGCCGCACGCCGCGCCAGTAGCAGTAGTGGTGCACGAGGCGGTACCAGGCCCGGCTCCAGCGTTCCTCGTCTGCGAGCGCGCCGACGACCGTCCCGATAACGTGTGGTGGAATCTCCGTCGCCAGCAGAAGACGCCGCAGCCACACCGGGCCAGCGCCCGGCGCGCCGAAGTCGGGAATCACCTCCGGCAGCGTCTGTGGATGCCGGCGAAAGATCTCGACGGCCGCGACTCCGTAGTGCTCGAAGTCGGAATACAGGGCACGGCCGCGCTTACTCAGCTCCTGCGTGCCCGCCGCCCCGGCGATGTACGCGAACTCGAGCCCGTACTCCGCGAGCCGGTAGCCGAGCTCCACGTCGTGCCCGCGACGCATGTCGCACGCGAACCCACCGACCGCGCGGAATGCGGCGCGCGGCACGGACAGGTTGCCGCCGTAGCAAACGCGCCAGGACGGGGCGCGCGCGCCGCTGGCCAGCCTCGCGTAGTGCGCGTTGAAATCTTCCGCAACGCGACGCGGCAGCCACCCGGCGTCGGCCGCGACCACGGTCGGGATGGCGCCCAGCCCCGCCACGCCGCGCCGGTCGCGCTGCACTCGGAGATGCTCGGCGAGCAGCTCCGGCGAGGCCACGATGTCGTCGTCCACGAACACACAGTACCTGCCGCGGGCGGCGGCGGCTCCCGCATTGCGCGCGGCCGCCGCCCCCTGGTTCCGCTGCTCGATCACCGCCAGCGCGAAGGGCGTGTCGCTGTCCGCCAGCATGCGCGCGGTCTCGTCGGTCGAGCCGTCGAGCACCACGACGACCTCGAAGCGTTCGGCCGGCAGCGTCTGCCTGCCGAAGCTTTCCAGGCACCGGCGGAGGCGCGCGGCGCCGTTGTAGGTCGGGATGATCACGCTCAGCTCGCGCACGACTCTACCTCCCGCTCCGGGACCTCCACGACCTCGAATGGACACGCCACCGGGCCGTCGTAGCGCGAGTCGAGGCGGACGCCGGGCCGCTCCGGGTGGGCGTCCACGACCTCGATGCGGAACGCCGACTCGATCCGGTCCAGCGTCTCTCCGACGCGGTCGCCGAGCCAGAACCCGACCACGTACACGCCGGGCTTGAGGTAGAGGCGCTCGATGGTGAAGCGGCAGCTGTTCGTCCCGTGCCGCAACGCGACCATGCGCTCCAGGGTGGTCGTGTCGGCGTTGATCAGCTTCGTCCCGCTCTGGTTCCAGATGCTGACCGAAAGGTTGACGTCGCGCGGCGCATCCGACGCCGCCGTCAGCGTGAATTCCAGGCGGCCATGCGTGAACGGCTGCAGCTGATGCCGGGCGCTCCCGCTGCTGAAGCGAGCCGCCGTGAAGCGCGCGACGCCGGAGCCGGTCCGGGCCGCCTGCGTGAGGTCTATCCAGTGCCCCGGATACGCTTCGTGCCCAGCACCGCCCGTCAGGTAACTGTCGACGACCTCCGCGGTCGGCCCGTCGGCGACGATCCGGCCGGCCTGCAGCATGATCGCGCGCGGGCAGAGCCGCTGGACCGAGGGCAGGTTGTGGCTGACGAAGAGCACCGTGCGCCCGCCGTGGGCGATGTCTTCCATCTTCGCCAGGCACTTGCGCTGGAACTCCGCGTCGCCGACCGCGAGCACCTCGTCGACGATCATGATCTCCGGCTCGAGATGGGCCGCGACGGCGAAGGCGAGGCGGACGTACATGCCGCTCGAGTAGCGCTTGACGGGTGTGTCGAGGTACGCGCCGATGCCGGCGAACTCCACGATCTCGTCGAAGCGGCGGCGGATGTAGGCGCGGTCCATCCCGAGCACCGCGCCGTTCAGGTACACGTTGTCGCGCCCGGTGAGCTCGGGGTGAAACCCCGTCCCGACCTCGAGCAGCGAGCCGACGCGGCCCCAGACGTCCGCGTGCCCTTCGCTCGGCTGCGTGACGCGCGTCAGGATCTTGAGCAGCGTGCTCTTGCCCGCGCCGTTGCGCCCGATGATGCCGAGGACCTCGCCCTCCCGGACCTCGAACGACACGTCGCGGAGCGCCCACACCAACGGGTCGGCGCTGCGCCGCGCCGGATCGGCGAGGCCCCGCAGGCGGCGGAGGTTCCGCGCCGGCGCCAGCGCCGCGCTCACGAGGGCGTCGCGAAGGTTCTCGCTGCCCGGTCGGCCGCGGAACGCGCCGATGCGATACCGCTTGCCGAGGCCAGCCGCCTCGATCATCACCGTCGTCATGCTCGCGATCCTCAGGCGACGTCGGCGAAGACGCGCTCGACGTGACGGAAGTACAGCGTGCCGCACGCGAGCAGCACCGCGCTCACCGCCAGGGACGCGACCATCAGCGCGGCGGGGATCGGCCCCGTGCCCAGCATGGCCGCGCGCAGCCCTTCGACGACTCCGGTCATCGGGTTGAATGCGTAGAGCGCGCGGTACTTCGCCGGCACGAGCGACAGCGGGTAGACGATGGGGGAGCCGTACATCCAGAGCTGCACGAGAAACGGGGTGATCTGCTTCACGTCGCGGTACTGGATGTTGATCGCCGCGAGGAAGCATCCGACTCCCGCCGCGGTCATCATCACGGCCAGCAGCGAGACCGGCACGACGAGAATCGCCCAGGGCGACGGGACGATGCCGGCCCCCGCGATCGCGACGAGCAGTATCGAGAACGCGATCACGAAATCCAGCAGCCCGGCGAAGACCGCCGAGAGCGGGATGACGAGCCGCGGGCAGTACACCTTGGTGACGAGGCCGAGGTTGCTCAGCAGACTGTTGCTCGCCCCCGACAGCGCGCCGGCGAAGTAGCTCCAGGCCACCAGGGCGGTGAGCGAGAACACGGCGTAGGGGACGCCGCCCGATGGAATGCGCGCGAAGCGGCCGAAGATCACGGTGAAGACCACCATCGTCGCGACCGGCTGGAGCACCGCCCAGGACGCCCCGAGCACCGTCTGCGCGTAGCGCACCTTCACGTCACGCCAGACCAGGAAGAGGAGCAGGCCGCGCGCGGCCCACACTTCGCGCAGGTTCGGCGTCGGCCAGCGCGGCGCCGCCTGGATCCTCGTCCGGCGCAGCGCCCGCGCCGACGGCGGCGACAGCGGCGACGACGGCACCTCGAACCCGGCTGGCGCCGCGGTGCCCGCGCGCGTCAGCATCTCACCCCCGAGCGTCGTCATGCGCGCTCCGCCGCCGCTGGCGAGTCGAGCTCGGTCGCGGCGAGGTGGCGCTGCCGCGCCTCCGCCTGCGCCGCGTAGTACCGCTGGCCGTGCGAATACCACCGGTACGCGGGGTCGTAGCTCGCGGCGCGACCGAAGTCGACCGCGTTCATCACCACCCCGTCCAGCGGTGTCTTGAGCAGCGCCATCTGCTCGGCGGCGTAGGTGAGCGCGTCGAACGGCGTGACGCCCGCGCGGACGACGAACACGACGCGATCGGCCAGTCCGGCGAGAATCGTCGCCTCCGACACGACGTTGAGCGGCGACGAGTCGATCACGACCCGGTCGTACTGGCCGGCGAACGTCTCGAGGAGGGCAGCGGCGCGCGGGGACGACAGCAGCTGCGTCGGGTTGCCCATGATGTGCCCGGCGGGGATGTAGTCGAGCGAGCCGCCGCCGGCGATCTCCACGCGGCGGACGACCTCCGCGACCTCGACCGATCCGTCCAGGAGCTCCGAGAGTCCCGGGCCGATCGGCGCCTTGAAGACCCGGTGGATCATGCCGCGCCGCAGGTCGCCGTCGACGAGCAGGACCCGCAGGCCGCGCTGTACCAGGGTGATCGCGAAATTCGTCGCACTCGTCGTCTTGCCGTCGCCGGGCAGCGCGCTGGTGAAGAGCACCGTCCGCGTCGGCGCCTCGGGCTGCGACCACACGAGGTTCGTGTGGAGACGGTCGTATGCGTCGGCGAGTGGGGTGAACGGCGTCGGCGTCGGCGCGGTCCGAGCGCGCGCGGCCAGCCGCGGCGCCCGGTCGGCGCCGTTCGCGCCCGACACGGCTGGGAGGAGACGCTGCGCACGCGAGGACCAGAGGCGATGGCGCCCCCCGCCCTCCACGATGCGCGGAATCATCGCCAGCACCGGACGGCCGAGGGCCGCCTCGACGTCGGCGTGCGTGTGCACGGCGGGGTCGGCGAGCTCGCGGACGAGCGCGGCGGCGAGCCCGAGGAGGAGGCCCAGGACCAGCGAGCCGGCGAGCAGCAGACGCGCCCGGGTGTTCACCGGCGCGATCGGCAGCGCCGCGGCGTCGACGAGTTGTACGCTCGGGTCGCTCGAGACTTCCGCGATCTCCGCGTCCTTCAGTCTCGTCTGCAGCTGCATGTACGTCTGCTCCAGCCCCTGCTGATCGCGCTCGAGCTGGCGGACCCGCATCTCGGTGACCGGGAGCCGGCCCATCGAGCGGCGCGTGTCCGCGATCGTGCCGTCGAGCGCCGCCGCCTCGTTCGTCAGACCCTGGAGGTACGCGTCGCACACGTTGCGCAGCTGCTCCTCGAGCGACTTGACGCGCGCCACGAGCACCTTGACGTCGGGGTCCTGGGCGGAGCGTCGCGTGCTCAGCTCCGTGATCCGGTCCTCGGTCTCGGTGAGGGAGCTGAGGAGCTGGCCGATGACGTGGTTCTGGATGAGCGTCGGGAACGCGACGAGGTGACGGTAGGGACTGGGCGTCCGGGAGGTGTCGGCCCGGGACGTCGGACCCGCGGTCGCGAGGAGAGCGCCGAGCGCCGTTCGCTCGGTGGCGACCGTGTTGCGCCGCTCGACGAGCCCGGCCAGCTCGCGCACGTCGCTGCTCGCCTGGTCCGGCAGGCTCACGACGCCGCGCGCCTCGCGAAACACGCGCAGCGAGTCCTCCGCGTCGCGGAGCCGCGTCGAGATCTTCGCGATCTCGGCGCGGAGGAACTCCGCCATGCTGCGCGACGAGGACTGCCGCGTGTCCTGCCGATCCTGGAGGAAGCGGCCGACGAGCACGTTCGGCACGTCGCGCGCGAGCGCCGGGTCGGGCGACCGGTACGTGACGGCGATGACGGAACCGGTCGGCAGCGGCCGCGCGACGCTGATGCCGCTCTTCAGCGCCGCGATCGCCTCGTCGGTGCCGGTCACCGCGAAGTCGACGCTCTCCTCCGCGTCGAGCGCCGGCTGGACGGCGAGGGCCACGCCGCGGACGGCGACGGGCTGTCCCGGACCGACCGTCGCGAGCGTGTCCCCGGCGGCGAGGTCCTGCAGGAGGTACGCGCCGCTCGGCTGTCGCCGCAGCGAGTACGTGCCGACCGGCGCGTCCGCGGCGACGCGGACGCTCGAGAGCACGCCACTCCGCGGCGCGTCGGCGGGCGCGACGAGCTGCAGCCGCAGGCCGAGCGAGTCCACGACGTACGCCGCGAGAGTCCGACTCTGCAGCATCTGCATCTCGGTCGTGACGTCGTTGTCGAACGGCACCACGTCGACCACCGGGAGCTGCCGGTCCTTCTCGTACACCCGCACCGTCGCCGTGCCTTCGTACTGCGGCGTCCGCGACCGCACGTAGGCGGTGGCCGCCGCCACGACCGCGACCGCGACGACGGCGATCATGCGCCAGCGCCGGCGAACCAACCCGGCGCCGTATCGCACGATCCAGGTGCCGTCGTCGGAGCTTCCCACCGGGGAGGCGACGGCGGCGCCGAGCATTCTGTTCTCCCGCGGCGCGGGCAGGCCGGGACGAGTCATGTCGGGCTCCCTATCGGTGACTCAGCATGATTCTCGTCGTGATCCCCGCTGCCAAGGAGATCATCGACACGAGGACGCCAGGGTTCCGCGCGACCCAGTTCCGCTGCGGCACGAAGATCTGGTCGCCCGACCTGAGCGGCAGGTTCGCGAGTCGATCGTTCATCGACAGGCTGCCACTGAGCGCGCGGCCTTCGCGCGTGAGCTGGACGCCCTTCGCGTTGCCCTGGGGCGTGACGCCGCCGGCGAGCGCCAGCGCGTCCCCGAGCGTCATCGTGCCGTCGGTCTTGTAGAGCCCGGGATTCCGCACCGCGCCCAGCACCTGCACGCGGCGCAGCAGGGAGACGTCGACGGCGGTGTGGACCAGATACGACTCGTAGGTCTTCGTGAGCACCGCGCGCAGCGCCTCGGGCGACATGCCGCCGACCTTGACCGGTCCGATCTTCGGCAGGACGGCCACACCCATCTCGTCGACCTCGAAGTCGCCGGTGAGGTCGGGCTCGCGCCACACGCGGACGCGGATCGCGTCGCCGGGGCGCAGGCCCCTGACCGTGTCCATGGGGACGACGATCGCCGGCACGCCGAGCGTGTCCGACTGCGCGGCGGCGCGCGACACCGGCGTGACGCCGGCGACGGCGACGAGCACGGCGCAGAGGAGCGAGGTTTCGAGTCGCGGGCGGTGGCAGGCGGCGACGCCGCTCCCACGGAGCCACGCTGACGACGGACGCATCGGTGATGTCATACGGCACCTTGGCGTTTGACGACCGCGGGGATGGTCCTCCAGAGGATCTGCATGTCGAGCGCGAGGGACCAGCGGTCGATGTATTCGAGGTCGAGCACGATCCAGCGGTCGAAGGACACCCCGCTGCGGCCGCTGATCTGCCAGAGGCAGGTCACCCCTGGCACGACGCTGAAGCGCCGCATCAGCGCCGCCCTGTCGAAGCGGTCCACGTCGCGCCGGGGAAGCGGGCGCGGGCCGACGAGCGACATGTCGCCGCGGAGCACGTTCCAGAGCTGCGGCAGCTCGTCGAGCGACGTCTTGCGCAGGAAGCGCCCGAACGCGGTGACGCGCGGGTCGTTCGCGATCTTGAAGACCGGCCCGGCCGCCTCGTTGCGCGACTCGAGCGCGCCCTGCAGCGCCTCGGCGTTCGTCACCATCGTGCGGAACTTGTACATCGTGAATTGGCGCTTCCTCCACCCGTACCGCTCCTGACCGAAGATCGCCGGCCCCGGATTCGTGGCCTTGATGGCGATCGCGATCAGCGCGAACAGGGGCGAGAGGATCACGAGCGCGACCACCGACGCCACGATGTCGATCGCGCGCTTCACGACCAGTCGGTAATCGTCCTTCACGACCTTCATGGCCACGGCCGGCTGGCCGCCGTTCTCGGGCGTCTCCACCCGCGGCTGCGCGAGGCGCGACGGGAAGACGTCGGCGCTGTAGCGCGACTGGACCCCCGCGCGCTCGCACTCCTCGATCACGCGCAGGATCTCGTCGTAGTGGGACTTGACCGGCAGCGCGATCAGCACCTCGTCGACGACCGTGTGCATCAGCAGCTGCTCGAGCTCCTCGAGCGAGCCCAGCAGGTGGTCGCGCACGAATCTCGACTGTACCTCGGGGTTCGTATCCACGAATCCGAGCACGTCGTACGGCGACTCCGGATCGCTCAGCTCCTCTCGGTAGAGCCGGAGCGCGAGCGGGCCGCTGCCGACGATGATCACCTGCTGCGTGCGGTGGGCCGCCCCGCGGCGCGCAACGAGGCGGAGCGCGGCGTGAACGCCGAGCGTCGCGGCCACGGTCAGCGGCCAGGCGACGAGCACCACCCAGACGCTGAACGCGCCGCTCCGGCTCCACGCCGCGGGCGCGAGGCCAAGCAGCGAGCCGAGGGTGCCGGCCATGGCGACGCTCTGCCACTCGCCGAGCGGCCGGCGCGGCACGCTGGCGTCGTAGAGGCCGAACAGCAGGAAGAGGAGCTGCCAGGCGAACGCGAACGCGCCGAGCGTCAACAGGTTGCCCAGCGAGAGCCGCAGCAGCAGGAAGCCCTCGAGGCCGCCCGGCATCTCGCCGGCGTTGGCGACGACGTACACGGCGCCGAAGACGAGGAGCGCGACGGCGGGGTCGGCTGCCCGGCACAAGTCGACGAACAGGCGCCTGTTGTACGGGCGCGCGCGCGGTACGTGGCGCGACTCTTCGGCGCCGGCGATGGCCAGCGCCGACTCCGGCGTGTGGCGCAACACGGCGGCGCCGGCGACGGCCGGCGCTGGCTCCGGCGCGCGCAGTGGCGGCGGAGCGGTGTAGCTAGGCGGCGCGTACGCCCGCGTGAGGGGCGTACACTCGGCGACGACGGGGGATCGTCCCGGACGCATGGACAGTCACGGTTACAGCGGGTACGACGACCGTCAGCGCTGCGTCGCGTCGGCGGAGGAAGCTACAGCCGAAGTTTGGGAATCCGTCTAAGCAGACTGGGGCGAAGGTTTGTCGCGGTCCATCATTCTCGGTCAGCCCTCGTCATCAACCCGGCGCCGCTTTCGGCGCTGCTGACCGGAACTCGACGAAGCGCAAGCGCGAGTTGCGCGGTGTGGCCGGTACCGCACGGCCAACGGCAACGCACCTTCGCCCACGGTAGTGCGCCCCACGTGGGCGCGCAAGATTGTCGAGCACCCGACCTGCTTGCGGACGATACAGGAATCGAGGCAAGTACGATCGCCCATCGATCTGCGGCGGCGCCGGCCTCGGTGCCGCGTCCGCGGGTCGAATGAAATGGCGATGCATTAGCGATGCCTCGTGGTACGAGTCTCTTGTAAGAAGCGTTAGGCCGGGACGAAGCGGTTTCCGGGCCCAGGCTCCAGCCTACGAAGCGAGGGCTACGCCGCTCGGAGCCGCATGCCGCACGAGACGTGCTGCTCAATCCGACACACCTCTGTTGCGTTCCTGCGACACGAACGACGATGCCCGAGCGTCCTCAGCGTACGCCGCTCGCTCGTCGATCCGCGGAACCGCGCGCCGAGAGTACGCCATCGGCTGCACGGCACGCGCGGCGCAACCGACGTTAGGGCCGGCTGCCTTTGCGCTGCGTATTCTATTGTTCGGTCACGTGGCTAAATCAATAGCCCATGCCCTGACATCACGGGCTGCTTTGCCTGACACGGCGGTGGTCCGCTCACCGCGCAGCACCACGCGCGGAACGTGCGGGCCGGCAGCATGCAGCCTCGCACCCCCAGGTGCCCGGACGTCAGGGCGCGCCGCCTGTGCCGCCGCTGTCCGCCGGTACCGTGACGCACCGACCGGCGCCGAGGCTCACCGTCGGCGGGAGCCGCATCAGGCAGGTGGACACGACGCCCTCCCGGCGCTGGGCCGCCTCTTCGGCGCGAGCGAGCTCGCCGAGCTTGGCGAACAGCGCGGTGCTGTCGGTCGTGCGCGCGCAGTACGCGAGGTAGGTGCGCGGGCCGCCGCAGGCGCGGTGGCCGACCGGCGCCGTCCGGCACTGCTCCGAGCGAGCGCAGCCGTCCGTTTTCGCCAGCGCGCGCGCCTCCCGCTCCAGCCGTGCGATTCGCACGCTGTCCACCTCGACGCGCGCGGCGCTGTCGGACGCCGATGCACTGCCGCTGCTGCCGCCGGCGGAGGAAGAGGAGCGCGGAGGAGAGCACCCCGGCACCGCGAGCGCCGCGGTCGCGGCGAACAGAGCGGCGAGAGACCGTCTGATGCATGCCGACATGATGCGCCTCGGTGGTCAGTGCGTCTCGTACACGACCTTCCCGCCGACCACGGTCATCGTGACGCGCGCGTCTCGGATGGTCTCGGGCGGGACGCGGGTGATGTCGCGATCGACGAGCACGAAGTCGGCGAGCTTGCCGCGCTCGAGCGTTCCCGTCTCGCGCTCGGCGAAGCCGGCGTAGGCACCGCCGCTCGTGTAGGCGCGCAGCGCGTCCTCGACGCCGATCTTCTGCTCCGGCACCCACCCGTCCGGGTGCGCGCCGTCGAGCGTGCGGCGGGTGACGGCGGCGTAGATCCCCTCGAGCGGCGTCGGCGGCGCGACGAACCAGTCGCTGCCGAAGGCGAGCGTCGCGCCGGCGTCGCGCAGCGAGCGGAAGGCGTACGTCGTCCGCGCGCGCTCGGGGCCGATCACCTTCTCCGCCCAGCGCCCATCGTCGATCGCGTGGTAGGGCTGCATGCTCGCGATGACGTGGAGCGTGGCGAAGCGCGGCACGTCGGCCGGCGCGATGTGCTGCGCGTGCTCGATGCGGAACCGCCGGTCGCGCGCGCCGTTCTCGCGCTCGACGCGCTCGAACACGTCGAGCTGCGTGCGGATCGCGCGGTCGCCGATCGCGTGCACGATCACCTGGAGCCCGGCGGCGTCGGCGCCCTTCGTCCACCGGTACAGATTCTCGGGCGTGTTGACGAACAGCCCGGTGTCGCCCGGCGCGTCGGTGAACGGCGCGAGCATCGCCGCCGTGTGGGAGCCGAGCGAGCCGTCCACGAAGCCCTTGAGCCCGCCGATGCGGAGCCAGGCGTCGCCGCGGCCGCGGGCGGCGACGGTGTCGCGCAGCCGCTCCCACGTGTCGAGCGGGACGGCGGCGTGGATGCGCGTGACGAGCCGGCCGGCGCGGTGCGCGCGCTCGAACGTGGCGAGGTCGTCCCACGTGCCCATGTTGTGGACCGTCGTCACGCCGCGCGCGGCCACGTAGCGCATCGCCGCGTCGAGCGCGCGATCGCTCATCTCGGCCGACGGCGGCGGCACGACGCGATCCACGAGCGCCATCGCGTTGTCCTTGAGGACGCCCGCCGGCGCGCCGGCCGCGTCGCGCACGATCGTGCCGCCGTCCACGTCGCGCGTCGCGCGGTCCACGCCCGCGGCCCGCAGCGCCGCCGAGTTGGCGAGCGCCATGTGGCCGTCGAGGCGGTTCACCCAGACCGGATTGTCGGGAGTGACCGAGTCCACCCACGACCGGTCGGGGAGCGTGCCGCCCCAGGCCGTGTGGTCCCAGTCGCCACCGGTGATCCACGTCCCCTTCGGCACGGTCGCCGCGAACGCCTTGATGCGTGCCGTGAACTCGGCCGGGGTCCGGGCGTCGCGGAGCTGCACGGAGGCGAGTCGGAAGCCACCGTCCACGAAATGGACGTGCGCGTCGATGAAGCCGGGGACGAGCATCTGCCCGCCGGCGTCCATCACGCGCGTGTTCGGACCGGCGAGCTTCTTGACCGCCGCGCTCGACCCCACGAGCTCGATGCGGTCGCCGCGCACGGCGATGGCGTCGGCCCAGGGACGGCGCGGGTCGCCCGTCCAGACGCGGGCATTGACGACGGCGAGGGTGACGGCGGATTCGTTAGGCACGCGGCGGGGAGCGGTGGCGCAGGCCGTTGTGACGGCGAGCAGGAGTGCGAATCGCGTCACGGCGGATGGCGGGTGGCGGGTGGCGGAAATGGAACGACGGCGCGCAGGAGCATCGCTCCGCGCGCCGTCGTTGTCCACCGATCACGCGCCACCCGCCACCCCCCACCCGCCGTCCATGAGGCGGTAGGAGCTACGAGCGCCGACGTCCCTACCGCGCGTGCACCGTGATGCTGCCGCCGCCGAGCAGCGTCGAGGCGTCGGAGTCCTCGTCCGCGCCACTCTGGTTGTCGTACACGACGGTGCTCGTGCCCGTATCCCAGATCTTGATGCGGAACCGGTCGCCGGACGCGTCGTCCACGGCGGTGAGCAGGAAGCCGTAGCTGCCGGGGCGGCCGGCGATCGTGCCGGTGCCCTTGAACTGCGCCTTGCTCGTGCCGGCGACGACGAGCCACTGGTAGCTGGTGCTCGAGAACTCGAAGCCGCCCTCGCGGAGCTGGAACTCGGTGTTGCCGCTGGGCACGGTGGCGCCCTTCTGGTAGCGGGCGACGAAGCCGAACGTCGCCTTGCCCGCGAGCGTCGGGTCGAACGCGTAGGCGCCCGCCGGCGAGTCGATCCAGCCGCCGCCGGTCACGAAGCCCGCGGTCGGGTCGTAGACGACGACGTACTGCCGGCTCGTCTGCGTCGCCGCGCCGCCGTCGTCGTCCGTCACCGTGACGGTCACCACGTACACGCCGGCCTGCGTGAAGGTGCGCGTCGCCGTCGCGGTGCCGGAACCGCTCGACTCCGTCACCGTCGCCGTGGAGAGCTGGCCGTCGTCCCAGGTGACGGTGGTGCCGGCGTGCGTATCGCCGGTGCCGGCGTCGGTGAACGTCGTCGTGATCGTCACCGGGGTGCCGACCGCCACCGGATCCGTCGTGAACGAGACGCCCGTGATCACCGGCGCCACGTTGGCGACGGTCACGGTCGCCGTCGCCTGATCGTAGACGCCTGTCCCGTCGGTGACCGTGACGGTCGCGGTGTAGCTGCCGTTGTCGGCGTAGGCGTGCTGCGGGTTCGCGCCCGTGCCGGTGGTGCCGTCGCCGAAGTCCCAGGCGTAGGTGAGCACGTCACCGGCGTCCGGATCGCTCGACGCGGCCGCGTCGAAGGTGATCGGCGAGCCCTCGCTTCCGGCGTACGGGCCGCCCGCGTTCGCGACCGGCGCCTTGTCGGTGCTCTCGACGAGACGCTCGATGTTGTCGGGAAGCGCGGAGAGCAGGTCGAGGCCCGTCGCGATCTCGATCTGGTCCACCGTCGTCGCGAACGTCTGCCAGGGCGTGTTGAGGATGTTGCCCGTCGCGCTCCTGGTACCGGCGAAGTTCGGGGCGCTCGCGGTGGCGTTGGCCTCGGTGAGGTTCGGCATCTTCACCGCGATCACCTGCAGGTCGGCGGCCGAGTGGATGTTGGCGAGGCCCGTGCCCGCCGGGACGACCACCGCGACCTTCCACGTGTAGTCCGGGATCGCGACGCGCCCCTCGTTCTTGAGCGTCGGCGCGTTGTCGGCGTAGATGCCGCCGGCGACGACGTAGACTTCCTTGCCCTCGTTGCGCGCCAGGCCGTTGAGGTAGTTCTCGAGCTGCGACCACGGCCCCTGATTGTTCGCGGCGGCCTGCGGCAGGATGTTCGTCAGCAGGAAGGTCGCGGCGTTCTCCTGGTCGGTCGTCGTGCGCGACTCCGACTGCACCATGTGGCCGCGGTCGTAGCCGCCGTTGCGGTAGTCGAAGTCCACGACGTGGTAGACGTCGGCGGGGAGCTGCTGGTCGGCGGAGAAGCAGTCGCAGCGCGGCACGGCGCCGAACTGCGAGCCGTTGATGTCCCAGCTCACCCAGTTCGCGCCGCCACGCGCCGCGTTGTACGAGAGAACGTACTGCGGCTTGGCGAGCAGCACGCCGTCGCCGGTCGCCGAGATCGGCTTGCCGAACTCGAGGTGGTTACGGTAGACGGCGCTCGTCGGCGCCGTCGCCGGCTCGATGGTGAACTGCTTGATGCCGTAGACGTAGCCGCCCTGCACCGTCGCCCTGATCGTGACGTCGCCGGCCGCGACGCCCGTGACGTAGCCGAGCTGGTCCACCGTCGCGACCGACGGATCGGAGCTCGTCCAGACGAG
Organism: Gemmatimonadaceae bacterium; assembly: GCA_035554795.1. GTDB lineage: Bacteria > Gemmatimonadota > Gemmatimonadetes > Gemmatimonadales > Gemmatimonadaceae > DATMHT01. The sequence continues at coordinate 8,133 of DATMHT010000404.1, read as the reverse complement.
GGTCGGCGTGACCGTGGCGCCCGTGGTCGTCTTCGTCGTCGGGAACTCGGGCTTGGTGAAGCCGACCGGCATCCGCAGCGGGTCGTTCGACTCGATGCTGACGCTGGCGACGTCGCCGGGGAGCACCGCGAACAGCGGCGCCGTGCCGCTGACGCCGTTCGCGCTCGTCGCCGTCAGCATCGTGACGCCGGGCGCGACGAAGGTCGCGCGGCCGGCCGACGTGATGGTCGCGATCTCGGGGTTGGAGCTGGTCCAGGTGAACGTCGTGTTCGACTGGAGCCCGTTCGCGTCGTAGCCGACCGCCGTGATCGTGAAGGGCGCGTTCTGGACGACGTACGAGATGCGCGGGACGACGGTCGCCACCGGACCCGGGACCGGGTTCACCGCGCCGGGCGAGCCGAGGTCGCCGGCGCCGTAGGGGGCCGCGCCGCTCGTCCAGTTGGTGGGGTCGGCGACGATCGTGTTGTCGGCGAGCGGGTCCTTCACGGCGCGCGAGACGCCGGCCGGCGGCTGGATGGACGGCGACGTGATCGTCCGCGAGAGCAGCTTGCCCGTCGCGTCCACGGTCACGGTGCTGGCCGAGTAGGCGATCGAGTCGAGGAGGACGCCGTTGCGGTCCTTGATCGCGAGCCAGTCGGTCGTGTTGTTGGCGAGGGCGATCGAGCCGCCGTACGAGTAGGCCTCGGTGACGCCGCCGTTCGTCGCGAAATTCGTGTTGTTGCCGATCACGACGTAGCCGCCGGCCGGGGCGATCACGGTGCCCGCGGCGGCGTTGATCGTCGCCGACTCGGTGCCGAGCGACCCGGAGCCGGAGACGATCCGATAGCCGCTCAGGTCGATGTCGCTCGCCGTCGGGTTGTAGAGCTCGAACCACTCGCCCGAGCCGTCGAGGACCGCGCTCGGGTCGGACATGAACTCGGTGATGACGAGCGACGGGCCGGACGTCAGGCCGTCGCCGCGGAGCGACGGGCCGGCCCGATCGGGACCGAGCGCGCGGTCGGACGTACAGGAAACGAGCGCAAGCGCCAGCAGGGCGCTACGCAGGGTGTGCGTCGAAGTGGGGCGCATGGAGACGACTCTGGGGGGTATCGGCGGGTCGGCAGCGACGCGGGAGGGCGGCGTCACGCCGGACGACGGCACGGCGGGGGGGCGAGGGGCAAGGAGCGTGCGGCGGCCACGCGACGAGAGCCCTCGGTGCTACGCCCCTCTCGCTCCCCGGGAGAACGCGCCGAAAATGGACAGATTGTCCGCGCCGCCGGCGCGACCGCGGCGGGGCCGGGTCGTCGCTTCCGCGCGACAGTCGTCGTTAGGCCGCGACAGCTCCGTCAGGTCTCGATCGCCGTCGTCGCCAGCCCGGCGATGGCGCCGCGGGCGTCGCGCCCGACCACGTAGCAGCGCACCTCGGCCCGCCCCGGCACCACGACCCGCACCGCCCGCGGGTCGGCGAGCGTCTCGCGCAGCACGGCGGCGAGCGCGTCGTAGCGGGGGCGGAGCGCCTGCGCCGCGGCGTCGGCGGGGTCCACGCGCCCACGGTGGCGGGCGAGGAAGGCGTCGAGGGTACGCTCCTCGAGACGCGACCCGGCCGGCGCACCCGCGAGACGCGCGACGAGCGCCGGCGAGACCGGCTCGGCGACCGCGCCCGGCGGCGCGAGCTCCACGTACGTGAAAGGCGCGTCCCCCTCGCTCGAGTAGACGAGCCCCGCGACGGCGCGCTCGAGGCGCGCGCGCGTGTCGCCACTCGTCGCGTCGCCGCGCGCCGCGTCGGCGCGCGAGGGATCGCGGAACGAAGGGTCGGACATGCCGGGAATGTAGCGCGCCCGCGCGCGATCAGCGCGACCGGCGCGGCGCGGCGAGCCTCGCTGACGTGGCGCCGCCGGGCGCGCTAACTTCCGCCCGTGCTCCTCACCGCCGCCGCTCTCGCCGCCGAAACGCCCCACGTCGCGCCCAACCTCTGGTTCTGGGTCGGCTTCAACGTCTTCGTCCTCGCGATGCTGGCGCTGGACCTCGGCGTCTTCAACCGCAAGGCGCACGTCATCACGCCGAAGGAAGCGGGGACGTGGACGGCGGTGTGGGTGACGCTGGCGCTCGCCTTCGCGGCCGGGCTGAACTGGTACGCGGGCACGCCGGCCGCGCTCACCTTCCTCACCGGCTACGTGATCGAGGAGGCGCTGAGCGTCGACAACATCTTCGTGATCGTGCTGATCTTCGCCTACTTCAACATCCCGGCGAAGTACCAGCACCGCGTGCTCTTCTGGGGGATCCTCGGCGCGCTGATCATGCGCGGCACCTTCATCGCCCTCGGCACGCTGCTGATCACCCGCTTCCACTGGGTGCTCTACCTCTTCGGCGCGCTGCTCGTGTTCACGGGCGTGCGCATGGCGATCCGCGACGACGACGGCTTCCATGGCGACGACAACGCGGTCGCCCGCTTCATCCGCCGCGTGATCCCGCTCGCGCCGCGGATCGAGGGGAAGCACTTCTTCGTGCGCGAGGGCGGCAGGCCGGACGGGCGGTGGCTGGCGTCGCCACTGCTGCTCGTGCTCGTGATGGTCGAGGTGACGGACCTCGTCTTCGCCATCGACTCGATCCCGGCGATCTTCTCGATCACGCGCGACCCGTTTCTCGTCTACACGTCGAACATCTTCGCCGTGCTCGGGCTGCGCTCGCTCTACTTCCTGCTCGCGCACGTCGTGCAGAAGTTCTACCTGCTGCGCTACGGCCTCGCCGTCATCCTCGTCTTCATCGGCGTGAAGATGCTCGGCGAGCGGTGGGTGGAAGTGCCGATCGTCGCGTCGCTCGGCATCGTCGCCGCGGTGCTGGCGGTATCCATCGGGGGGAGCCTGCTGTTCCCGGCGAAGGAGATGGACCGGTAAGCGGGAGGCGGTGAGCGGTAAGCGAGAACCTACGAGGGGCCGGCGCCCGTGTCGGGATCCCGGCCCCGCCGCGATTCACGGCTTGCGCTTCCCGCGTACCGCCTCCCGCTCACCGGCCCCACTTACCGCTTATCGCCGCTGCTCCACCGCGTCGCGGACGTCGAGGAGGATCTCGAAGTAGAGCTGCTCGCGGCGGTAGGCGAAGTCGAGCGTGGTCATCTGGGCCTGGTCGCCGGTGGCCTTGGCGCGCTCGAAGGCCTCGCGGTACATCTCGTCCAGGTTTTCCAGGATCCGTTCGCGGGAGCGGGACATGCGGATTTTCTCGAGGGCTCGGAGCGTGAGGCGCGGCGGCGAGTCGTCGGGCGCGAGGCGCGGGTCGCGCCCCTCGCCGAGTCGCTCCGCGGCGGGGTCGATGAGGAAGCGCTTCGCGGCGTCGATCATCGCGCGCCGGCGATCCAGGGGGTCGATCATTGCGGCGTGACGAGGTCTTCGCGCGCGACGGGTACCGGTGCGTCTACTGCGGGCAGACCTTTCCCGCCGAGGAGCTGACCGTGGACCACGTGCAGCCGCGGGTGCGCGGGGGCGACAACTCCGCCGGAAACGTAGTGACCGCGTGCGGGGCGTGCAACGCGCTCAAGGGGCATCGACGCCTCGCGCAGTTCCTGCTCGCCGAGCCGGCGGCGCGCGCCAACTTCTACCGCTACGCCGCGCCGCACGTCTACGCCCGGCACCTGCGTGCGGTCGAGGAGGAGATGCGCAAGGGCGGGCTGGCGGCGCTCGGCGACTGACGCCGGGCCCTCGCTCCCGCGGCGCGCGCCGATTAAATTTCCCCGGGCAAGAAGGGGAGTAGCTACGCGACGCACGAGCGATGAGCCGGGCGTCGCGCGACCGAATCGTCAGGACTGCGCCGCCGGAGTTGCCGGTGGGCGGCGCACGGTTCGGCCGGGTCCGTTCCGACCAGGCGAGACCTTCGCACAGCCGACGTCGGCGAGGCGCATGGGCCTCGCCGCGACGCGGCCGCGCGGAGGGCTCGCCTTTCGCGCGTTCGGACCCACGATTCCCGGGAGGAATCGGTCATGAACAACGTGAAAGTCTTCGTCCTGATGGCGGGCCTGACGGCCCTCTTCGTCGCGCTCGGCGGCATGATCGGCGGCTCGAGCGGCATGACGATCGCGCTCGTCATGGCGGGCGTGATGAACTTCGTGATGTACTACGCGTCGTCGTCCATGGTGCTGCGCATGTACGGCGCGCGGGTCGTGGACGCGAGCCAGGCGCCGGAGCTCTACGCGATCGTGGACCGGCTGCGCCAGCGGGCCGGGCTGCCGATGCCGACGGTCGCGATCGCGCCGCACGAGCAGCCGAACGCCTTCGCCACCGGTCGCAACCCGGAGCACGCGGTGGTGTGCGTGACCGAGGGGATCCTGCGCCTCGTCTCGCGCGAGGAGCTCGAGGGGGTGCTCGCGCACGAGCTCGCGCACGTGAAGAACCACGACATGCTGCTGCAGACGGTGGCGGCGACGATGGCCGGCGCGATCAGCAACGTCGCCCACTTCGGCCTCTGGTTCGGCGGCGGACGCGACGACGACGGCAACGGCGGCAACCCGATCGCCGCGCTCGCCCTCGCGCTGTTGGCCCCGATCGCCGCGATGCTGATCCAGTTCGCGATCAGCCGCCAGCGCGAGTTCAAGGCGGACGCGGTCGGCGCCGAGATCTCGGGGCAGCCGCTCGCGCTCGCCGGGGCGCTCGAGAAGCTCGACGCCGCGGCGCACCGCATCCCGATGCACGTCTCGCCGGCGGTCGCCCCACTCGCGCAGGTGGACCCGCTCGCCGCCTACGGCCGACGCGGCATCACGTCGCTCTTCTCGACACACCCGCCGACGGAGGAGCGGGTGGAGAGATTGCGGGCGATGGTGGTCGGGTAAGGGGTAACGGGTAAGGGGTAACGGGAGATCGAGACCCGTTACCCCTTACCCGTTACCCCTTACCCGTTACGCGACTCCCCCAAGCCCTTCCGCCAGCTTCGCGATCGCGCTCTCGCTGCGCGCGTAGGGCTCGAGCAGGATCAGCGCGTCGAGCTCGGTCTCGGCGGCGACCTCGAGCAGCGCGAGCGGCAGGGCCGCGGTCGTCGCGCACTCCAGCACCGCGATCACCGGCATCGCGCCGCGGGCGCTCACGCGACGGATCCGGACCCTGCTCCCCTCGGTGCGCGTACGCTCGTACAGCATGCCATCTCCCTTCATCGCTGGTGGCGTACCGGTGGATGGGTCACCGGTCAGGATGAGCGGGGGGATCGGGAGGTGCAGTGACGGGGAACACAGGGCCCAGGCCCTAGGCCCTCAGTCTGTGAAACACCGCCTCCTCCACCACCTTTCCTCCCTTCAAATGCTCGACGACGATGCGCTCGAGGAGGGCGGGCGTGACGCCGGCGTACCAGATGCCGTCGGGGTAGACGACGACGATCGGGCCGCCGGCGCAGACGCCGAGGCATGGCGTCTCGCCGCGCTTGACGCGCGTCGGGCCGAAGAGGAGTCCTTCGCGCTGCAGGAGCGACGCGAGGTGCGCGTACAGCGCCCGGCCGCGGCGGTCGGTGGAGCAGTAGCCGCCGGTGCACACGAGCACGTGGCGCGAGTACGGCTCCATCTGCGGAAGAACCGCCGGGGCGGCGGGAGGTGACGACATGCGGGGAAAGGTAGCCGCGCGGCGGCGGGGCGTCGTGCGAGCGTGATGGACCCGATGCGTCGTCTATCCCGGCAGCGACCCGCCCGTTCGTGGCGCGGCGCGAATGGTGCGCTCGTCTCGGCGCCCTGCCCTTCCTCTCGTCCGCGGCTCGCGATGCCCCAACTCGTCACCCTCGACGGTCTGACCGCGGTCTCTGTGGCGGCCGACGCCGCCGCTGCCGGCCTGCCGGGCGCGGCGCCGACTCGGCCGCCCGTGCTCTTCGTGCACGGGATGATGGCCGGCGCCTGGATCTTCGAGCGCTACCAGCGCTTCTTCGCCGCGCGCGGCTACGCGAGCTGGGCCGTCAACCTGCGCGGGCACTACGGCAGCCGACCGGTGGCGGACTTCGGGCGCCTGCCGCTGCAGGCGTACGTGGACGACGCCGTGGAGGCGGCGCGCGCTCTGGCCGACGCGTACGGCGTCGAGCGGCCGGTGATCGTCGGCCACTCGATGGGTGGCCTGATCGCGCAGAAGCTGGCCGAGCGTGGCGTGGTGGACGCGGCGGTGCTGCTGTGCACGGCGCCGCCGAGCGGGATCGCGGTGACGAGCCCGAGGCTGCTCCGCTACCAGCTGCAGTATCTGTGGCCGATCCTGCGCGGGCGCGCCATCGTCGGCTCGGCCGCCGGCGTCGAGGCGCTCAACTTCAACCGCATCCCGCTCGAGGAGCGCGCGGCGCTGTACGCGCGGTTCGTCCCCGAGAGCGGGCGCGTCGGGCGCGACCTCTCGCTCGGGGCGCTCGCGGTGGACGCCGAGCGGGTGCGCTGCCCGCTGCTCGTCTGCACGGCGACGGACGACCGGCTGGTGCCGGCACGCGTCGGTCGGCGCATCGCGAAGAAGTACGGCGCGCGCGCGACGTACCGCGAGTTCGCCGACCATGGCCACCTCATCCTGATCGAGCCGGGCTGGGAAGAGCCGGCGAGCGAGATCGTGCGCTGGGTAGAGGAGCGGGTAGCGGGTAAGGGGTAGCGGGTCGCGAGCGACGTGAGGCCGTCGGCGTGGCTGGTGTCCGCCACGGAGTGCGCCATATCTTCGTGGCCCACGACGACGACACCACTCGGAGCCGCGCCGATGCAGACCCGCGACGAACTGATGAAGGAGATGGGCCGCCGCCGGGCGGCGGAGGCGGTGGAGGCGCGGCGCATCACGCGGCGCGACCTGACGTGGACGGCGATCCAGTGCGTCGCGTGGGCGGGCGCCGGCATCTTCCTCATCCTCTGGAGCGCCCACACCACCGACCTGACACTCGGCCGCGCCGCGTTCTACGCGGGCGTCGGCGTCGGCAACGGCGGGTGGATCTTCACCGCCCTCGCCGCCTACGCGCGGGGGGAGAAGCGGGGGGACTGGTAGGCGACTCCATCACGCGCGCAGCAGCCCGAGCACCAGCTCGGCGACGATGAGCAGAACGATCGCGACCTCGAGCACCTCGCCGCGCCGGGCCTGCGCCTCGCCATTCAGCATCGCGTACGTCTCGCGAATGATGCCGAGCTTCCGATCGATGCCGGCGCGCCAGGCGCGGCCGCGGAAGATGTCGAGCGCCGCCGAGTAGATGCGCGCGAGGTAGACGTCGTCGGTGACCTTGAGCGAGTTCTCGACGCGCTCGACGAGCTCGGTCGAGTCGGCGACGAGACGCTGCAGGTCGGCGAGGAGCTGGGCGTAGCGACGCGTGAGCCGCAGCCCGGTGCGCGCGGCCTCGATCCGGTCGTACATCGCCGGCAGCTCGGCGTCGAGGACGGCGTCGTAGTAGCGCAGCTCGAGCAGCTGCGCGTTCGCGAACTCGAGGATGAACTGGACGTCCGTGTCGTGCTCGACCGGGTCCACGACGAGCGCGTTGTCCCAGGTCAGGATCGCGAGGTCGTCGGCGTAGTACGAGAAGCGGTGCGGCAGCAGCTCGCGCCGCGCGTCGTCGGAGAGCGGGCGCGACTCGTTGAGCAGGAGCGGGACGACGTCCACGTCGCGCAGCACCCCCGCCGGCAGCTGCGCATCGTCCGGGCCGCGCAGCCGCGTGATCCGGTAGACGATGTAGTCCTCGGTGACGGGCGCGCGCTGCGGCCGCTCGATCGCCGGCCGGATCCGCTCGGTCAGCAGCCGCGCGTGCTGATCGAAGAGCGCGGCGAGATCGGTGTCGGCGTCGATGGCGTTGCCGAAGGCGGTGAACGCCTCCCACGTCAGGTCGCCGGGCGCGGGGACGCGGACGCGGATCGAGACGACGCCGAAGTCGAAGATGCGCGCCGAGAGCTCGACGTCGCGCGTCCGCCCGCCGACGACGAGCTGCTCGGCGCCAAGGATCACGGTGATCGGCGGATTCGGGATCTGGATCGCCTGCGCCTCGCCACGCACCGGCCGCACACGCTCGGGCGCGCTCGACGCGAGCAGGTCGAGCGCGCGGTCGAGCGCGATCTCGTAGCCGACGTCGTAGAGCCGGTAGACGACGGCGGCGCCGCGCACGTGGAGCGCGTCGGTAGCGGTCTGGGGCGACGTCATGGGCGGAAGGTAGCCGGGCGGCGGATTGCGGTAAGAGGGACGCGGTGGGCGGTGGGCGCGA
>DATMHT010000403.1:0-1991 GCA_035554795.1 Gemmatimonadaceae bacterium | reverse complement strand
CGCCGCCGCGCCGCGCTCGAGCCGCGACCGTAGTCGCGGGAACCGTGTGATGCTTCGGGCCGGCGAGTGGAGTTGCTCGCTCGCCGGCCCCAGGCGTCGCGCCGTCGCGACGCCGTGGCGAGCTGAGCGCTGACACTCCGCGTTCTGTCGCCGCGCCGCCGGGTGGTCTAACGTATGGAGCTCTCCGACCACCAGCGCACTCCACTCACCCTGCCTATCGCCGCACTCCACGAACCCTTCACCCCGCCGCACGACGGAGGAGGTTCCTGTGCCGGAGCACTCTCACCATGCCGGGCACGAGCACGGCGGCCACCACGGGCCCGTCGTCCACGCGCCGGCCGCCGACGCGTTAGGCGGCTACACCCGTGCCGACGACTCCGCGCGGCCCGACGCCGGCGGCGCCGTGATCGCGGTGGACCTCGAGGCCCGTGAGTGCGACTGGGAGTTCACGCCGGGCCGCGTGAGCCGGGCGTGGGGCTTCAACGGCCAGGTGCCCGGCCCGACGCTCGAGGGCCGCGTCGGCGACGTGCTCGAGGTGCGGCTGACGAACCACCTCCCCGAGCCGACCACCATCCACTGGCACGGGCTGCGGTGCCCGGCGCCGATGGACGGCACCGACATGGTGCAGCGTCTGATCGCGCCGGGCGAGTCGTTCACCTATCGCTTCAGGCTCCCGGACGCGGCCACCCTCTGGTACCACCCGCACACGAACGAGACCGTGCAGCTCGAGCGCGGGCTGTACGGGGCGCTCGTCGTGCGCGGCCCCGACGAGCCGGTGCTGGACGCCGAGCGGGTGCTCGTCCTCGACGACGTCGCGCTCGACCGCGACGGGCAGATCAAGCCGCCCGGCTGGGGGATCGAGGAGCACAACGGCCGCGAGGGCGACACGCTGCTCGTCAACGGCAGGAAGGAGCCCGAGCTCGCGATGGCCGCCGGCCAGATCGAGCGGTGGCGAATCGTGAACGCGTCGAGCGCGCGCTACGTGCGGCTCTCCATCGGCGGCCGGCCGTTCACGATCCTCGGCACCGACGGCGGGCTGCTCGGCGCGCCGGTCGTGACGAGCGAGGCGCTCCTCACTCCCGCCGACCGGCTCGACGTCGCCGTCGGGCCGTTCGCCGAGGGCGAGACGCTGCCCGTGGACGCGCTCCCCTACGACCGCCGCAGCGTGCAGCGCGTGACGGCGCACCACTTCGCGACCGTGCGCGTCGGTCCCGCCAGGCCGTCGCGGGCGGTGATCCCGGAGACGCTGCGCCGCATCGAGCCGCTGGTGACCGGGCCGGTGGCGGTGACGCGCGAGGTCCACCTCGGCGTCCGCCCGAGCCTCGAGCACGGCGTCGACTTCCTGATCAACGGGGAGCAGCACCACCGCGACGAGCCCGTGCGCGTCGGCGAGCTCCAGGTGTGGGACGTTTTCAACGACACGCTGATGGACCACCCCTTCCACCTGCACGGCTTCTTCTTCCAGGTGGTGGAGGAGAACGGCCGGCCGCCGGAGTTCCTCTCGTGGGAGGACACCGTCAACGTGCCGCCCATGAGCCGCGTCCGGATCGCGTGGATGCCCGACGACCGGCCGGGCGAGTGGATGTACCACTGCCACATCCTCGAGCACCACGCATCGGGGATGATGGCGCACTTCGAGGTGGTCCGCCCGGGCGACCACCACGACGTCGTGGCGCCGCGGGGCGACTGAGCGGCGACCGCGGCGGGCGACCGACGGCGGCGCGCGCCGCTCTCAGAGGCGCGCGCGCCGCAGCAGCTGCGCGTTGATCGCGACGATGATCGTGCTGAGCGACATCAGCACGGCGCCGACGGCGGGGCTCAGCACGAGTCCCCACTTCTGCAGCACGCCGGCGGCGAGCGGGATCGCGACGACGTTGTAGCCGGCGGCCCACCAGAGGTTCTGGACCATCTTCCGGTAGGTCGCCTTGCTGAGCGCGACGATCCGCGGCACGTCGCGCGGATCGCTGCGCACGAGCACGATGTCGCCGGCT
>DATMHT010000402.1:0-2719 GCA_035554795.1 Gemmatimonadaceae bacterium | reverse complement strand
CGATTTTCGTAGCGTGCGCGACGCGCGCGCATCAGCGTTCGACTACATCCAGGTCCGGATCGCCTCGCCCGAGGAGATCCGCGGCCCTCGCGATCCGAAGGAGCGCGAGCGTCTCGAGCTGAGCGGGCTTCGCACCTGGTGGTCGTGGGGCGAAGTCACCAAGCCGGAGACGATCAACTATCGCTCGTTCAAGCCGGAGAAGGATGGCTTGTTCTGCGAGCGCATCTTCGGCCCGGTCAAGGACTGGGAATGCCATTGCGGCAAGTACAAGCGCATCCGCTATCGCGGCGTGATCTGCGACCGCTGCGGCGTCGAGGTGACCCTGTCCAAGGTCCGTCGCGACCGGATGGGGCACATCGAGCTCGCCGTGCCCGTCGCGCACATCTGGTTCTTCAAGACGCTCCCCAGCCCGATGGGGAACCTGATCGACATCACGCTCCGTGATCTCGAGAAGGTCATCTACTATTCGAACTACGTCGTCATCGACCCGGGGAGCCAGGAGGTTCGCGCGAACCAGCTCCTCGACGAGGACGAGTATCTGACGCTGCGCGGGAAGGCCAAGGAGGAGGGGGACACCGCGTTCCTCGCCGACATCGGCGCGCCCGCCGTGCGCGAGCTGCTCCGCCGCCTCGACGTGGACAAGGTCGCCGAGCAGCTCCGCGCGTCCGTGATCACGGAGAACTCGCAGCACCGCAAGAAGCAGATGCTGAAGCGTCTCAAGATCGTGGACGCCTTCCGCAACTCCGGCGCGTCGGGCGAGACGCGCAACAAGGCCGAGTGGATGATCCTGGACGTCATTCCGGTGATCCCGCCCGACCTGCGTCCGCTCGTGCCCCTCGACGGCGGCCGCTTCGCGACGTCGGACCTGAACGACCTGTATCGCCGCGTCATCAACCGCAACAACCGGTTGATGAAGCTGATCACGCATCGCGCGCCGGAGGTCATCCTCCGCAACGAGAAGCGCATGCTGCAGGAGGCGGTGGACGCGCTGTTCGACAACGGCCGCCGCTCGAAGGCGATCCGTGGCCGCGGCAAGCGGCCGCTCAAGTCGCTCTCCGACATGCTCAAGGGCAAGCAGGGCCGGTTCCGTCAGAACCTGCTCGGCAAGCGCGTGGACTACTCGGGGCGCTCGGTCATCGTCGTCGGCCCGGAGCTGCGCCTGCACCAGTGCGGCCTGCCCAAGGCGATGGCGCTCGAGCTGTTCAAGCCCTTCATCATCCACAAGCTGGTCGAGAAGGGAATCGCCGAGACGGTCAAGCGCGCGAAGAAGATCGTCGAGCGCGAGAGCCCCGAGGTGTACGAGATCCTCGAGGAGATCATCCGCGACCACCCGGTGCTGCTCAACCGCGCGCCGACGCTCCACCGCCTCGGCATCCAGGCGTTCGAGCCGGTGCTCGTCGAGGGCAAGGCCATCCGCATCCATCCGCTCGTCTGCGCGGCGTTCAACGCCGACTTCGACGGCGACCAGATGGCCGTGCACGTGCCGCTGTCGTTCGAGGCGCAGCTCGAGTGCCGGCTGCTCATGCTGTCGAGCAACAACATCCTGAAGCCGTCCGACGGCCGCCCCGTCGCCGAGCCGTCGCAGGACATCGTCCTCGGGTGCTACTTCGCGACCAAGGCTCCGTTCGACTTCGAGACCGTCTCCAAGTCCGCACGCCGGTTCATCAGCGTCGCCGAGATCGAGATGGCGCTCGCCCAGGGCCGCGCCGACATGCACTCGCCGGTCAAGTTCTGGGTGGACGACCAGGGCGGCGCGCGCTGGGTGGACACGACGGCCGGCCGCGTGATGTTCAACGCGATCGTGCCGACGGAGCTCGGCTACCAGAACCGCGAGATGAAGAAGAAGGCGCTCGGGGAGCTGGTGTTCGAGTCGTACCGCCACGCCGGCCTCGCCAAGACGGTCGAGTTCCTCGATCGCCTGAAGGAGTTCGGCTTCCGCAACGCCACCCGCGGCGGTGTCTCGATCGGCATCGAGGACCTGCACATCCCGGCCGAGAAGGAGACGCTGCTCCGCGAGGCGACGGAGCGCGTCGAGCGCTTCCAGCGCGCCTACCAGACGGGCAACATCACGAACGGCGAGCGCTACAACAAAGTCATCGACACCTGGACGCACGCCAACTCGGACGTGGCGGACGCGATGGTGCGCGCGATGCGCGAGTCGAAGAACGGCTTCAACCCGGTCTTCATGATGTTCGACTCGGGCTCGCGCGGTAGCCGCGACCAGATCCGTCAGCTCGCCGGCATGCGCGGCCTGATGGCGAAGCCGCAGAAGAAGCTCACCGGCGGCATCGGTGAGATCATCGAGAGCCCCATCAAGTCGAACTTCCGTGAAGGGCTGTCGGTGCTCGAGTACTTCATCTCGACGCACGGCGCCCGTAAGGGTCTGGCCGATACGGCGCTCAAGACCGCGGACGCGGGCTACCTGACGCGCCGTCTCGTGGACGTCGCGCAGGACGTGACGATCACCGAGGAGGACTGCGGCACGATCCAGGGCCTCGAGGTCGGCGCGCTGAAGGAAGGCGAGGACGTCATCGAGGCGCTCTCGGAGCGCATCGTCGGCAACGTCGCCTCGGAGGACGTCGAGGATCCGCACGAGCGCGACGAGTCCGGGCGCCCGCGCATCCTCGCCGAGGCGGGGGAGCTGATCGACGAGGAGACGAGCCGCGAGATCGAGGAGTCGGGCATCGAGACGGTGAAGATCCGTTCGGTGCTCACCTGC
>DATMHT010000401.1:0-15686 GCA_035554795.1 Gemmatimonadaceae bacterium | reverse complement strand
CGGTCAGCCGGCCCGACGCGGCGCGCGTCTGCAGCTCCATCTGGAAGAGCCGGTCGCGGGCGACGACGTAGCCGAGCGCGCGGACGGCGTCCCCCTCGGTGGCGGCGAAGATGTGCGGCACCGCGCGGTCGTCGTAGACGACGCGCACCGGGGCGCTGAGTCCCGGCACGTCGGCGGTCGCGTCGCGCGGCAGCGCCGCCGCGCGCGCGGCCGCCCACACGCCGTGCACGGGATCGAGGAGGGGGCCGAGCGGGGGGAGCGGGCCCGCGCCTCGCGCGCCGACCCAGGCGAGGGCGGCGAGCACGAGGGCGGCGAGGAAGGTCGTCAGGCGGCGCATGAGTCCGGGTTGGGCGCGCCCCAATATCCGTCGCGCGACGGAAAAGGCCAGGCGCCGCGGCGAGAGGGCGCAAACGAGCGAGGAGGCTCCCGATCGCGGAAGCCTCCTCGCTCGTGCTCGTCCAGCTGCCTCGACGCGCGAGTCGTCAGCGCGCGATCGCGGTCTCGCGTCCCAGCTCGCCGATCTTCTTCTGGAGGCCGCCGAGCAGCGTGTCGAACGACTTCTGGAAGCTCGCCAGCCCATCCACGAGCAGCTTCGCGGTCACGTCGGCGAGCGGGATTCCGGCCGCCTCGACCTCGGCCAGCGTGCGGCGGGCGCCGTCGAGGTCCTGGTCCACCGTCCGCGCGACGACACCGTGGTCGCGGAACGCCTCGAGCGTCGCCGGCGGCAGCGTGTTCACCGTGTCGGGCCCGATGAGCTGCTCGACGTACATGACGTCGCGGTAGGCCGGGTTCTTGGTGCTCGTGCTCGCCCAGAGCGGCCGCTGCACGTGCGCGCCCTTGGCCGCCAGCGCCTCCCAGCGCGGGCCGGAGAAGCGCTCGCGGAAGAGCTGGTAGGCGAGCTTCGCGTTCGCGACCGCGCTGCGCCCCTTGAGCGCCTCGATCCGCTCGCGCTCGGCGCCCTGCGCCTTCGCCGCCAGCGCGTCGAGCCGCTTGTCGATCTCCGTGTCCACGCGGCTCACGAAGAAGCTGGCCACCGACGCCAGCCGGTCGATCGGCTTGCCGGCGCGCACGCGGTCCTCGAGACCGGCGAGATACGCCTCGATGACGTGCGCGTGTGCCTCGACCGCGAACAGCAGCGTGATGTTGACGTTGACGCCGTCGGCGATGAGCTGGCGGACGGCCTTCGCGCCCTCCTCCGTGCCCGGCACCTTCACCATCACGTTGGGCCGCGCGACCGTCTCCCACAGACGCCGCGCCTCGGCGACGGTCGCGGCCGCGTCGTTCGCGACGCCGGGCGACACCTCGATCGAGACGAAGCCGTCCTGGCCGCCGGCCGCCGTGTAGACGGGCATGAACTGGTCGCACGCCGCCCGCACGTCGTCGGTCTCGACGAGCTCGAACAGCCCCCACGCGTCGAGCCCCGCCGGCGCCGACTGGAGCTGCTCGTCGTACGCGTGCCCTTCGGCGAGCGCCTTCTCGAAGATCGTCGGGTTCGACGTCATCCCCGTCAGCGCGTCGTCGCGGATGCGGCGCCCGAGCTCGCCGTTGCGCAGCATCGTGCGGTCGATGAAGTCGAGCCAGAGCGACTGCCCGGCGTCGTGCAGTTGCTGGAGACGGGAGGAAGGAGGCATGAAGACGGCCGGTCGGCGGTTGGCGGTGAGCGGATGACGGTGGACGAAAGTACCCATGGAAGATAATTGGACGCGAGAAGGGAGGGCGCCCGGTCCGGGCGCCCTCCCTTCTCGACGGGCGGCTCGGCGGCTGTCGCCGCCGCGTCCGCTACTTCCCCTTGTACGTGATCTTGTAGATGCGGCCGCCCTTGTCGTCGGTGACGAAGAGCGAGCCATCGGGTGCCTGCGCGAGTCCGACCGGCCGGTGCTCGGCGGCGTCCGGCTGCAGCTTGCCGTTGGCGAAGTTGTCGGCGAAGGTCTCGAAGTTCCCGCTCGCCTTGCCGTCCTGCATCGGGAGGAACGCGACGCGGTAGCCGGCCTGCGGCTCGGGCGCGCGGTTCCACGAGCCATGGAAGGCGATGAAGACGCCGCCCTTGTAGTGCGCCGGGAACTGCGAGCCCGTGTACACGAGCGACGCCATCGGAGCCCAGTGGCCGGGGAAGAACGCGAGCGGCTCCTTCTTCTGCGCGCAGCGGCCCACCTTCGTGCTGTCGCCGCCGTACTCCGGAGCGAGCACGAGCTTCTTCAGGCTCACCGAGTAGTAGCAGTATGGCCAGCCGAAGTCGTCGCCCTGGTTCACCTGCATGAACTCCTCGGCCGGGTTGTCCGCCCCCGACTGCTGCGGCCAGCTCCAGTTCTGCGTGAGCTGGTCGCGGCCGTGCTGCGTCGTGTACACCTTGCCGTCGAGCGGGCTCACCATCAGCCCCATCCCGTTGCGGATGCCCGTCGCGAAGCGGTTCGACACCGACGGCGTCTGGTTCGTCTTGTTCGCGGCGAACTTCCAGATCCCGGCGCGCGTCTGCAGCTCGACGCACGGGTCCACGCCCGGCGACTGGTTCGCGCGGTCCTTCTGCTGGCAGGAGTTCGTGCGCGAGCCGACGTTGACGTAGAGCGCGCCGGCGGTGTCGAAGGCGAAGTTGCGCGCCTCGTGGCCGCCCGTCGGCAGGCCCGAGACGATCGTCTCGGCGTCGCCCTGCGGCGTGAGGCTGCCGGCGGGAAGCTTCCAGCGTACGATCTTGCTCTTGTCGTCGCCGTAGATGTACCCGTCGTGGAGGCCGATGCCGGTGCCGCCGACCTCGCCGAAGGCGACGGTCGTGTCGGCCTTGCCGTCGCCGTTCACGTCGCGCAGCGCGAGGATGCCGCCCGTCGCGCCGCTGCCGCTCTCGGCGTCCTTCTTCGCCGAGATGAGCTGCACGAACACGTCGCCGTTCGGCGCGATCGCGATGTGGCGCGCGCCACCGACCTTGTCGGCGAAGATCGTCGCGCAGAAGCCGGCCGGGAGCTGCAGCCCGGCGTTGTCGCACGCCGCGGCGCCACCCACGCGCGCGGTACTGTCGCCTGCCCGCGCCGCCGCGCTATCCGCCGCGGCGCTGCTCTCGCCGCGCGCGCACGCCGCGGTCGTCGCCGCCACCGCGAGCAGCGCGAGCCGCCACATCGCCGGCCGCCCGCTGCCCGCTCCCCTGCTCCCCTCCGCCACCGCCTCACAGTCGCTCATCGCGTCTCCCTCGATGCTGGGGTTTCAGGCGCGGGCCAGTCGCGCCGCGCCGCGTGCTGCACGACTCGGCCGCGCGCTAGCAGTCCACGTGCGGCCGCACCTTCTTGTACGCCTCCGTCGCCTGGCGCAGCGCGAGCAGCGCCGACGCCTCGAGCTCGTACTCGACGTTGAGCTGGCCGAGCGATTCCGGCGCCGGCGCCGAGTTGACGCGTCGGCCGGCGCGCCCCGCTTCGTCGTGGCGACGCGTGTACTCGCGGCTCGCGTGCCAGAGCGAGTTGGCGCGGTGCCACCACGCCTCGTCGTCGCCGTCGGGGTGGAGGCGCGCGCCGAGCTTCTCGTAGGCGTCGGTCATGGCGACGAGCGCGACGTCGCAGTGCTCCACCTGAGCGTAGGCCGCCTTCTGCTCCTCGTCGGACGCCTCGCGGGCGACCAGCCTGGCGACGCGCTCGTGCTGGCGGCAGCACTCGACGGCGGCGCGGTAGAGAGCGTCGGCCTTGCTGCAGAGCGAGGCGGCCGGCGGCCCCTCGGGCCTCCCGTCGCCGGAATGAAATGCTGCCTGCTGCGTGGTCTTCGGCATGGATCCGTGTCCGATGGTCGGTCGTCCGGTGCTCGCGTGCGCTGCCCTGTCCGAAATATGTCCGGGCGCGCACGCGCGGCGCACCGCCCTTTTCAATCCCCGTGCCGAACTCGACACTGGTTGCGGCGCTGGCGCAACAGCCTCGGGCGCCCGGCACGCTTCTCGCCCGACGGGGCGACGTGATGAAGAGCACTCTGCTGCGCGCGGCTCGCCGCGCCAACGCGTCGCGCCCGTCACTCGTTAGGCGGACGGCGGCGGCGCTCGTCCTGGCGGCCACAACGTGGCTCGCGCCCTCGGCGTGCGGCAACGGCGGCGGGGGCTCGGCGGCGCCCGGCGGACCGGTCGCCACCGTTGCCGTTGACCCGCCCTCCCTCACGCTGATCGTGGGCAAGACGGCGCGGCTCGGCGCGGTGCTGCACGACGCCGACGGCAATCTCCTGCGCGGCCGCCAGGTGTTCTGGGAGAGCGCCAACACCAGCGTCGCGACCGTGGACCAGGACGGCGTCGTCACGGGGCGCGGCAGTGGCAGCGCGCAGATCGCCGCCAACGCCGAGGGCAAGTCGGGCGTCGCGGACGTCACCGTCGCGGCGGGCGGGCCGTACAGCATCACCGTG
The DNA here is from genome assembly GCA_035554795.1 of Gemmatimonadaceae bacterium. Taxonomy (GTDB): domain Bacteria; phylum Gemmatimonadota; class Gemmatimonadetes; order Gemmatimonadales; family Gemmatimonadaceae; genus DATMHT01. Next base: position 11,330 of record DATMHT010000401.1, on the reverse strand, counting down.
GACCCGGCCTCGGCGACGGTCGTCGTCGGTCAGACCACCCAGTACCGGGCGACGGTGCGCGACGCGCTCGGCAACGTGCTCGGTGGGACCGTGGCCTGGGCGAGCAACAACAGCGCCGTCGCCCGCGTCTCGAGCGACGGCGTCGTCACCGGCGTCAGCCCCGGCTCGGCGACCATCACCGCGTCGCGCGAGGGCGTCAGCGGCAGCGCATCGGTGACCGTGCAGCTCGTCCCGGTGGCGCGCGTCGTCGTCTCGCCCGCCTCGACGAGCGTGAAGCACGGCAACACGAAGCAGCTCGTCGCCGTCGCCTACGACGCCGCCAACAACATCATCACCGGCCGCACGGTGGCGTGGAGCTCGAGCGACACGAAGGTCGCGACCGTGAGCGCGAGCGGCCTGGTGAAGGGCGTGACCGTGGGTACCGTGACCATCACGGCGACGGTGGACGGCAAGAGCGGCACGTCCATCGTCAAGGTCACCTAGCGGCGCGACCGACCGCGCCGCGCGGGCACCGCGCGCGGCGCGCCGCTAGCCCCGCGCGCCCGCGACCGGGCGGATCGGGAGCGTCATCGCCACCGCCGACGCAGGGCACGCGCTCCGGAACTCGAGCGTGTCGCGGATCTCGGCCGGCACGCGCTCGCGGGCGACCGGCTCGAACCCGAATCGCGGGAAGTAGTGCTCGGCGGTGGTCGTGAGCAGGTACAGCGCGTCCAGTCCGCGCGATTCCGCCTCGCACACCACACGCCGCACCAGCTCGCGCCCGAGCCCGCGGCTGCGCCACTCCGGGCGCACGGCGACCGACCGCAGGAGCGCGTTGCCGCAGCAGACCTCGAGGCCGGCCACCGCCGCCAGCTCGCCGTCGTGATCCGGGTCGTCGGCGACGATGAAATCGGTGGCGCGCTCGGCGAACAGCTCGGCCACGCCCGCGGTGGTGAGCTTCGCGTCGGCGAGCAGCCGCTCGACGGCGGCGACGTCGCGCCGCGTCGCGTGACGCAGCGTGACGGTGGATGCGGGCACGGCCGGCGGTGGCGCGGTCGTCTCCGGATTGCGAGTCATGGCTCGGTCCTCGGGTGGTGGGTGCGACGTCCTCGACTCAGCTGCAGCACTCGGGGCCGCAGCAGCTCTTCGCCGCGCCGGCGACCGGAAGCGCGCCGTGCGCCCGCGGCTTCGTCGCGCGCACGAACGCCGCCATGAACTTGCCGTCGATCGCGTCGATGTTCTCGCTCACGTCGAGGCCGCCCTCGCTCAGGAACGCGCGCGCGTCCTCGCTCTTGTAGATGCGCGTCGGCTCGATGCTCGGGTTCTCGAACCCGACTTCGGCGAGCAGCCGCGTGAACTCCGACTCCTCGAGCGCGCCGGCGACGCATCCGACCCACAGCTCCATGCTCCGCCGCACCGCCGCCGGCACGTCGCCGCGCACGACGACGTCGCTCACCGCGAAGCGGCCGCCCGGCTTCAGCACGCGGAACGCCTCGGCGAGCACGCGCCGCTTGTCGCCCGAGAGGTTGATCACGCAGTTGGAGATGATCACGTCCACCGACGCGTCGGGCAGCGGGATCGCCTCGATCTGCCCCTTGAGAAACTCGACGTTCGTCACGCCCGCCTCGGCGGCGTTTCGGCGCGCGAGGGCGAGCATGTCGTCCGTCATGTCGAGCCCGTAGGCCTTGCCGGTCGGACCGACGCGGCGCGCCGAGAGCAGGACGTCGATGCCACCGCCCGATCCGAGATCGAGGACGACCTCACCGGGAGTCAGCTGCGCGAGCGCCGTGGGGTTGCCGCAGCCGAGCGACGCGAGCACCGCCGCCGATGGCAGCTCGTCCGTCTGGCCCGTTACGTACAGGTCCGAGGTGATCGGGTCCACACCGCCGTTGAAGGCGGCGCCGCCACAGCAGGAGTTCACCGGGCCGCAGCACGACGGCTGCGCCGCGCTCTCCAGCACGCGCCGGGCCGCCTCGCCGTACTTCTCGCGCACGACCTGCGTCAGCTCGTCGCCAGTCGGGGACTGCACGGTGTTCGCGTTCATCATGCCCTCCATCAAAAAATGTTGATTGGTACGGCAAGGAAAAAGGCGCGGCGGGGCGGGCGTCCGCTCACCCGCAGCAGCGCCCCAGCGGCAGCGGCGCCGAGCGTCCGCGCTTCGTCGACGGAAGCAGCCCGACGGTGAGGTCGTGCACTTCGGCGAGCGCCTCGGGCACGATCGCGTAGTACGACCAGCGGCCCTCGCGGCGATCGGTGACGAGCCCGGCGTCGCGCAGCACCCTGAGGTGGAACGAGAGCCGGGACTGCGCCGCATCGAGGTCGGCCTGGAGGTCGCAGACGCACCGCTCGCCGCCCCGCAGCATCTCGAGGATGGCGAGGCGGGTCTCGTCGGAGAGCGCGTGAAAGAGCGCGACGGCCCGAGCGGCGTCGGGAGCTGCGGCGGCGGTGGTCACGGGTCCAGTATACAACAAGAAATGTTGATACGTCAAGACCCGCCGCCGCTACCGCCATCCCCGCCCCGCCCCACGTCCGTCGGCGCGACCCGACCTCGCCCCGCGCCGTCGGCGTCCTCGGCCCGGCGCCAGGAGCGCGCGCTCGCCTGCGCCGAGCGCTCCACCAGGCCGACGAGCATGCGCAGGGCGCCCGCGTCGCCCTCGCCGTCGGCGCGGCCCGCGACGCGTCGCGAGCGGACCACGCGCTCGAGCTCCTCCAGAAGCAGCTGATAGTCGCGCCGCACGGCGCTCAGCGTCCAGCCCTGCGTGTGACGCCGGACGCCGTGGTGCTCGGCGATGACGCGCTGGATGCCGCTCCCGTCGCGAAGGATGCCGACCGCGTCCGCGCCCGCCTCGCCGGCGATGACGAGCGACTGGGCGAGGTCCGCGAGCAGCGTCACCGCGTGATCCTCGAGCGCGCCGCGCTCCATGCCGCGCGCGAGCGGCGTGGCGGGGTCGCGGCGAAGGCGGTCCACGTACGAGGCGAGGATGGTGTCGAGCTCCGTGCGCAGCAGCTCGCCGAGCTCGCCGAGGCTCCGCGCGGCCAGCTCGCTGGTGCGGGCGCCGGCCACCTGCGCGGCCGTCATCTCGGCGGTCCAGCCGGTGTGCGGGCGAGCGGCGCCCGGCAGCCAGAGCGTGAACGTCGAGCCCTGCCCCGGCACGCTCTCGAGCGTGAGGTCGCCGCCCATGAGTCGCGCCAGCCGGCGGCTGATGGCGAGTCCGAGCCCCGTGCCGCCCTTCGTGCGCGTGTGCCCCGACTCGACCTGCATGAACGGCTCGAACACCGCCGTCTGCAGCTCGGGCGCGATGCCGACACCCGTGTCCTCGACGCGCACGAACGCCCACGGACCAGCGGCGTCCGAGTGCGCGTGCGACGGCGCCTCATTCGCCGAGCCGCTCGTGATCGTGACGGTGCCGCCCGGTTCGGTGAACTTCACCGCGTTCGACAGCAGGTTCACGAGCACCTGCCGCACGCGATGCTCGTCGCCCACGTACGCCACTCCCGGCGCGCCGCGGTCGGCGTCCACGATGCGCACGCCGCGGGCAGCCGCCTGAGGGGCGACCAGGTCGAGCGTCGCCACGATCGCCCTTCCCGTCACCGCCGACTCGCGGCTGACGGCGAGCTCGCCCGCCTCCACCTTCGAGAGGTCGAGCACGTCGTTGATGAGGCCGAGCAGGTGCTGGCTAGACGTCGCGAGCCGGCCGAGATAGTCGCGCTGCTGCGGGGTGACCGCGCCGCCGAGTCCGAGGTCGAGAAGCTGTGCGTAGCCCTGGATGGCGTTGATCGGCGTTCGGATCTCGTGGCTCATCGTCGCCAGGAACTCCGACTTCGCCCGGTTGGCGGCATCGGCCTCGGCGCGCGCCTGCTCGGCCTCGCTCCGCGCGCGCTCGCTCTCGCCGAGCAGCCGCTCGACCTCGCGCCGCGCAAGCACCTGCTCGGTGATGTCCGTGCCGTGCGCGATGATCCCCGTGCGGCGCTGATCGGCCTCGACGAGCGGCATGTAGACGAGGTCCATCACGATCTCGATCAGCGGCCCGCCGGGCGTGCGCTGGATCATGGCCGATACTTCGTGGCCGACCCACGGTGTGCCCGTGGCGAGCACACCGTCGAGGAGCTCGAGGAAGCCCTGCCCCTGGATCTCCGGGATCGCCTCGCGGAGCGGCTTGCCGATCAGGTCGCGATGGCCGACGAGCTGGTAGTACGCGTCGTTCACGAGCTCGAAGACGTGCTCGGGCCCGCGCAGCACGGCGAGGAAGGCCGGCGCCTGGCGGAACACGTCGGCGAGGCGGGCGCGCTCGAATTCGAGCTCGCGGACGAGGCGCTCGCGCTCGCGATCGGCCTGGCGGCGGTCGGTGACGTCGCTGGCGACGGCGACGGCGACGGCGATGCGCCCGCTCGCATCGCGGACGGGCGCCGCGCTGAGCTCGACCCACCGCCGCTCGCCGCCCGGCCGCTCGATCTCGATCAGCATCCCGGTGACGGCCTCGCCATGGAGCAGGGCGCGCGCGACGGGCCACTCGTCGGACGCGACGCGACGGCCGTCGGGGTGGTAGCCGATCCACTCGATGCTGTACCGCTCGACGGTGTCGGTCTGCCGGCTCTGTCCCCAGATCCGCGCCAGCGCGTCGTTGATCACGACCGCGCGGCCCGAGGGCGCCTCGACGATGACGACGCCGACCGGGAGCTGGGCGAGCACCGCGAACAGCCGCTCGCGCGCGGCCTCCGCGTCGGCGCGCGCGGCCTCGAGCTCGCGACGGGCCACGACCTGTGCCGTCACATCGTAGCCGGTGCTCGCGACCGCGTACACACGGCCGTCGGCGTCGCGCAGCGGCTGGTAGCCGAGGTCGAAGAAGTACTCCTCGGTGACGCCGTCGTTGTCCTGGTCGAGCAGCAGCCGACGCTCGGCGGCGTAATACGGCTCGCCGGTGCGGTACACGCGATCCATCAGCTCCACGAGCCCGCCGACGACCGCCTCGGGCACGGCCTCTCGCACGGGCAGGCCGATCAGTGGGCGCCCGCCGAGGAACTGCGTGTAGCGCGGGCTCGCGACGGCGTAGACGTGATCGGGTCCGGTGAGCACGGCGACGGCCACCGGCGCCTGCTCGAACACGTCGCGCAGCCGCGTCTCGCTCGCGCGGAGCTCGGCGGCGGCCCGCTCGGCCTCGTGCGTCCGCTCCTCGAGCGCGGCGGCGGTCGCCTGCAGCTCGGTGGAGTGCATCTCGAGCTCCACCGCGTTGTCCTCGAGCTGCTGGGTCGCGAACTCCAGCTCGACGGCCTGGTCGGCCAGCTCGGCGTTGCGCAGCTCGAGCGCGTCGGTGAGATCGCGCTGCGCCTGCTCGGCGTGGAAGCGCGCGGTGACGTCACGCCAGAAGACGGCGACGCCTTGGTCGTCGGTCGGATACGCGTCGATCTCGAGCCGGACGTCGTACCCCTCGCCGACGTAGTGATGCGCGAAGTGCGTCTCGACGCCCTCGGTCGCGACGCGGCGATACTGCCGCTCCGCCTCCGACCCGACCGACGCCGGGAACGCCTCCCAGTGCGTGCGACCGAGCAGCTCGTCGCGCGGCTTGCCGAGCGCGCGCTCGGCGGCCGGGTTCACGGAGAGGATGCGAAAGTCTGCGTCCATCGTGATGTGCGCGTCGCTGATCTGATCGAGGATCTGCGCGGCACGACGATTGGCGCGGTCGCGCTCGTCCCGCATCGCTCGCGCGGCGACCTGCGACGTGACGTCGAACAGGGTGATGAAGACGCCGCCGACGCCGCCCGACTCGTCCGGCACCGGGCTATAGGAGATCGTGATGTAGACGTCGTCGGGTGGCGCGTCGGGTCCGCGCCGGCGGAGCGGGTAGAGCTGCTCCTCCAGCGTCACCGTCTCGCCGCGCCCGACGCGCTCGTAAATCGGCGCGTTGAAGTGCCACACCTCGGGCCAGCACTCGCGCGTCGGCTTGCCCAGGCCCCACGGGTGCTTCACGCCGAGGAAGGGGACGTAGCCGTCGTTGTAGATCTGGACGAGCTGCGGGCCCCAGAGCACGATGCCCGGAAAGCCGGTGGCGAGCACGGTCGCCGCGGACGTACGGAGGCTCTGCGGCCACTGCTCCACGGGCCCGAGCGGCGTCGCGGCCCAGTCGAGGTCACGACAGAGCGCGCGCATCTCGCCCGAGCCCGCGAAGATCGCGGTGGCGGACGGCGAGGCGTGCGCCCGGTCGGACGGGCGGGAGGCTTCCGTGCTGCGGTCCAATTCGAGAGGTCGCTTCGTGGGTCGGTCGCGGATCGGGCCTTCGCGGTGCGGCTCGCGGGGCGCCGCGTGGGGCCAGCTCGCCGGTCCTGCCCGGCGAGCGGCACGTGACGGGGCCGACGACAGCGGAAGTTGCGTGCCGCGCCGTGCAGCGTGGGTGCCGGTCAGAGTCCCGGGGCACGGACCGACCGTCGCGTTAGGCCGATCGGTCGCGCGCCGACAGCGGGGCCGATGCGGTCGCGCGCCGATCGCCGAAGCGCGGACGGCGGTCGGCGATCGGGGGCGCGGTGCTTCAATACGCGACGCCGAAGCGGCTGCCGGCGTGCCGCGGCCGCTCCAACTCGTCGAGGAGGGCGACGGCGTAATCCTCGTAGGTGATCGTGCTCTGGCCTTCCTCGTTGGTGAGGAACTGGTCGAGGGTCGTGCGGTACTCGCCCGTGCGCTCGCCGGCGTGGATCTCGGCGGCAGGGCTCAGGAACGTCCAGTCGAGCCCCGCGCCCTCGGCGCGGAAGACGTCGAGCGCATCGGCGCCCTCTTGCGCCTCCCCCTTGTAGGCGACCGGGAACTCCGCCGTGTCCATCAGCCGCATGCCGGGCGCGACCTCGAGGGTGCCGGCGCCGCCGACGGAGATCAGCCGCTTCACGCCCGCGCGCTTCGCGCCGGCGATGAGGGCGTGGGCGGCGGCGCCAAGCGACGGCGCCGAGCGGCCGCGCGCGTTGGGGCGCGGCGAGATGGCGCTGACGATCGCGTCCGCGCCGAAGGCGACGCGGGCGACACTCTCGGCGTCGGTGGCGTCGCCGTGAACGAGGCGTACGCGCGGGTCCGGCGTTGCGACCTTCTCCGGGTCGCGGACGACGCCGACGACCTCGTGGCCGCGGCTCAGCGCTTCCTTGGTGACGCGCTGGCCGATGTTTCCGGTAGCGCCGAACAGGACGATCTTCATGACTGACTGCTCCGTCTGATGCGTGGTGAAGCGGCCCGTTCGGCCGCGTGTGGTTCTGTAACGGATTCTGTCACACACTAGGGCGCGAGAGCATCAGCGCGTCGCGAGCGCCGAGCCCCTCCGCCGCTCCTTGCGCCGAACGTCGGCCGAGACGTCGGCCACGGTCGTGCGGGCGAGCTCGGCCTCCATGGCGCGGGCGGCGGCGTCCATGCGCGTCTCGAGCGCCGCCTGGATGTTGCGCCCCACCGGGCACGCCGGGTTCGGCCGCTCGCGATGCATCCCGAACGGCGCGCCGTCGTCCACCGCGCGGTAGACGTCGAGCAGCGTGATCTCGTCGGCCGGCCGCGCGAGCAGCGCGCCGCCGCCGGTGCCGAGCTGCGACGTCGTGAGCCCGGCCCTCGCCAGCATGCCGAGCAGCCGCCGGACGAGCGACGGGTTCGTGTTCACGCTGCCGGCGATGTACTCGGACGTGACCGGCTCCCCACGGCTCTGCTCGAGCAGGGTGAGGACGTGGACGGCGACGGCGAAGCGGCTGTTCATGGAAGCGGTGTCTCGTGTGTACCAAGCACGGTAACACACCATCGCCGCGGCGACAAGCTCGGGCCGGCGAAGACCTCCGGTCCTGGAAAAAAGGAGCGGGCCCGGCGGCGCGTGTGCGCCACCGGGCCCGCTTTCAGTGAGTCGCTAGGAGCGCGCCGTGCTCAGCCGCACTCCGAGAAGCCGCAGACGTGGCACTTCACGCATCCCTCGGCGAACTCGAGCTGGCTGCCGCAGTCCGGGCAGGTGCCCATGAAGGCCTGATCGTTCACGTAGCCGAAGCTCATCTGCTGCTGCGGCGCGCTGCCGTTCGTCGTCGTCGCGGCGACGGGCGCCGCCGTGGCGGGCGCGGTGGACGACGGGCGTGCCGGGATCGCCGGGATGCCCATCGCCGGCGTGCCGAGGAGGTCCTGCTGGATCCCCTCGTTCTTGTCGCGCCACCACTCCTCGAGCGCGATGCCGATCGCGTCGGGGAGCGACAGCACCTTGTTCGGGCCGAGGCCGACGGCGCGGTCGGAGCTGATGCCGCGGAGCTGGCGGTGGATCTCCATCAGCGGGATCCCCGAGCGCAGTGCGAGCGAGATGAGCCGCCCCATCGCCTCCGCGTCGGCCATCGCCGGGCCGCCGGCCTTGCCGAGGTTGAGGAACACCTCGAACGGCTGGCCGCGGTCGTCCTCGGTGATGTTGACGAACATCGTGCCGAGCGGCGTCTCCTTGCGGATCGTCGTGCCGCGGAGCTTGTCCGGGCGGGCGCGCTTGGCACGGCGCTGGAGGTTCTCCGCCTCCGAGTCGAACAGCGCCTTCTTGAGCCGCTCGACCTCGGCGTTCAGCTCGGCGATCGTGCCGTGCAGCTCGCCCAGCTCGCGCTTGGTGTCGCCGCTCTTCTCGCGCTCGGCCTTCGCCTTCTCGGTGGCGCCGGTCGAGAGCACCTGGTTGTCGCGCGACCCGTCGCGGTAGACGGTGACGCCCTTGGCCTTCAGCTCGTAGGCGAGCTCGTAGATCTTGCGCACGTCCTCGACGGTCGCGGCGTGCGAGAAGTTCGTCGTCTTCGAGATCGCCGAGTCGCAGTGCTCCTGGAAGGCGGCCTGCATGCGGACGTGCATCTCGGGCGTGATCGCGTTCGCCGTGACGAAGACGCGCTGCCACTTCGCCGGCACCTCCGGCTGCTGCACCGAGCCGGTCTTCGCGATGCGCTCCATGAGCGCGTCCGAGTACCAGCCTTCCTTCTTCGCGATCGCGACGAAGTCTTCGTTCACGTCCGGCATCATCACGCCCGCCTGGTTGCGCATGAAGGCAACGGCGAAAAGCGGCTCGAGCCCCGACGAGCAGCCGGCGATGATGGAGATCGTGCCCGTCGGCGCGACCGTCGTGACGTTGCAGTTGCGGAGGAGCTGCATCGGGCGGACGCGCTTGCCGTCCTTGTCGCGAGCGCAGGTCTGGTCCGGGCCCCAGATGGACTTGGCCCACTCCGGGAACGCGCCGCGCTCGTGCGCCAGCCGCTCCGACTCGCGCTTCGACTCGACGTCGAGGAACTCCATCACCTTGCGCCCCATCTCGACGCCCTCGGGCGTGTCGTAGGCGATGCCGAGGCGGACGAGCATGTCGGCGAAGCCCATGATGCCGAGGCCGATGCGGCGGATGCGCTTCGAGAGCGCGTCGATCTCCGGCAGCGGGTACTTGTTGACGTCGATGACGTTGTCGAGGAAGTGCGTCGAGAGGTGGATGTCGCGCTTGAACGCGTCCCAGTCCATGACGCCGTCGGTCACGTAGTAGCCGACGTTGATGCTCCCCAGGTTGCAGACGTCGTACGGGAGGAGCGGCTGCTCGCCGCACGGGTTCGTCGCCTCGTAGAGCCCGAGGTGCGGCACCGGGTTGTAGCGGTTCGCCTCGTCGATGAAGAACACGCCCGGCTCCCCCGTGCGCCACGCGCCGAGCACCATCTTGTCCCACACCTCACGGGCGTCGAGCTGGCCGACGACCTTGTTGGTGGTCGGGTCCACGAGGTCGTAGGAGCTGCCCGCCTTGAGCGCCTCCATGAACTTCGTCGTCACGCCGACGGAGATGTTGAAGTTCGTCACCTGCGTCAGGTCTTCCTTGCAGGCGATGAACTCGAGCACGTCCGGATGGTCCACGCGCAGGATGCCCATGTTGGCGCCGCGGCGCGTGCCGCCCTGCTTCACCGCGTCGGTGCTCGCGTCGTACAGCTTCATGAAGGAGATCGGGCCGCTCGCCACCCCCGTCGTCGAGCGGACCATCGAGCCCTTCGGGCGCAGGCGCGAGAAGCTGAAGCCCGTGCCGCCGCCGCTCTGATGGATGAGCGCCATCGAGCGCAGCGTGTCGTAGATCCCCGTCTGGCCGTTCGAGAGCGCGTCGTCCACCGGGAGAACGAAGCAGGCCGAGAGCTGGCCCAGCGGACGGCCGGCGTTCATGAGCGTCGGCGAGTTCGGCTCGAAGCGGCGCTGCGTCATCAGCCGGTAGAACTCCTCGGCGACCGCGGTCACGGCGCCGTCGCTGGCGCCGTAGCGGCGGTCGGCTTCGGCGATCGTCGTCGCGACGCGCCAGAACATGTCCTCCGGCGTCTCGACTGGCTTACCGCCGGCGTTCTTCGTCAGATAGCGCTTCTCGAGAACGGTGCGGGCGTTCTGGCTCAGCGTGACCGGACCAGCGGGGGGGGTGGCGGGCAACGGCATTCGACGGCTCTCCATCGGGGTGAGTCTCTATGACTACAAACGTTGACAGGAACGCTGTCGGAGACACTAGGGGTGGTGACGGTGCTGCCGGGGCGCCACGGGTGGAGCGTGCTACGAGTCGGCGGCGGCGGAGAGGCGGGAGATTGCGGCTCGGCGCGGACGACTAGTGGCGGGGCGATGAACGTATCCGTTCCCGACCCGACGCGCCAGAGTTTTTTTCCGCTTGCTTCGAATCACTACCGAACCCGTCGCCACGAACTTTCTCCCCTCCCCTTGCGCTCCCGCGTCGCCCTCTTCCCACCTCGCGCGACGCCGGTGGCCTTGACGAGCGGCGCCTCACTCTACATCGCAAGCGCCACAAGCATTTTACCCCGCTGCGCAGCGCGGCGACCGCGCCGCCCGACGAAAAGCAGAGTCCGATTCCTCGCTGGAAATCGGGCCGACCCGCGGGCTTGCTCGCAAACACGTCGCGCATTTCGCGTGCCCGAAGTGGCAGCAGTCCCAACGGTTTCGACCATCACTTTCCGGGCTTGCGCGACCCCATGGTTCGGTGCTATGGGCGGCGTCGCGATCGCCGCGAATCGTGCGGTCGCGCGGTCAGCGCCGCGTCAGCTACTTGGGCGCGAGCGGGTCCTCGTCCGAGGCGCCGCCGACGCCGCTGCCCGAGCCTAACGACGGCGACTCGGGGAACGCGCCGGCGCGATGCTGCTGCTGCAGCTCGAGGTAGGCGCCGACCGTGCGACGGATGCGCTCGCGCTCGTCCGGCGTCGTCTCCCGCACGACGCGCCCGGGCACGCCGAGGACGAGCGAGTTGGGTGGGATCGTCATCCCCTCTCGGCACACCGCGCCCGCGCCGATGATCGAGCCGGTGCCGACGACGACGCGGTTGAGGAGAATGGCGCCCATCCCGACGAGGCAGTCGTCCTCCACCGTCGCGCCGTGGACGATCGCG
>DATMHT010000400.1:0-4463 GCA_035554795.1 Gemmatimonadaceae bacterium | reverse complement strand
CACTACCGTGGCAAGGTGCTCGGCTCGAGCGCGTACACCGCCGCGGCGCTCAACCCGCTCGCCACGGCCGCCGCCGCGCTCGGCTTCGGCGCGGCGCTCGTCGCCGGCATGCGCTTCCTCCGCGGCCGCCACGCCGACGAGGTCGAGGTCGTGGGCCGCCGAGGCGACGACGACGAAGAGGATGACGCGCCGGAGGACCCCGCCACCGCTCGCTGGGCCGCGCCGGTCGCCGACAGCGCCGAGTCGGCGCAGCACGTCCCGGCAGGCCGCGGCGGCCGCTTCGCCCGTCCCGACGCGACGCCGCGCACCGACGTCGACCTGGAGCTCTGACGGCGCGCTCCCGTTAGGCGGGACGACGGCGACGCACGCTCTCCTGTCCGGTCGCGGATGTCTGGCGCTCCCGTGCTCGTACGGTATCTTGGAGCGTCCCTTCCCCCGAGAGCCCGCGTGACCGCCATCGAGTTCCGCCCGCGCAGCGTCTCCGAGCTGGTGGACGCGTCGTTCCAGGTGCTGCGGCAGAATTTCGGGCCGCTCGCCGTGATCGCCGCGCTGACGGTCGCGCCGAGCGTGATCATCAACGTCGTCACGTCGCGGCTCGCCGACGCGATCACGAATCCCGCCGCCGGCACGCTCCCGTCGCCGGGGCGCGCGTTCTGGTTCCTGCCGATCACGCTCATCGGCACGTGCTGGACGTTCGTCGGCGTCGGCGCCCTCGTCGCGGCGGTCGCCGACGCGTGCGCGCGAAAGCCGGTGGACCCGGCCGGCTCCTTCCGCCGCGCCTTCGCCAGAGCCTGGACGCTGATCGGCGCGCACCTGCTCGTCTACCTGATCGCCTTCGGCCTGTTCCTGGTCGGCGCGGTGCTGGCCGGCGTGCTGATCCCGATCCTCGTGAAGGGCGTGGGTACCGGCACGGCCGGCAGCGTCGGCCCGCTGGCGACGGTCGCCCTCGTCTCGACGGTGCTCATCTTCGGCGGGCTGGCGTGGATGGTGATCGCGGTCGCGCGCTACTACGTGGTCGGCCCGTCCATCATGATCGAGGGCGTGGGCGTGATGGCCTCGCTCCGCCGCTCGCGCTCGCTCTCCGCCGGGCACATGAAGCGCATCGTCGGGATGCTGTTCCTGATCGCCATCGTCGGCGTCGTCGTGTACGGCACGATCTACGGCGTGACGCAGGCGCTCACGAAGGACCGCAACGTCCTCAACGCGGTCTTCGGCGTGCTCGCCATCCCGCTCTACCCGCTCGTCGTCAGCCTGATGACGCTGCTCTACTACGATCTCCGCATCCGCAAGGAAGGGTACGACATCGAGCTCATGGCACAGCAGATTGCAGACGGCGGCTCGCCCGACGCGGGCGCTGCCGGCAACGCGGCCGCCACCACCGCCGCCGTCTCGCGTTAGGCACCGCCGCGCCCGCCGCCGTTCTGCCGCCGCTCCTCCCCCCGCCCGCCGCCCTCGCGCAGGGCACCGCGCCCCTCCCGGCGACGGCGATCCGCGACACGATCGCCGCCGTCTTCCGGCAGCGCGCCTACGATCGCACCGTCCGCGCGACGCTGTGGGATCGCTTCGTCGGCTGGCTCGCCGACCTCCTCGACTCGCTGCACTTCGGCGTGCGTGGGTCGCCCCCGCTCTACTGGGCGGCACTGGCGACGCTCGCCGTGATCCTCGCCGCGCTCGCCGCCCGCGCCGCGTGGCTGTTCTACCGCCGCCGCGACCGCGGCGTCGCCGAGCACGCGGGGAGCGGCTGGCGCGGGCGTCGCGGCAGCGGCGCCGCGCGCGATCCGTGGACGCTCGCGCAGGAGCTCGCCGCGCGCGGCGACTACACCGACGCCGCGCACGCGCTCTATCGCGCGCTGCTCGAGGCGATCGCGCAGCGCGAGCGTGTGCGCCTGCATCCGTCGAAGACCGTCGGCGACTACGTGCGCGACCTGCGCGCGCGCTCGTCGTCGCTGTTCGTCCGCTTCCGCGACTTCGCGCGCTCCTACGAGACGGTGGTGTACGGACTCGGCAGCTGCGACCGCGAGCGCTACGAGCGGCTGCGCGCGCTCGCCGCGCCGATCGTCCAGCCCGACGCCGGAGCGGCGCGTGGCTGAGCGCGCGCCGGCGACCGCGAGCGGCGACGGCGCCGCGCCCACGGGGCTCGCGCGCCTCCTCACGCCGCGCGTCGTCCTGCCGCTGCTCGCGCTCGTGCTCATCGCGACGGTCGTCTTCACGCCCGCCACCGACCGCCCGGGCGACTCGCGGCTGACGACGCGCTCCACCGAGCCGCAGGGCGCGCAAGGGCTGTTCGAGATCGCGCGGCGCATCGGCTGGCGGCCGGAGCGGCGCGACGTCGGGCTCACCGCCGCCCAGGCCCGCCTCGCTGCACCGAGCCCGACGCACGCGCCGCGCGTGTCGTCGTCCGCCGACACGGAGCTCGACACGACGGCGACCTACGCCGTGCTCGACCCGCCGAACGACCTCACCGCCGCCGAAGCGGGTGCGCTGCTCGACGCGGTGCGGCGCGGCGCGGGGCTCCTCGTCGTGCTGCGCGAGGGCGCGATGCTCGGCGACTCGCTCCGCGTGCAGCCGTCGCAGACGGGCGCGGCGCAGGCGGGCGAGGCACGCGCCGGCGAGTGCACCGACACGTCGTCGGCGACCGGTGGTGGGCTGATCAACTGGCCCACCGGCCACATCCACAGCTACTGGCTCGTGCCGCGCGCCCCGCTGCCGGCCGACACGGTGACCTTCGCCTCGGTCGCGCTCTCGCGCGCGCAGCTCCGCGCCCGCCGCCGCGCCGCCGAGGAGCGCGCGCGCGTCGCCGCCGCCCAGCGCGCGAAGCGCGACAGCGTCGGGCGCACGGGCGCGCAGCCGGACAGCGCCAGGGCGGACACCACCGCGGACGGCGACGAGGAAGAGGAGGACGCCGATTCCGCCGCGACCGCCGTCGAGGACTCGGTCACGCTGCACGCACCGGTCGCGGACACGGCCGCCGTCGCGCGGCTCGACTCGGTGCAGCACGAGCCGGCGGCGCTCGGCTTCCCGCTCGGCGCCGGCCGCGTCGTCGTCGTCGCCGACCCCGACTGGCTGCGCAACGACGTCCTCCGCGTCTGCCGCTGGAACGCCGGCATCGCCGCGGTGCGGATGCTCGAGTACCTCGGCCGCGGCCGGACGGGCGGCCGGCTCGTGTTCGACGAGTTCCACCAGGGCTTCGGCCGGCACCCGAGCACGCTGCGCGTCATCCGCCGCGCGCTCACCGCGACCGCGGCGGGCCGGGCGCTGACGCAGGCGCTGATCGCCGCGCTGGTGCTGCTCGCCGCGCTCGGCGCTCGGGCGCTGCCGCCGCGCTCGACCGCGCGCCTCGAGCGCCGCTCCCCGCTCGAGCACGTGGGCGCGCTCTCGCGCGCCTACGCCCAGGTCGGCGCGACGCGGCTCGCGACGCGGCGGCTCGTGCGCGGCGTGCGGCGGCGCCACGGCTCCGGCGCGGCGCCTCGCTTCGTCCGCGCGGCGTCGGGGAGCGGCGAGGGCGACGAGGAGTTCCTCGCCGCCGTCGCCGCCCGCTACCCGGCGGCGGCGAGCGACGCCGCGCTCGTGCGCGAGGCCTTGCGCTCGCCGCGCACGCCGGCGCAGTTCCTCGAGGTCGGCCGCGCCGTCGAGCGCCTCGAGGACGCGATCGCCGGCCGCGTCCCGCCGGCGCCTTCCCGTTAGGCATCACGCACCACGCACGACGCACACAGGCATCACGCCGGCAGCATCCGGGCACCACCCTTCACCAGGACTCACGCAGCGTGACAGACCCCGCACAGACGGCGGCCGGATTCGGCGGCAGCGGCGCCACCGCGCCCGCGCCCGGCCCGACCCCGATGACCCCCGCGCAGGCCGGCGACGCGCTCGACCGCGTGCGCGCCGCCGTCGCCGCCAGCGTCGTCGGGCAGGACGCGGTGATCGACGAGGCGCTCGTCGCCTTCCTCGCGCGCGGCCACGCGCTGCTCGAGGGCGTGCCGGGCACCGCGAAGACGCTGCTCGTCCGGTCGCTCGCCACCGCGCTCGGCGCGCGCTTCGGCCGCGTCCAGTTCACGCCCGACCTGATGCCGAGCGACATCACCGGCGTGAGCGTGCTGCGCGAGTCGGGCGCGGACGGGCGACGCGGCTTCGAGTTCCATCCGGGCCCCGTCTTCACCGACCTGCTGCTCGCCGACGAGATCAATCGCGCGCCGGCGAAGACACAGGCGGCGCTCCTCGAGGCGATGCAGGAGCGCCAGGTCACGGTGGACGGCACCGGGCGCCCGCTCGGCGAGCTGTTCACGGTGTTCGCGACGCAGAACCCGGTCGAGTACGAGGGCACCTACCCGCTCCCCGAGGCGCAGCTCGACCGCTTCCTCGTGAAGATCCGCGTCCCCTACCCGAGCGCGGAGGCGGAGCTCGAGATGCTCGCGCGCTACGCCGCCGGCTTCGACGCCGAGCGTCCGGGGCGCACGGCCGTGCCG